>DAOPYP010000001.1:0-11321 GCA_035352975.1 Oscillospiraceae bacterium
CATACCTTTATGGGAATAAATAAATAAAAATTTTGAAACAAAACGAGGAGGAAATTTTTCATGAACATGAAAAAAGCATTTGCTGGCGTTCTCGCTAGCGTAGTAGCTATCTCTGCAATGGCTACAACAATGGTATCAGCTAAGAATGAGCTGACTTTCACAAAGGATCAGGAAGCATTCACAAAGACTTGGGACTTCACAGCTACTAAGTATAAGGTAACTTGGGAAGGCAAGACAAATTATGCTTATAAGATTCTTACAAATACTGCAGGTACCCCAAGCAGAGCTGTTTCAACAATGACTCTTGCAAACGGCAGCACAATTACAATTACAGCTACAGGTGTTCCTGCTGCATTTACAATTGCTGACGGCGGAGCAGATGCAGTTGGTGCAGCATATGCAGGCAATGTATTGACTCTTGACGCAGTTACTGCTGGTACAACAACGGCTGCACAGTTAGTTGCTCAAATTAACCTTCTTAGTGGTTTTAATGCTGTAGTTAATTACTCAGTAGGTGCTACAGCTGCTGGTACTTTTGTTGCTGCTGTTGTTCCTGCTGTTGCTGCTTCAACTTTCACTGCTGCTGTTGCTCCTGCTGCTGCTGGTATTGATACAGCAATTCCTGGTGATACACGTTCTTCAGTTCTTATGGTTGAATTCTATGAGACAAGTAATGGTGTAAAGAGCGATGATGCTGCTAAGTCTTCTTCAGTATCAGTTGATTCTGCTAAGCTTAAGATTGACGGATTTAAGTATCTTACAACAGTTGATACAGCTGGAAACAGAAATACTTCACCTGTATCAATGACTTATGAACTCAGAAAGATTAAGGATACAAACAAGTGGTATATTTGGAACGTTGCTGGTGGTACTAACACATCACTCGGTTCAATTGATATCGGTGCTACATTTGATGCTTATATCACAAACTATGAGCTCTCATACACAACTTCTGATTCTAAGACAAAGAAGACTGAAGCTGATGATCTTGCTAAAACAGAAAAGAAATATTTTGCTAACATTTGGCAGGAAAATGCTGACGTAACAACTGGTGAACCTACAAATGTTGTTCCTGGTACTCTTAATACATCTTGGACACAGGTATTCAATTCATTTGATGCTGTTGCTTTTGCTGCTGTTCCTGCTGGACCTAATGGAACAAGAGGTGCTGGTGCTGCTGGTGTTGGTAACGTAATTGTTACTCCTAAGGGTACAGTTGGTTCTTCTGAAGTTGTTCACGGTGTAACATTCACAGGTCTTAACGCTTCAACTTACAAGACAACTACTGATAAGTATATCGGCGCAGTAACAAAGCAGGATACAATTTACTACCTCGGAAATCCTAACACAACAGCTCAGTGGGAAAGAAATGATTACGGCATAGTTTCTTGGGATGGAAAATCATCTTATATTCATTCTTTCAAGGAAGAAATGACTTCTGAAACTCCTTTGGCTAAGGAAACTGATGCTAAGAACGCTATTGCAGCTGCTGCTAAGAGAAATGATGACATCAAGAACGTTGCTTGGAACAGCATGCTCAAGGAAATTCAGTCATTAATCGGCGATGCTAAGGGTGCTACAGTATCATTCGGCGTTTACACAGCTACAACAACTGATGCTGGCCGTGGAAATGATACATTCAACAGAGAAACTGACGCTCCTCTCGTTTCTGGTGCTACAGCTCAGGACTTCGCTCTTGCTGTAAACACACAGTCTTCTAACAAGTTCTATTCAGCTGCTAACATGAAGGATAACAAGATTACACTTTCATGGGATGAAATCACACAGGGCTTGGCTGCTGGTACAATCATTGACGGTGCTATCAGAATTTCTGGTGGTAAGAAGTTCGTTATCGATTCATTAACTGTTGACGTTCCTGCTAAGAAATTAGCTGACCTCTCAGCTGGTGAAGCTGCTGAAGAAACAACTGTTGCTCTTGAAACAACAGCTGCTCCTGCTGCTGATACAACTGCTGCTGCTGCTAACCCAACAACAGGTAACGCTCCTATCGCTCTTGCAGTTATCCCAGTTGCAATCGTTGCTGCTGCTGTAGTTGCTAAGAAGAGAGGCTAATTCTTAACTGAATTAGTTGATTGAAGTTAATTACGACTTCTAACATCAAATAATTAAAATGCTGTCCGTTGCAGAGCGGACAGCATTTTTTTTATTAGTTTAATCAATCCATAAAATCGGATAGCCATTAATATATGGCTTTACAATATTGGGATGATTTTTCGCCTCGTTTAATATAACCTCATAAAGCCGTTCGTTTTCAAGAAATTCCATAAGCTCATTTAATGGCTTTTTGTATAAGTTATTGCATACAGGAGAAAGCGTGATAACAAGATTCCCCTTATATTCCATAACCCTGAAAGGCCATATTTTGCATTCAAATGGCTTTTCGTTTCCTAAGGTACATCCGCTATCAGAAAGCATCGGACAGTAATATAACCCGTCCTCGGATTGCTGCGGCTTTTCAATTTCTTTGGGAAGCTCCCAAAGGTCGTCATTGTCGAAAACGCAGCATATCCTGCAATTTGCACAAGTATCCTTTGACAATATTTTTTTTAGCATAAAATCACCTCAAAATAATATTATCATAAGAATGCCGCTTTAACAATCGTTATTTCAAAAAGAAATAATATATTAATCCGTAAATTACCGAAGCCATGGTGCCATAAAGGATTACTGGTCCCGAAATAATGAATATTTTTGCACCTAAGCCTAAAATAAATCCTTCGGATTTGAATTCGAGCGCAGGAGAAACAACGGCATTTGCAAATCCTGTTATCGGAACAAGTGTGCCCGCTCCCCCGTGCTTTGCGATTTTTTCGTACAGTCCAAGTCCTGTTAAGAGTGCACTTAAAAAAACAAGAACAACCGAGGTCCATGCGCCTGCGGACTTTGAATCAAATCCGTTGTCTTTAAAAGTATTCGATAAATACTCTCCCACTGTACAGATTAATCCGCCGATAACAAATGCAGACGGAATATCAATCCAGCTTTTTGAGCCTGGGGAAGCCTTTTTCGTCATAATCTGATATTGTTTTTGAGATATGGGCATAAAAAATAACCTCCGAAAAAATATTTTCAGAGGTATTATTCCCGTTTAAATTTTAAATATAACGATTTTTTTCATCAAGTTCACGCTGTTCGCGAATTTTTTTACGATCCGAAAACTCTTTTCTGATTTTTTTTTCATTATTCATACTGTATGCCATGCTTGCTGCACTTATACACAGAATAATCAAAAACCAAAAAAACGGTGAAATAACATTTTTAAGTATGAGAAGCGAAAAAGTTACTGCAATCATTATAACCGCAAGAAAAATTACAGCAAAAATATTCGGCTTTTTCTTCAAGATTATTCCTCCTTACATGAAAGAGCAAGAACGGTAATATTATCGTTGCTGCAGTTTTTAAGGGCAAGATTTATCAGTGATGAAAGCCTGCTGATAAGCGGTTCCCCTTTTTGGGAAAGAATTTTTTCAATTTCTTCCGGTGTGACATAGTCTGATAAACCGTCCGAGCATATCAATATTATGTCGCCTGACAAAATTTCGCCGATTTTAATGATGTCCGGACAAGGCTCTGAGGTGACATTCCCAATAACGGGGAAGATGACATTCCTTTTTTGATGTTCCCTGCTCTCTTCCCGAGAAATCTCGCCCGCATCAACGAGAAGCTGAACAAGTGACTGATCCTTTGTGAGCTGTATAATTTCACCCTCATGAAATCTATACATCCTTGAATCACCTATGTTAACCGAGCACGCTTGATTATTCTCATCGACGGCGAGCGCACAAAGTGTGCTTTGCATATTCAGGGATTCGTCGTGATTAAGTCCATAAGAACGGACATTCTCGTGTATATCTAGAATTTTTTTCTTTAAATTGGTGGCGGAGGAAAATTTAATATTGCTTAAAAGCTGAAGAGTTAAGCGAGAAGCAATTTCTCCCGATTTTTCGCCGGCGACACCGTCGGCAACGCCGATAATAAAAGGAATACTCAGGCTGCTCTCCATTTTGGCTTTTGTCATAACAATTTTATTGATTAAAAATGCGTCTTCATTGTGAGATCTGGTATTTCCCACATCGGATATTCCACAGCAGTAGTAGTACATTGTAACCTCTTTCCAAGGGAAGCCTTTTGAATAAAATAATTAGCATTTAATATTATATATCAATTCGGCGATAATTTCAACTTTAAATTATAAAATTAATTGCGGATTTTTATAACATCTTATAAAATTGGATATATACTATAAAAATATTTTAAATAATATTGACAAAAGAGGAAAAAAATTATAAAATTAAATAAGAAAATCATCGAAAAACTTGACACTACATATTCAAAATAGAGGAGTGCTTACTATGAATGAACGCTTAAAAGATTACATAGACACTAATATGCTTCAGAAATTACAGGATGGTTTTGCTAACGTAACGGGCATGAGCGCAGTTACATTTTGTGAGAGCGGATTTGTCACAAGAATAAGTAAGCCGTCTGAATTCAGCGCAAAATATTCAAAGGATTCGGCATTGGGCGGACAGGAATATGTATCAGATGCCAAGATGATTGGCACAGGGCGCCCCGCTACTTATGTCACAAAGACTGGGCTGACCGAAATCGGAGCGGCTATTGTAATCGGCGGGAAACAGCTTGCCGTAATAGTTGCGGGACAGGTGCTTGAGGATTCACTTAGCGAAAGCAAGGCTAATAGGGTCGCTGACGATTTAGGTGTAGATCCAAAGGCATTTTTAAAGGATTTGCAGTCCGTACCGGTTATTTCTAAAAGTAAAATAAATGCTGCATCTGAATTTTTGTTCTCAATTGCACAGATGGTTTCTTCATGCGGGAAAAAATCCTCGTCCCCAAGTCAGGAAAGCAATCTTTCATTTACAGGCGACAGCGACAGTGCCGAGGGAATGCTTCACAAAAAGCTTGTAGAAATTGATGAGCTCATTCATGTTAACAGCATTAACACCAGAAAGCTTTATGACAGCTATGAGGCGTTGAGCGGTATAGCACAGAACTCGGTTAAAAAGCTTGCCGATACAAAGGACACAGTTAAATCAATTCAGGATATTGCCATGAACACCAGAATCCTCGGATTTAACGCTTCTATTGAGGCATCAAGGGCAAAGGAAAGCGGAAAGGGATTCGGCGTTATTGCACAGGAAGTTAGAAGCCTTGCTGATGTCAGCAAATCCTCAACCGATAAAATCGACAGCATTATTCAGGAAATTGGAGTAAACACCGAAGAAATCTCTAATAACATCCAAAAAACCGAGGGCATTCTTAGAGGTAATATTGACAACGCAGAAAATATCGCACAATTATTGAGCGAAATTTCATCAATCGCAAATCAAATTAAATAGTTAAATAAATCAGCGGCAGTAAGTGTCGCTGATTTTTATAAAAGGCAGTTTTAAGGAGCATATAAAAAATTGAAAAGCTACACATATAAGGATTTTGAAATCATTGACGCGCACTCACACATTTTCCCCGAAAAAATTGTTACAAAAGCAACAGCCGCGATAGGCGACTTTTACGGGCTTCCTATGTTCGGGACAGGCTCGGGAGATAATCTGATAGAAAGCGGAAAAAAAATCGGAGTAAAGAAATATCTTGTCTGTTCGACGGCTACGGTTCCACAGCAGACAGAAAGTATAAACAGCTTTATTTACGACGAATGTCAGAAACACCCCGAATTCATCGGCTTCGGCACACTTCATCCCGATTATGAAAATATTGAGGGAGAAGTCAAAAGAGTTATTTCGCTAGGGCTAAAAGGGATAAAAATTCACCCTGATTTTCAGAAGTTTGACATTGACGATAAAAATGCGTTCGGAATATATGAACAGATTGAGGGCGTACTCCCGATATTAATTCACATGGGCGATGACAGGTATGACTATTCCCGCCCCCAAAAGCTCGTTACAGTTATGAAGAATTTCCCGAAGCTTCAGGTTATTGCCGCACATTTCGGGGGATATCAGTGTTGGAAAGAGGCGGAGGAATGCCTCAGATCCCCAAATCTCAAGTTTGACACAAGCAGCTCGCTTTTTTCTATCGAGCCGGAATATGCGAATAAGCTTGTTCATGAATACGGGGTTGAAAATATGTTTTTCGGAACGGATTTTCCTATGTGGGATCATGCAGAGGAGCTAGAAAGATTCTTTAAAATCGGACTTTCATACGAAGAAAACAAAAAAATCCTTTCGGAGAACTTTAAAGAATTTATAGGACTTAAATAAAGGAGGGAAACTTATGCGAGTTATAGAAATACGCGATAATCCCGAGTATCTAGACAAAGCCATTCAGTATATATACAGCAAATGGGGAAATGTATCAAACTATCTTTGCTATCACGACTGCATTGAACACAGTATTGACGTTGAAAGTCCTCTTCCAAGATGGTTTCTCCTTGAGCATGATGGAGAAATTATCGGCTGTGCAGGGCTTATCATCAACGATTTTATATCCAGAATGGATTTAAGTCCCTGGATTTCTTCAATTTTTATTGAAGAGGACAGGCGCGGACAGAATTTAGGCTCAGTTCTTCTTGAGCATGTTAAAAAAGACGCTAAGAATGCAGGTTTTAATAAGGTTTATCTCGCGACAACCCATGTCGGATATTACGAAAAATTCGGCTTTGAGTTTATCGGAATGGGCTATCACCCATGGGGCGACAGTTCAAGAGTTTATAAATGTGAAATATAAAAACAGCCTTTTTCAAAGAAATTTCTTTGAAAAAGGCTTTACTTTTAATCTCCGAATGAAATGCCGAGATTTCTCGCGGTGGTGACAAGCTGGTGGTCGGGGGTGACTAATTTTGTTTTCCCCGCAATATCTTTCAAATGGTTTGAGGTTATAATGCCGTCGACCATTGCGACAGTTTTTCCGTAATTTTCATCCGCTATAAGCTTTGCGGCATGAACGCCGAATTTCGTTGCAAGAATTCTGTCATATGCACAAGGGCTTCCTCCGCGAAGCATATGCCCCGGAACACAAACGCGTGTTTCAATTCCTGATGCCTTTTGAATTTGTGCCGCAATGCGATTTGTTGCTGTTACAATGCCTTCTTCTGTGCGTTTGGCAAGACGTTCTTTTTTCTTCATTTCCGCCTCTGCGACATCAAAAGCACCCTCTGCCACCGCGATTATAGAAAAGCTCTTGCCCATAGCCGCACGCTTTGTCATGCATTCAATTACTTTGTCGATATTATACGGAATTTCCGGAATGACGACACAATCCGCCCCGCCGGCAATCCCCGCGCTTAAAGTCAGCCAGCCAGCCTTGTTTCCCATTATCTCGACAGCCATTATCCTGCTGTGGCTTGAAGCTGTTGTGTGAAGTCTATCGATAACATCAGTGGCAATATCCACAGCCGTGTGATAGCCAAAGGTTACGTTAGTTCCCCAAATATCGTTGTCTATCGTTTTGGGAAGCCCGATTACATTAAGCCCCTCCTCCGACAGAAGATTTGAGGTTTTGTGTGTGCCGTTCCCGCCGAGAGTCAAAAGGCAGTCAAGCTTTAAATTTTTATAGGTATCTTTCATATTCTTGACCTTGTCAATGTTGTCCTCGCCGATAACCTGCATCATTTTATAAGGTGTGCGCTTTGTTCCGAGAATTGTTCCGCCCTGAGTGAGAATTCCCGAAAAATCTTCAGGTGACATAACGTGAGTTTCGTTGTTGATTAACCCGCTGAATCCGTTTGAAATTCCGATGATTTCGGTGTTTTCAAAGCCGAGCATGGTATAGCAGGCTTTTGCCACCGCTCTGATGGTTGCGTTAAGTCCCGGACAGTCGCCGCCGCTTGTGAGAATACCAATACGTCTTTTCATTTTAAACCTCCCAAAGCTATTATAAGGCGGATAAAAATATCCGCCTTATTGTTTTATACATTTACAACGTTATTATGTTTTTTCAGTAAAAATTTCTCAAACTCATTAACTGGCATAGGCTTTCCGAAGAAGTACCCTTGAGCCTGATCGCATCCGGATTTTTTGAGTATCTCAGCCTGACCTAAGGTTTCAATACCCTCGGCGATTGTCTGAATTTTCTTGGATTTTGCAATTTTGATTACTGCCGAAACAATTTCTCTCGAAACTTCGTCCTCTTCAAGATACATGATAAACGAACGGTCAAGCTTCAACAGCGTAATGGGGAGAACCTGAATATAGCTCAGCGACGAATAGCCAGTGCCGAAATCGTCCATTGAAATTTTAACGCCTAAATCGCTCAGCTCTCTCATCTGATGTATCGCCTGTTCGACATCTTTAAGGGCAAGACTTTCGGTAAGCTCAACCTCAAGCCATCTCGGCTCAAGACCTGTTTCTTTAAGCGCTTCGCTTATTGACTTTTTAACGTCCGTCTGATAAAAGTCAACCGAAGTAAGGTTGATTGATACAGAGAACCTTGGGAAGCCTTCATTCTGCCACTTTTTATTCTGCCTGCATGCCTCATAAAGTACGAAATCGCTGATTTTTGTGATTAGAAGTGAGTTTTCTGCAACGGGGATAAAAAATCCGGGAGAAATAAGACGTCCGTCAGGCCTCTGCCATCTTATGAGCGCTTCCGCCCCGATGATATTACCGTTTGCGAGGTCAATTTTCGGCTGATAATATAAAATCAGCTGATTTAATTCAAGAGCCTTGGCAAGCTCAATTTCAATAGTCGAATCAGCAATAATATTGTCGTGTGTCTTGTTGTCGTAACGTCTGATCGAGCCTCTTGTATCATCTGTAAGGCTTAATGCGAATTCAGCGTGGTCAAGAACTTTTTGAAAATTACTCGCGTCTGTGGGCATTTTACAAAATCCCGCAGAGCATGTAATAGTCTGATTTGAAAAAACGTCCACGGCAAGTCCCGCGAGCTGAGCCTGAATGTTCTTTATTGTTTTTACGGGGAGGGTTTCGTCGCCGTTGTCTTTAATGATAAGTGCGAAGTTATCTCCGCCTATTCTTGCGCCGAAGCCGCCGTCGTTAAGGTTTTTTAAAATAGTGATTGCAACTTCCTTTAAAAGTCTGTTGCCGTTCTGGTATCCGCAGGTATCGTTGATAATGTGAAATCTGTCAATGTCGATAACTATAACCCAGTACAAAACGTTGAGATCTATGCTGCAATTAAAGGTTTCTTCGCCTATTTCAATGAATTTGTTACGATTATAAATTTCAGTCAGCTCATCGATATAAGCCATTTTTTCAATGAGAGAATCCTTTTCTTTATCTTTGGTAATGTCAATAATTGCGCCGCCTATATCGGAAGGCTTTCCGTCAATTGACTCGGCAACCTTATATCTGAACGCATACCAGTGATAAGTCCCGTCACTCGAAAGAATCCTTAATTCGGCATTGTGGATTTTATGAATGTCGCCTAAACAGCAGTTTGCTTCACAATAAGCATCAAAAAGGACTTTGTCATTAGGATGAATCAAATCGCGGAGCTCATTAATGTTTATGAAGTCTGAATTGACGCCGAGCATTGTTTTAAATTGTTCTGATATAAAAAACGTGTCGCTGTCAATTTTTCGTAAAATTATTCCGATTTCAGAAAGCTCCATTGAAAGGGAATAGCGGTTTTGAGTTGCTTCAAGGTCTTTTGTAAAATCGCTTATTTTCTGACGCATTTGTGATGTTTTCGTATTGTCAAATCCGACAGAAAGAATGAGCGTTTCGTTTTTTAGATTAATTAAGGAAGAATTCCAGATTATATCTAGCTCATTCCCGTTTTTATTTTTTACGGTGTTTGCAAATTCGTTTTTTTCATTTTTGACAGATGCTATATTTTTTACAGGAATAATTGATTTAAGAATATCCGTGCTGCGGCATTCTTCCTTTGAATATCCCGTAATTTCGGTAAAAATATTATTAACGTTTACATATGAAAAGTCATCCGACCAAATAACAACCATTGCATTTATATTTTCAAGAAGGTGATCGAGCATTTCTTCGTTCTGAATAGCCGAGGGCTTTTTTGTCGAGCTGTTTTTTGTTATAAGATAAATATAAACTGAAAAAATTAAAACAAATAACAAAATAAAAATTGACCAATAGTGCGGAAAACGGTATAATAAAGTAAAGACAGCAGAAGTAAGCAGAAGATATATGATGCTTGAAATAATGATGAAACGTTTATTCATATGTTATCACTTCCTGTTTATAATTGGTTGTCAAATAATACAATAAATTTAATTAAATTATATCCAATTTTAAAGCTATTGTCAATGAATAGTTATCGGATATAATGTATTTTGACAATTAATTAACATTCAGTACATACTTGCGTATTAAATTTATGTAAAATTATCTTGGAATGTAATATAAAGCCTCAATTAAGCGAGGTTATAAGCTTTTTATGAAAAAAGGGAGGATAGCAGAATATGAGCAGAATTCTTGTTGTCGATGATGAAAAAATGATAAGAAACGTTGTCAGGGAATATGCGGAGTTTGAGGGGGACACAGTGTCCGAAGCCGGTGACGGAATGGAAGCCGTTGAAATGTGCAGAAAAAACGACTATGACATTATAATAATGGATATTATGATGCCAAGACTTGACGGCTTTTCCGCCTGTAAGGAAATACGAAAAATCAAAGAAATCCCCGTTATCATGCTTTCCGCAAGGGGAGAGGAATACGACAAGCTTTTCGGCTTTGAAATCGGGATTGACGATTATGTTGTAAAGCCTTTTTCGCCGAAAGAACTGATGGCAAGGGTGAGGGCGGTTATCAAAAGAAATTCAAAATCAAGTGAAAAAACAGGAATAGTTAAAATTGAGGGGCTTGAAATAAATATTCCGTCAAGGGATGTTATTGTCGACGGAAATCGCATTTCAATGACGCCGAAGGAGTATGACCTTTTGTTTTATCTTGTCAAAAACAAAAATCTTGCCCTCACAAGAGAAAAGCTTCTTGAAGAGGTTTGGGGCTTCGATTTTTATGGCGACGACCGAACTGTTGACACACACATAAAAATGCTCAGAAACAGCCTCGGCGAATACAGGAAATTTATTGTGACACTTCGCGGAATGGGGTATAAATTTGAAGCGCTTTAAGATATTGAAAAAAGAGGCTAAAAGAAATCCCAAAAGTTTGAGATATACCATATGGCTTTATTTCATGGCGTTTATCTGCGGGATTATTGCGCTTTTGTGGATTTTTCAGATAGGGCTTCTTCCGCTTAATTATCAGATTATGAAGACAAGAGATATTCAAAGAGTTGCCGTTACTATTATAAGCAAGGTTTCCGAGCCGGATTATCTTATGATTTTATATCGTACGGCGTTCGATAACAATATGAGCCTTCTCATAACC
>DAOPYP010000001.1:11331-58501 GCA_035352975.1 Oscillospiraceae bacterium
AATATCGGAATTTGAAGCAAGTACGTCAATGCTGTAAAGCGAATTCCCGTATTCGCTTTACAGCGTTGACGTACTTGCTTCAAATTCCGATATTATTGATGCGGACGACCCGTTTGTATATAAGTACAGAAAAGCCGTTATCGAGAGCAGCAACGGAGTTATATACAAAAAAATCAATAATACAAAAATCAGGACACAGACTCTTCTTTTCGGAATGTATATCGGAACTAAGGACGACCCAAAGGGTTTTATTTTCCTGAACACCCCGCTGGAGCCTATTGATTCGACCATTTCCGTTCTTCAGGAGCAGCTTATATATATTACTATTGCACTTTTATCGCTGGGACTTATTATTTCGTTTTTTATGGCAAAAAAAATTTCCCATCCTATTGTGAATATCACAAAATCGGCGGAGAATCTTGCTCATGGGAATTATAACGTTTCTTTTGACGGAGAGGGATACGACGAGTCCGAAAAGCTTGCATCGACGCTTAATTATGCTTCGACCGAAATATCAAAAGTCGACAATTTAAGGCGCGATCTTATAGCGAATATCTCGCATGATTTAAGGACGCCGCTCACTATGGTCAAGGCGTATGCCGAAATGATAAGGGATTTGTCCGGCGGAATTCCCGAAAAGAGAGAAGAGCATATCAATATAATTATTGAGGAGAGCAACCGACTTTCCGCCCTTGTGAACGATATTCTCGACCTTTCAAAAATTGAAAGCGGAAATCAAAAGCTTAACATTTCATCGTTCAAAATAAAAGAAAAGCTTATGGAGGTCCTTGAACGCTATAAGCTTTTATCCGAAAAGGACGGATATGAGTTTATTTATGAGGAGGACGATGAGGCAATAGTTTCCGGCGATGTAATAAAAATCGAACAGGTGCTGTATAATTTTATAAACAATGCCGTGAATTATACGGGCGAGGATAAAAAGGTAATTATCCGCCAGATTAACAAGGTGAAAAGCGTAAGGATCGAAATCAGCGATACGGGTAAGGGAATCGAGCCGGAAATGCTCCCTTTGATCTTCGACAGGTATTACAGGGGTGAAAAATCTCAGCGTGAGGTTATCGGCACAGGGCTGGGGCTTTCAATAATTAAAGTTATTCTAAAAAATCATAACTATCCGTTCGGGGTTCAGTCGGAGCTTGACAAAGGCTCAACTTTCTGGTTCGAGATTAAGCGCGAGAAAGAAAAATCAATAAAAATCAGACAATAAGGGAGAATAACAGATGAAATCATTTATTAAGGCAATTGCAATTTTAAGTCTTGCGGCAGTTTTGCTAACAGCGTGCGGCAAGGGTAATTCAAATGAGCAATCAGAAAATGAGGTGACAACGACAACCGAATCATCTGTTTCAGAAACAACAGCATCAGAAACAACAGCATCGGAAACAACAGCATCGGAAACGACTAAAGCCGAAACAACAGAAAGCTCGGCGGATGGCTATACCGATGATGAGCTTAGTCAGATGGCGCTTGATTATTATGCGGCTAAACATGACGGATATGTTCCGTCCACGGCTTATATAGAGGTTAGCGACGACGTGTCAGTGACAATTCATCTGTTTGACAATATGGAGGGACATATTGCAACTTATGCGTGGTATAAGGTTGACAGAAAAACCGCCGAGGGAGAAGAAATTGCGCTTGGCGAAAAAATTGATTTAAAGCCTGCGACATAATAAAAGGAATATATTTCAGATGGATTTCTTTTAATTTTCACAAAGCTATCACAAATGAGCTTTATTATATGATTGTACCAAAGAGGTACAGTAATTAACGGGAGGTGCAGACTGAAGAAGCTTTTTAAAAATCCCGAAAATTCCCCTCTTAATAATTTCAAGTTAACCTGTATTTACCCCAGTACAGTTAACGAATAAAAACCCCAATTTAATCTTATCTTTCTCCATATCACAAAAGCCCTCCGGAAATGCGTTATCCGGAGGGCGCCTTTTTTTAACAGAGGTTAATTACGATTTTTATGGCAGACAGAAATATAACGCCTTTACTTGTAATAAGGTGTGTGGTACAATAAAATATAAAAATAATAGAAACGGAGTTAAGACTATGGGTAGATTTTCTGAATACATTGGTTCCCAGTTTGGAAAACCAAGAGGTTTTATCGGAATGATCTGTTGTCTTTTAATGAATACGATAAATAGGAGAATGTACTCGAGCATTTCTTCGTGTATCAACAAAAATGAAAATGCAACTGTATTAGATATAGGATATGGCAACGGCTATCTGATAAATAAAATATATAAAAAAACGAACGCAACAATATATGGCATTGATATTTCCGATGATATGAAAAAATTGGCATCAAGGAGAAACAGTGAGGCTGTTGATATTGGAAAAGTAAAGTTATCTATTGGCGATTGCTGTAATTTAAAATACGAAGATAAAATTTTTGATGCAGTAACCTCAGTGAATACAATTTATTTTTGGAGTGATACAGAAAAAGGATTATCAGAAATATGTCGCACATTGAAGGACGGCGGTGTATTTTATAACGCCGTATATTCAAAACAATGGCTAAAAAAAACATCATATACCCAAAAAGGATTTAAGCTTTTTGAAAAAGAAGATTACATAAAATTAGGCAAGAAATCAGGTTTTTCAAAAATATCAATTAAAGAAATATCACAAGGAAAGAGTTACTTAATTAAGTATTTAAAATGATTAATAGTGTTTTAAAAAAGCAGTCAAGGATTCAAATCACTTGACTGCTTTTTTATTCATATTACGATTTACAGGTTGATATTGCTCCTGTCGGGCAGGATGCTACGCACGTACCGCAGCTTGTGCATTTTGAGTAGTCGATTGAAGCAAGGTTGTTTTCAACCTTAATTGCTCCCTCAGGACATTTTTTCTCGCAGATTTTACAGCCGATACAGCCGTTCTTACAGATTGACTTCGTGATTTTTCCCGATTGAATTGACGAGCATCTGACACTGACAATATTTGAAATCGGCTTGACGATTATCAGGCTATTCGGACAGACCTTTGTGCAAAGCCCGCAACCCA
This sequence comes from Oscillospiraceae bacterium, assembly GCA_035352975.1. Lineage (GTDB taxonomy): Bacteria > Bacillota > Clostridia > Oscillospirales > Ruminococcaceae > DAOPYP01. The sequence continues at coordinate 14,371 of DAOPYP010000001.1, forward strand.
AGCACTTTGAGATGTTGACTCTTGCCAGGCGGTCTTTGATTTCGATTGCGCCGTTAGGGCAGACGTTCAGACAGTCGCCGAAGCCAAGACAGCCGTTGATACACAGCTCACTCCCGCTGTAAAAACGGTTTGCGGCGGCACAGGACTGTGTCCCCTCAAAAATAAACTTGCTGTTTGTTGCGTGGCAGTCGCCGCCGCACTTTATAAATGCGACTTTAGCAACAACTTCTCCTGCCGCAACACCCATTATTTCGCTTAAAGCGGCGGCGGTTTTACTTCCGCCTGAGGTACACATATTAGTGGGAGCGCCGTTTAAAACCGCTTCGGCATAGGAATTACAGCCCGAATATCCGCAGGCGCCGCAGTTTATCTGAGGAAGAGCTTCACTTAAAGCCTCAAGTCTTTCATCGGTTTTGACCTCAAAAAGCTTTGAAACCACTGTCAGAAGCACTCCCGCAATAATTCCCAGTCCGGCAAATATCAGTACGGGAAGAATATAGGTTAAAAACATATTCAGTATCCTTTCTGTTTCGTTTCGGGGGGATTAGTGGAAAATTCCTTCGATAAGCCCCGCAAATCCCATAAAGCTCACCGAAACTATTGAAGCGGCAATAAGCGTTGACGGAACTCCCTTAAAGGTCTGGGGAATATCGCAGGTTTCAAGCCTTGAACGCACACCCGAAAACATTACAAGCGCAAGAGTAAAGCCGAGTCCTCCGCCGAGAGCGTTGACGATTGATTCACCGAAGGTAAGACCGTTGTTTATGTTAATCATCGTAACACCGAGAACTGCACAGTTTGTCGTAATAAGCGGGAGATAAACGCCGAGCGCCTTATAAAGCGGCGGCATAACCTTTTTCAGTATGATTTCGATAAGCTGAACAAAAAGCGCAATTATAAGAATAAACGCAATATTGTTGAGGTATTCAAGCTTTAGCGGAACAAGCACACCCATATAAAACGGATATGTCGCAAGTGTCGAAAGAACCATTACGATTATTACGGCAACACCCATTCCGACCGAGCTTGAGAACTTTTTGGAAACGCCTAAAAACGGGCATATTCCCATAAATTTTGAAAGCACAAAGTTGTCTATAATCATTGCACTCAAAAGAATAGCAAGTAACTCTTTCATCAGTCATTTCCTCCTTTACAGCTCTGACAGGACGACTGATTAGGACAGCCGTGACAGCCCAGCTCCTGAGGAGGCTTTTTGTTAGCAAGCTTATTGACAAGCGCAATAATACAGCCGAGAACGAAAAATCCGCCTGCGGGAAGAATAAATATAGTCATAGGTGTAAGAACGGGAATAGCTATTCCAAGCCATGAACCGCTTCCCAAGATTTCTCTTACGGAACCGATTGTGAAGAGCGCAAGCGTAAAACCTAAGCCCATTCCAAGGCCGTCAAGAATTGACGGAACAATCTTGTTTTTACTTGCAAAAACCTCAGCACGTCCGAGAATTATGCAGTTAACCGTAATAAGTGCAAGATAAAGGCCGAGTGCATCGTAAAGGAAAGGTATATATCCCTTTAATATAAAGCTTACGAATGTTACAAATGCGGCGATTATTACGATAAAGCAGGGGAGCCTTACCGCTTTTGGAATGATATTTTTAAGAAGTGATATTACGATGTTGGAGCAGACAAGCACGAATGTCGTCGCAAGCCCCATTCCTATGCCGTTTATCGCCATTGTGGTAATTGCGAGAGTAGGACACATTCCGAGAAGTCCGACAAGTGTCGGATTTTCCTTGACAAGCCCTTTTATGAATTCATAAAAATATGAAATCCCGTCGTCTTTTTTAGGTTGTTCCTTTTTGATTTTTTCGGAAGACGGCTTACGGAAAAAATTAGTCTTTTCATTTTTGGGAGCTTCGGGGGTGATTTTTTCTTCGGCTTTTGTAACCTTGATAAGCTTATCATCAGTTTCGATTATTGCGGATACCGAGGCGTTTGAAATATCATCGGGGGAAAGTTTTTCGTTGTTTTCGGCATTTTCCGACTGATTGTTATTTTTATTACTCACCTAAAATCTCCCCTTTCTCTGACTGATATGTTGAAAGCGCAAGCGATACCGCATTTTTCATTCCCTTTGACGAATATGTTGCTCCGGTAATTGAATCAACCTCAACCGGTGTCTTGTCGATTCCCTTGAATGAATCAAGAAAGCTTTGGTTCTGAACCTTTGTGCCAAGTCCCGGAGTTTCACCGATCGAAAGGATTGAAACGCCCGAAACTGCGCCTTTTTCGTCGATTCCGACCAGAACGTGAAGTCCGCCCTTTGCATACCCGTCAACGGTAATTTCAAAAGCGGTTTGGCCTTTGTCGTCCTTAATTATCGACGTTATCCCGTCATAGACAAGCGGAACGGAATTTCCCTCGTCATTTTTTGTCAGAAGCATTTCATACTTACCGTCGCCGAGAACATCTTCAAGTCCTGATTTAAGCTTGTCGGTTATTTTTCCTGTCGTATCCTGATAAGTGAGGTTATATGCAAAAACAAGAAGTGCGGTTGAGATAATACATATTATAGTTAGTATAAGTGGAGGCTTGATATACTGCCAGTTTAATTTCTTAAGCATTTTTAACAGCCTCCTTAGTAACCTTTTTTGCGCCCAGAGGCTTTGTCATCGTGAGATTGTCGATATAAGGGGTAAGAATGTTCATAATCAGTATCGAGAACGACACGCCCTCAGGGGAGCTTCCGAACTGCCTGATAACAAAGGTTATCGCCCCGCAGCCTATGCCGAAAATGATTTTTCCGCTTTTGTTAAGCGGCGTTGTAGCATAATCGGTTGCCATGAAGAATGCGCCTAAAACTGCTCCGCCCGCAAGAACCTGATATGTTGAATCATAAATTGAAGTTGAAAACGAAACGCCCTGTCCGAGATTAAAAATAAAGGTTAAAACAAAAAGCGCTCCTAAAAATGAAACAGGAGTTGAAAGTGAAATCACCCTCGTAATAACAAGTAAAAGTCCCCCGATAACAAGTGCCAGCGCACAGGTTTCACCAAGGCTTCCGCCGGTTGTTCCGAGCCAAAGCTCATTTAATGTCGGGCGAACGGCAATAGCGCTGCTTAATGGCGTAGGGGAGGTTGTGATATCCGCCGCCTTGTACCAGAACGGCTTCACCCAGTTTGTCATCTGAGGGGCGAATGAAACCATAAGTACAATTCTTCCCACGATAGCGGGGTTTGCGAAATTTTGTCCTATCCCGCCAAAAAGCTGTTTAACAATGACTATTGCAATAAACGAGCCGATTGAAGCAATCCATAAAGGAAGAGTAACGGGAAGATTCATTGCCAGAAGTATTCCCGTAACAACCGCCGAAAGGTCGGAAATTGTGTTGGAACGCTTCATTATAATTCTTGAAATGAATTCAAAGAACACACAGCTGATAACGCAGTCAAGTATCAGAAGAAGAGCACGCGGCCCAAAGATTATTCCCGAAGCGACAACGGCGGGGAGAAGCGAAATTATCACCAAAAGCATTATTTTTTGAGTGCTGATTTTATTTTTTTGATGCGGTGAGGGAGAAACAATAAGTTTTTCCAAAATATCAAATCCTTTCAGAAGATTATTTTCGTGGTATCAGCATTTTTGCAAGCTGGTTTTTTTCCGCAAGAGGGCGGGAGGCGGGGCATACATATGAACAGCACCCGCAGTTCATACAAAGCATAAGATTATATTTTTTAAGTGCATCGACGTTTTTATAATCATAAGCTTTTTCAAGCATGGTCGGCATAAGATCCATAGGACAGACCTTTATGCACATACCACAGCGGATACACGAGGTCGTCACAGGCTCTTTAACGTCCTTTAAGACGATAAGAGCGTTGTTCGTTTTCACAACGGGTGAGGCGGTGTCATAAATACAGCTCCCCATCATAGGCCCGCCCGCAAGAACCTTTTCATAATCAGACGCCTCGGCATAAGCTAAAATGTCGTTTATTGATGTTCCGATAAGAACGTTTAAATTGCAGGGCTTTTTAACCGCATTTCCGTCAACGGTAAGGCGGCGGGAAACAAGCGGCATACCTGTTTTTGTATAATCATAGATGAATGCCGTTGTCGAAACGTTCATGACCAAAACGTTCTTGTCCGACGGCAATTGTCCGTCCTCGACAATTCGCCCTGTTGCGGAATAGATAATTACCTTTTCAGCACCCTGAGGGTATCTTGACGGAAGTGTTACGACGTCGATATGCTCGTCCGTTGCCGCCATTTCGGTAAGAATTTTTATTGCCTCGGGCTTGTTGTTTTCAATACAAAGCTTTGCATATTTAATGTCAAGCTTCGACATTAAAAGTCTTATTCCGTTAAGAACGCTTTCTGGATTTTCCATAAGCTCGCGGTAGTCGGAGGTTATATAAGGTTCACACTCCGCCGCATTTATTACAAGAGTGTCAATCGGTGTTTTTTCGGGATTGAAGTTTAGCTTTATGTGAGTGGGGAAGCCCGCACCGCCCAGTCCGCACACGCCGCTTTCTTTTACTGCCGCTATAAAATCGGCTTTTGTTTCAATTGACGGAGGAGTAACGGTATCCGATACTTTCTGCTCGCCGTCTGTTTCGATGATTACAGCTTTACAGGTTTTCCCGCTGCTCAAAAGGAAATCGGTAATGTCGGTTACAGTTCCCGAAACGCCCGAATGAACAGGAACAGACACAAAAGCAGAGGTGTCGCCGATTTTCTGACCGACATAAACCTTGTCGCCTTTATTTACAATAGGCTCACAAGGCGCGCCCATATTCTGAGCCATCAGAATTGTAACGCTTTTAGGGAGAGGGAACATCACCGTCTTTTCGTTTTCGGTATTTTTAAAATGCTTTAAATGAACACCGTTTAATCTTTTCATTTCATACCTCCGTTATAATAATTGCCGTTTACATTTTTGATATAGGGGAAAATTACTTTTAGGACAATTCCCGTGCATATTCCCGCGAGAAATCCCGCCGGAAGAAGAACAGACCCGTATAAAAATGTCGAAGCATTTTTTGTGAGTAACGCCGCAAGACAAAGCTGCCCGATATTGTGAAAAACCGCACCGCATACGCTTAATAGAAGAAGTGACGGACGGCATTTTTTATAAATCAGAACAATGATAATAAGAGAAAGAATACCGCCCGAAAGCGACATCCCGAAAGCCGTCAATCCTCTCACAAGAAAAACAAATGAAGCTTTTACCATGACCAAAGTAAATGCGGATTTTGTATCAATAACAATAAGTGCAAACATAATAACGATATTTGCAAGCCCTATGTGTATTCCGAGAGGAAGAACGGGCGTGAAAATCAATTCAATAGAGGAAAGGGCAATCGCAGCGGCGGATAAAATCCCCATCAGCGCAATATATCTGGTTTTCATAAGCTATCCCACCGACAAGTCGGCTTCTTTGTCCTCTCCCTTTATTTTTATAATCAGCCTTTCGGGAAGACAGACTATCGTCTGTGACGGCTTTGAAATATATCCCGTATGCACGCATATTTTGTCATGACAAGGCGAATCAAGGACGCATATTGCCCCGTCCCTGACGTCTATGGTAAAGCTGTTCAGTTTAAAAGTATCATTCTTTTCAAGTGATATCGTTTTTACAATTTCACCGTCAATAGATATTTCGGCGGTTTCCCCACTGTTTAAAAGCTTTGGAAAAATCAGAAAGGATATGCACAAAATAAAAATTGCCGACAAAATTATAATGTCACGCTTTTTGATAAAGGGAATATCCGTCATGATATTTCACCGAGAGAATATCCGCTGTTTTCGTTAAGCGTGAAATCCAGTGAAGCTGAACAGTAGATTTTCTTATTCTTATCGGCAGCAATAACAAGATAATCGCCGGATTCAAGATGCTTTTTAAGTCCCGCTGTACCCTCAGTAAAAATAATGGTTGAGAGGAAGTCGGATTTTACCCCGCTGTCGCACAAAACGGTTACTGAGGTGAGGTCGCTTTCTGACGGGTATCCAGTCGAAAGGTCGAAAATATGAATGTACTTTTTACCGCCCGATTCAAAAAATCTTTCGTATCCGCCCGAGGTTGAGAGGCATGTATCAGCAGCAGTTATCGTCCCGAGAGGCTCACCGCCGTCCGGATTTTTTATTTCTATGGTGAAGCCCGATTTATCAGGCTTGTCACCGTATAAAAGCGACGAGCTGCCCATTGACACAATTGCACAGGAAACGCCGTCTTCAAGGAATTTTTGCTTCAGTACGTCACACGCATAGCCTTTTGCAACCGAGCCTAAGTCAAGCTTTGTGTTATCGGGAAGAATGACGGAGGTGTCGGTCACCTTGATTTTATTGTAGTCTATTGAAGAAAGAGCGCTTTTTATTTCGTCGTCCGCCGGCACTTTCGGGTTATCGGTTGAAACGCCCCAAAGCTCGGTAAGCGCACCCGATGTAATGTCAACGGCTTTTCCGTATTTGTCGGACAAAGTAATCGACTGTCTTATTATTTCCGCCGTATCGGGAGAAATTTTGTCGGAGCGTTTATCTTTATTTATTTTATAAAGCTCGCTGTTTTCGTTATAAGCCGAAAATATTCCGTCAAGCTTATTTACGGTATCAGCATAATTTTTGGGATTTTTACCTGTCATTTTAATTGACACAAGAGTGTCCATAGAAAAAAACTCATAAGAATTGAATGTGAATTTTGAAACAAAATAAACTACACAAAGTGCAATTATAAGAACAGGAACAATTACATATCTGAATATAACTTTAAATTTCGTGGAGAATCACCGTCCAAAAACAATATATAATAACATTTTATCGTTATTTATTAATTAAGTCAATAACAAAAGGCATTTGTTAAAAAATAAACACTGATTTTGTATAATTTAAAAGATAAAATAAAAAACTGCCCGACTTTATTAATCAGACAGCAAAAATATTTATAAATATTGTTTTATTTCATCATAAAAAATGGTATAATATTTTTTGTCGCAGGTTATTTTTCTGCATTATTTAAAAGCTGGATTTTAGCCTCGCTGTTTTTTACAAGATTTAAAATTGATGACGAATAATTCGGGAAATCCTCAGTAAGAACTCCTGTTGTTATAATTGGACCGGCGTTTTCTTCAACGCAGTCATTAGTGCCGATTTTAATTCCGCTTGCTGCTGCTGCTGCCATTCCCTCGGCCATTTCCATTGCGGCGGTTGAACCGTTTCTCGCCAGAACATCGGGTATAGTAAAGAAATACGGATCATTTTTCGCGTTGGCGGAAAAGATTATGCGGAACATTCTGTAAATCGCAAGCATGAGATAAGACGACATATGCTTTATTATCGTGTCGCTTTCTGTTTTCTGTGCAAGCGGGAAAAGAATATTCAAAGAATTTATAATAAGCTTTTTATTAAAAGACGCCATTATTCCGCCTTTTAAAACCGCTTCCTTCTGATTGGGGTCATGCTCAGGGATATCGTCATAATTAATTCTTTTTCCGGCAGGCTCAGGTGAGCGTCCTAAAAGATAATCGCAGGAAACATGATAATAATCGGCAGCCTTTACTAAAAATTCAAGTCCGCATTCACGGATTCCCTTTTCATAGTGAGATAAAAGCGCCTGTGAAACTCCCAAATCCGATGCAGCGTTTTTCTGGCTGATGTTGCGTTCTTTTCTCAAAAGTGTTATAATTCTTGAAAAGTCGGAATTCACCGGTTCACCCCCCTCACAATAATGATTAACGTAATGTAAATTATATAACAATACATACAGTTTGTAAATAGCTGTGAGTCAAAAAAAGTCGATAAAACTTTTGTGGGATTTTTGTTATATTTGTCATATTACAGTATTGTAATTTGTATAAAATCAATATATAGATAAGCAAAACACAATATGTTGTATTTTGTCAGACTATTTGAAAGGAAACAGAAATATGAAAGGATACCGTTTAAGTATAATCAGACACGGTAAAACAGAGGCAAACGAAACTGCAAGATACATAGGCACAACAGACCTTCCTTTAAGCGAAAGCGGGAGAAATGAGCTTATTGAAAAGTATGAAATAAATGACTATCCTAAAATTCAGAAGGTATATTCAAGCCCGCTCATACGCTGTAAAGAAACGGCGGAAATTATTTTTCCTGACAGAGAGCTTATGACTGTTGACGGGCTTAGAGAAATAGATTTCGGCGATTTTGAAAACCAAAGTGTCGAGGATCTTATCGAGCTTGACTGCTATAAGGAATGGCTTAAAGGCGGGATTGACAACGCTCCCCCCGACGGCGAAAGCATAAGGAGCATGATTGAGCGTTCATATAATGCTTTGAATATAATTCTCGCCGACATGATGAAAGAGGGGCTAACCCACTGCGGGATAGTTACTCATTCGGGAATAATCATGAATATGCTTTCCTGCTTCGGGCTCCCCAAAATGAAACCTATGGAATTCGCCTGTGAGGTTGGCGAGGGTTATGAAATAATAATTACGGCAAAATTGTGGCAGACTGGAAACGTTTTTGAGATTTTAGGGAGAATCCCGTACATTTCAGAATTTGACGACGGATATGATTTTTAGCCGAAAATACAGTTTGAAAGGTGAGAAGCCATGAAAACGAAAGAAATAAAAAATCAGGCACTCGAAAGTCTTACAAATAACTGGCCTAGGGCAATAGCCATTATCAGCATAATACTGTGTATTCACATTATTTTCTCATTGGGAGAAGCCGCGGTATATTCATATTTTACAACTGTCGGAGCGGTTTCTTTAAATGAAAATATATTTTCAGGGAACATTTTTCTCATCATTTTAAGCTTGACAAGAATACTTCTCGGATTTGTGATAATTTCACCGGCAATAAGCGGTGCAGTCTGGTGGTTTATTCACTGTGTAAAGGGTCACAACAACAGCGTAACCACTCTTTTTGTGTGCTATGAAAACAACCGCGTATATTTAAAAACAGTATTTCTGCATTTAGTGATGGGCTTAATCGGAATAGGATTATTTCTTCCGTCGGGGATATGCGTATATGCGGCGTACAGAGTTATACAATCTTCATACGCAAGGGGCGCGAACAACACAATACAGGTTATTCTTATCACCTGCTTTTTTATCCTTACGCTGTGCTTTTTTGTTCTCGGAATTTTAATTTCTCTGAGATTTATACTTTCAAATTATCTTTTTGTGCTTAATCCTGACCTGCCCATTAAGCAGATATTGTCAAGCTCGTTCAGAATTATGAAAAAGTACAGAAAAGATCTTCTGGTGCTGATTTTATCTTTTTTAGGCTGGCTTATTCCCGGATTTTTCATCTTCCCTTTGTTTTTTATTGTTCCGTATTATGCCATGAGCATTACGGTTTTTATGAACAGGGTTATTGATGAAGCATCTCAGTATGACGAAGATCTTCTTATAAGAAAAAACACACGGAAAATATTAAGACAAAAACAAGAATATTAATTTTCGGAGGAATATATGGACATTAACAAAACGCTTGCGGCGGAATTCAAGGTTAGACAGGAGCAGGTTGACAATACAGTTTCGCTGATAGACGACGGGAAGACGATACCTTTTATCGCTCGATACAGAAAAGAACTTACAGGCTCGCTTGATGATCAGGTGCTGCGTGAAATTTTTGAAAGACTCACTTATTTAAGAAATCTTGAAAAACGAAAGTCGGAAATCCTTTCGTCAATTGAAGAACAGGGGAAGCTTACTGACGAAATAAAAGCGGCGGTTTCTGCGGCTTCGGCACTTGTCGAAATTGAGGACATTTACCGCCCGTTCAAGCAGAAAAGAAAAACGAGGGCTTCTGTCGCAAGAGAAAAGGGACTTGAACCGCTGTCGGTTTACATAAGTCTTCAGAATCTTAAGGGAGAGCCTTTTAAGGAGGCCGAAAAATTTATTGACGAGGAAAAGAACGTTATGTCCGCTGAGGAGGCCGTTCAGGGAGCGCTCGACATTATCGCCGAGGATATTTCCGACGATGCGGCACTGAGAAAACAGATACGCGCACTGTTTTTAAGGGCTGGAACAATTTCCTCAAAAGCCGCCGATGAAAAAGCCGAAAGCGTTTATACCAATTATTACGATTACACCGAGCCGGTGAGGAAAATCCCGGGACATAGAATTCTTGCTATTGACAGGGGCGAAAAGGAGGAATTCCTTAAGGTTTCCGTCAATGCGCCAGAGGGCGAGGCAGAAAACCTTGTCACTTCAAAATACGTTAAAAATCAGGGCGAGTGCGGCACCCTCGTAAAACAAGCATCAGAGGATAGCTACAAAAGGCTTATTTATCCGTCGATTGAAAGGGAGATACGCTCAGAGCTTTCGGGAAATGCCTCCGAACAGGCGATAAAGGTATTTTCGTCAAATTTAAGACAGCTTTTATTACAGCCGCCTATAAAGGGCAGCGTTACGTTGGGGCTTGACCCCGCATATCGTACAGGCTGTAAAATTGCCGTTGTTGACGATACGGGGAAGGTTCTCGAAACAACGGTTGTATATCCCACTCCCCCTCAAAGTAAAATTCCCGAAGCCAAGGCTAAACTTTCGGCTCTTATAAAAAAATACGGCGTAACGACAATCGCAATCGGGAACGGCACCGCGTCAAGGGAAAGCGAGGCCTTTGTCGCCGAGCTTATCAAGGAAGTTCCTCAGAAGGTTTCATATATGGTGGTTTCCGAGGCGGGAGCATCGGTTTATTCCGCATCAAAGCTTGCGGCGGAGGAATTCCCCGAATTTGATGTTTCACTGAGAAGTGCTGTTTCCATCGCAAGACGTCTTCAGGACCCGTTGGCGGAGCTTGTAAAAATCGACCCCAAGGCAATCGGCGTCGGACAGTATCAGCACGATATGCCAAAGGCAAGAATGGACGAGGCTTTATCGGGCGTTGTCGAGGACTGCGTGAATTCCGTCGGAGTTGACCTCAATACCGCCTCACACTCGCTTTTGTCGTACATTTCGGGAATAAATGCTTCCGTCGCAAAAAACATAGTTCTGTATCGTGAGGAAAACGGACAGTTCAAAGACAGAAAAGCCTTGTTAAAGGTCGCAAAGCTCGGGAACAAGGCGTTTGAACAGTGTGCGGGATTTTTAAGGGTTCAGGGCGGAAAAAATCCGCTTGACAATACGTCCGTTCACCCCGAAAGCTATGATGCGGCAAAAAAATTACTTGAAAAATGCGGGTTCAGTCTGTCTGATTTTTCATCGGGGAAAGCGGGCGAGCTTTCGGAAAGTGCCGAAAAAATCGGATTTAACAAGCTTTCGGAAGAGGTTGGTGTCGGCGTTCCCACATTAAAGGATATTATCAAGGAGCTTCAGAAGCCGGGGCGTGACCCGCGTGACGAGCTTCCCCCTCCTCTTTTAAGAAGCGGCGATATTATGGAATTAAAGGATCTAAAGCCGGGAATGGAGCTTACAGGAACGGTGAGAAACGTCATAGATTTCGGAGCGTTTGTAGATATCGGCGTTCACGAGGACGGGCTTGTCCATATTTCACAGCTTTGCGACAGGTATATCAAACATCCCCTTGAGGCAGTAAAGGTCGGCGAGGTTGTTAAGGTGCGCGTTCTTGACGTTGACGTAAAGAGAAAAAGGATTTCACTGACAATGAAGCTTGGATAAGGAAGTGCCGTTATGAAAGTATATAACTATTTGATGTTATCATCCATTGCCTTTTTTATTTCGGCGCTTAAAACTTTTCTTGAATATGTTTATATGAGAAACAGGGGCATACAGTGTAAAATGAAAATATCTGAAATGATTGTTTATCACAATCCCAAAAAAGATATATATTATCCTGCTGTTGAAATTGACAGCTGCGGTAAAATTATTCAATTAAAAAGTATAGTGCCCGTAAAATGCAACGAATTTAATATCGGTGATGAAATTGAAGTAATTTATGACCTTTATAAAAGCAGATTTATTATCATAGGCTATCGGGGCAATCTCTCCGCTTCGTTCAGGCATTTATTGATTAGCGCAGGATGTTTGGCGGCATTCGTAATTCTGAATATTCTGGACGGATTAAATTTAGATTTAGGGTATTAATTAATGAAAACAAAAAGCTTTATAATATCCGCACAGCATTCGGGAATTAATATAGAAAGCTTTCTTATGAAGAAAAACAATTTCTCACGTCGGCTGATAACAAGGCTTAAAAGGCAGGAAAACGGGATAATGCTTAACGGAAAGCATGCAAGAACGATAGACAGACTTTCCGAGAACGACGTTCTCACCGTCGGATTTCATGACGAAAAGCAGCTTGAATCAAATGACAGCCTTAACGTCCCGATAATTTATGAGGATGACGACGTTATTGTTTTTGACAAGCCCGTGAATATGCCGGTTCACCCCTCAATCAAACATCAGGGCGATACTTTGGGGAATTTCTTTTCAGCACACTGTCAGGGACTTTCGTTCAGACCGATTAACCGCCTTGACAGGGACACCTCGGGACTTTGCGTATGCGCAAAAAATGCACATTCGGCGAATCTTCTCCAGAAAAGCATTGAAAAAACGTATTTTGCGGTCGTCTGCGGAGCTTTAAAGGGAAACGGTACTATCGACATTCCTATTGCAAGGGAAACGGATTCTATTATTTTAAGGACAGTTCGTGAGGACGGACAAAAGGCGGTTACTCATTATCAATCCTTAAAGTATAATAATAAATATTCATTACTGAAAGTAAAACTTGAAACAGGAAGAACACATCAGATAAGGGTTCATATGGCGCATATCGGTTTTCCGCTCGCGGGGGATAATCTTTACGGCGGGGATATGAGCGACATTTCGTGTCAGGCACTTCACTGCGGTGAGATTGCTTTTATACACCCCGTCACGAAAGAAAAAATATTTCTCGAATCACCCATAAGAGATGACATGAAAGCACTTGTAATTTAAAATATACTATATATAGTATATAAAGAATTAGTTGCACGGAATATGCTGTAATTTTTGTTACCGATTTGTAACAATTGAAAGGAATGAATAAAAATGGAAAGAATCAAAAGCTTCCAGGTGGATCATACAAAATTTGGGGTGGGGATGTACATCTCAAGAATCGACGGAGATATCGTGACATACGATCTCAGAATGGTAAAACCCAACGGTGGAGTATATCTTGAAATGCCGTCAATGCACACCATTGAGCATCTTCTTGCAACCTATGTCAGAAATTCGAAGTTCGCCGAAAATGTTATTTATGCGGGACCTATGGGCTGCCGTACAGGCTTTTATCTCCTTTTGAGAGGGATGGAGCATAAAGATGCAATAGATTTGGTGAAAGCTTCTCTGGAATTTATTTCAAAATATAATGATGAAATTCCCGGTGTCAGCATAGAAGAATGTGGGAATTATCTTGAGCATAATCTGGAAAATGCGAAAAAAGATGTCGTTCCCCTCTTGAAAAAGCTTGAGGATTATAATGTCGAAATGCTGAATTACAATAGCCATAATGACTAAAATATTAATAGCTTTGTTGACGTTTTGTATGAAGTTTATAGTTTCAGCGATTTTTTGTTGTCAAAAAGGTTGATTTTTTTTCTGAATCAAGTATAATGATTACTAATGTAACTATTTTGTAACAATATTGTTGCTTGAGGAAAGGAGATATTGTGATGTTTAAGGACAGTAAAAAAGCTGACAATGAAAATGAAACGCATTTTACAGATAAGCTATTAAAGGAAATGAAACGAAATTTCCAGACCTTTATGACAAAGCTCGGCGCACACGTTACACATCTTTGTGTGTTTGTGACCGTTTATATAATTAAATCCGTTACTAAAATTTTTGGATACTTAAAATCAAAATTCTCTCCTTGGATTCAAAAGCTTTTTTCTTATTTTATAAATTTCAGCGGTAATTTAAAGAAAATCTTTTCACATACTGATGAGTATTTTTATTGGTTAAAAGAAAATGTTGAGGACACAAAAGTCAACAAAGGATTTCTTTCTGCCGCATTCCTTTTTATCACAGAAGCGGGAAGAACTGTCTGGCACAGACGAAAAGTTTTTATTACTGCATTTAACTGGGCTGCGCCAGTTCTTTCAATAGTATTTATGTTTAACGTAATAACAGGGGTGTCAAACCTCACCTATGGAATAAGCGTTGAGTACAACGGACAGAAGCTCGGAGTTATATCTGAAGAAACTGTTTTTGACCAGGCTGAAAAGGTAATGCAAAAGCGTATTAATTACGTTGACGGGAACGAAAAAATTGTAATGGCTCCTAAGCTTTCTGTTCAGCTTGTAAGCAATTCCGAAGAAATTGTAAATCCTAATCAGCTTGTCGATAAAATGATTGTCAACACCAAGGCTGAAATTTCCGATGCAATCGGAATATATGTTGACGGTGAATTTCTAGGTGCAGTTTCTGATTCTTCCAAAATTAAATCCACACTAAACGGAATTCTTTCAAAATATCAGGGCAGCGGTGTAAAATCCGTTCATTTACAAAAAAATGTTGACTATAAGCCGGGGCTTTATCTTGCAAGCAGCATGGTTTCCCCCGAAAAGGTAACATCTGTCCTTAATTCATATAATTCTGTTGATGCGTATTATACTGTTCAGGAAGATGATACGCCGATAGAAATTGCAAGTAAAAACAATGTTCCTTACAAAGAGCTTCTTGCTTTGAACCCGACAATTGAAGAAGAATGTAAAATCGGTGACAAGGTTCTTTTAAAGGTTGCCGAACCGTATATGTCTGTCGAGGTCGTAAAGGACATTTCATATTCACGCTCAATACCTTATGAAACCTTAAAGGTCGACAACAGTTCGATTTATAAAGGCAATGAGGAAACGCTGGTTGACGGAAAAGACGGCGAGGAAATTGTTACCGCCGAAGTGACAACTCTTAACGGAAGAGAAGTAGGAAGAACAATTAAAAGCTCTAACGTAACAAAAGAACCGGTGACAGAGAAAATTGCAGTGGGAACAAAAACTCCCAAGCCTACAAAGGGAACGACAGTTACCGGAAACGGACAGTATTGCTGGCCTGTTGCCGGAGGATATATAAGCGCATATATGGGCGACGGACGCGGACATAAGGGCTTAGATATTGCCGCACCTAAGGGAACATCGATATTTGCGGCTGAAAGCGGTACTGTAATAATGTCACAAACGTATGTCGGATATGGTAAATGCATAATGATTCAGCACGCCGACGGGAACATAACTGTTTACGGACATCAAAGCCAGCTTATCGCTACTGTCGGTCAGCACGTTGAAAAGGGTGAGCTTATCGGTCTTGTCGGAAGAACAGGTCAGGCTACCGGAAATCATCTTCATTTCGAAGTAAGACATAACGGTTCTTATGTCAACCCAATAAAGTTTATTACGTGATTAAATTAAACGGCTAAGCGAAAGCTTAGCCGTTTTTAATGCACATATAATTATAATATCAGCTTTTATCCTTTGGCTTAAAAATCAGTGCGACAATAAGTCCGAACAGCATTGCCGCCGTTATTCCCGCCGCTGAAGCCGCAAGCCCGCCTGTTAAAACTCCAATAAGCCCTTTTTCGTCAACCGCTTGTTTTACGCCGTCGAAAAGAAGATATCCAAAGCCCGAAAGCGGTACAGTTGCACCTGCCCCTGCAAATTTAATGAGCGGCTCATAAAGTCCTAAAGCCCCTAGAATTACGCCCGCAACAACATAACATACAAGAATTCTAGCGGGAGTAAGCTTTGTGTAGTCAATTAAAATCTGCCCTATAGCGCATAAAATTCCTCCGACAAGGAAAGCTTTAAAATATTCAAGAAATAATTCCATTTTATCACTCCGTTATATCAGCATTGATTTGAAATATGCACAAGATGTGCGATTGACGGGATACTTTCCCCCTGCTGTGTTGCGGTCGGCGACATAAGCGCACCTGTTGCAATAAACAGCATATTTTTAATTTCCCCTGATTTCACTTTGGGGAGGAAATACCCGCACAATGTGCTTGCCGAACAGCCGCAGCCTGAACCTCCGCTGTGGACGTCCTGTTTTTCAATGTCAAAAATCATCTTGCCGCAGTCACGGTGAACCTTTGAAATATCAATTTTATATTCTTCCTTCATGAACTGATTAAGAAGTTCACTTCCGACAATCCCAAGGTCGCCAGTCACAATACAGTCAAAATCCGACGGCTTCATTTTGACATCCTTTAAAAACGTACTTATCGTATATGCCGCTGCGGGTGCCATTGCTGCCCCCATGTTGTTCGCGTCGGTAACGCCCATATCTACGATTTTCCCTATTGTAACACCTCTGACATAGGGAGGCTCTGCTTTGGGGGCAACGACCATGGCTCCGGAGGCGGTACAGGTCCATTGGGCGGTAGGTGTCCTTTGACCGCCGTAGGAAAGAGGTAATCTAAACTGTCTTTCTGCTGTGCAGAAGTGTGAAGATGTAACTGCAACGATATTCCCTCCCAGTCCGTTATCGGTCATAATTGACGAGAGCATAAGTCCCTCCGCCATTGTCGAGCATGCCCCGTAAATTCCGATTAACGGAATATTCAAATCACGAAGTCCGAATGTGCTTCCTATGCTTTGGTTTAAAAGGTCCCCCGCGAACATAAAATCAATGTCGGAGGTTGTTATACTTGCTTTTTTCAGAGCAAGTTCAACCGTCTGCCGCTGAAGCTCACTTTCCGCCTTTTCCCACGTTTTCTGTCCGAAATACGAGTCGCTTTCTATTCGGTCAAAACAGTCCGACAAAGGACCTTGTCCCTCTTTTTTTCCCACAATTGAAGCAAAGCTTTTTATGCTCGGCGGATTAACCATTGTAAATGTGTTTTTAGAAATTTTATTTGACATATAGAAATTCCCCTTTATTCTCGTTAACTTTATTTTCCCATAAAAAATATTTTTTATTCATTTTGAGGAGAGAACAATATGATAAGAAAAATGGTGAAATCAGATATCTCAGATTGCGCGAAAATACTTTGTGATGTTTACAACAATGAAATGTGGCAGTGCAGATGGAGTTTGGACATCGCCGCTGAGTATTTATATGATTATTTTGAAGCAAAAAAATTTGTTGGCTTTGTTCTGGAAATTGACAGAAAGATATGCGGTGCAATGTTCTGCCACGAAAAAATCTGGTGGAACAACAGTGAGCTGTTCATAGACGAGATGTTTGTACAGCCCGAAATGCAAGGAAAAGGCTATGGAAGCGAGCTTATTAAAGCTGCCGAAGAATACATAATAGAGTATAAGCTTGCAGGCTTTACTTTAACGACTAATCGTTATGCACCTGCCCCAAAGTTTTATAAAAAGAATGGTTTTGTCGATTGTGAACACATTTTATTTATGTGTAAGGAAATTCAATAGAAAAATACTTTATGATAAGGAGGCTATACATGAAAATTAACCATATCGCGCTTTATACAAAAGACCTTGAACGCATGAAAAAATTCTACGAAAAATATTTTAATGCGGTTTCAAACGACAAATATCATAACAAAAATACAGGTCTGATGACTTATTTTCTTTCATTTGACGACGACTCAAAACTTGAAATCATGACTCGTCCTGATGTTTGTGAAACAGAAAGAAGTAATTTAGGCTGCGGATATATTCATCTTGCATTCAGCGTCGGAACAGCTGAAAACGTGGACAGCCTGACCGAAATGCTTGAAAATGACGGCTATAAAGTAATGTCCCGTCCGAGAACGACCGGCGACGGATATTACGAAAGCTCGGTTTGCGACCCCGACGGAAATATTATTGAAATAACCATATAGATTTGCATATTTCCTTTTAATGTGGTATTATATTATAAAAATTATTTTTAAGGAGATTTATATGATTCAGATTGAAATGGAAAACGGAAAGCTTATTAAAATAGAGCTTTATCCCGATATTGCTCCCGAAACGGTGAAGAATTTTGAAAAGCTCGTTTCAGAGGGCTTTTATGACGGACTTATTTTTCACAGAGTTATCGAGGGCTTTATGATTCAGGGTGGCTGTCCCGACGGAACGGGTATGGGCGGCCCGGGATATAATATTAAGGGCGAATTTTCTTCAAACGGCGTTAAAAACGATTTGAAGCACACAAAGGGTGTTATCTCAATGGCTCGCTCAATGAGACCGGATTCAGCAGGCTCACAGTTTTTTATAATGCACCAGGATGCTACCCACCTTGACGGCGAGTATGCCGCTTTCGGAAAGGTTGTCGAGGGAATTGACGTCGTTGACGAAATTGCCGCTGTTTCGGTTGACAGAAACGATAAGCCGAAAAATCCTCAGGTTATGAAAAAGGTTACAATAATATAAAATAAAAATAAGGGCAGAAACTGCCCTTATTTTAAATATATGCACATTATGTAGTGCTGTTTCCAAGTCCGAAGCTTATTGAAAGAGCGCTGTTTACCTTTGACATTGAATTCGGGTCTAGCTCTCCCATTCGCTCCTTAAGACGTTTTTTGTCGATTGTTCGTATCTGTTCAAGAAGCACTATACTGTCTTTTGAAAGACCGCATGATACCGCGTTTAAATCTATGTGCGTGGGAAGCTTTGCTTTTTCTTTCTGGCTTGTAATTGCGGCGGCTATTACCGTCGGGCTGTGCCTGTTCCCCATATCGTTTTGAACAATTAAAACCGGTCTGACACCGCCTTGTTCCGAGCCGACAACAGGACTTAAATCCGCATAATATATTTCTCCCCGTTTTATGGACACATTAAAACACTCCTCATTCTTATTCTTGCCTTATGAATGATTTAACAATTCAGTTTTTATTTAAGAATACGGCAGGAAATATATTGCCGTTGATTATATTGTTGACTTGTTTTTTCAAAATAATCATTCATATAAAAAATAGGGAGCAGTTTTCAGGCTTTAGTATATCTTATGAAAAGTCATAATAATATGTGAAAACATTTTTTGCGATAATGCATTTTGATATTATATGCATTATCGTGCGTAATAATAAAGAAAAAGGATGTAATTTGATGAAAATTGACTTTCATACGCATGCATTTAACGATGTGATTGCGGAAAGGGCAATAAAAAAACTTTTGTCCGTTGAGCCGTCGCTTCATAATTATACCGACGGGACAATCGCCGACCTTGTGGTTAAGCTTAAGGAATGGGGAACAGACATAGGCGTTCTTCTCCCCATTGCAACAAAGCCCTCACAGCAGACCGTTATAAACGACTGGGCAAGCGAGGTTCAGAAAAAATATTCAAGCATAATTTCATTCGGGAGCGTTCACCCCCGCGCCGATGATGTTTTTGAAGAGCTTGAGAGAATAAAAGCTCTCGGACTGCGCGGAATTAAATTTCACCCCGATTATCAGGAGTTTTTTATTGACGACGAGGATATTTTTCCTGTTTATGAAAAATGTGCCGAGTTAAAGCTCGTTGTGGTTTTTCACGGCGGATATGACCCCCTTTCGCCGGAACTTATACATACAATGCCGGACGCCTCTCTTCGCGCGCATAGAGCTGTCCCTGATATGACGATGGTTTTAGCGCATTTCGGCGGAATGTATAAATGGGATGATGTTGAAAAATACCTTGTCGGCGAGGATATATATTTTGATACGGCATTTGTCGGCGGGGAAATAAGCGACGAGCAGTATGAGCGCATAATAAAAGCTCACGGTGCCGACAAAATCCTACTCGGAAGCGATTGCCCTTGGCAGAAAACAAGCAAAGAAGTTGGGTTTATTGAAAGGCTTAATCTTACCGCTGAAGAAAAAGAATTAATCTACTTTAAAAATGCCAAAAGGTTGCTGATGATTGATTGAAATATTGGGGCATAATAAATTTAAGTCGAAAATTTTATATTAAATACCCTTGCAATTTTGTGAATCTATGATAAAATATAATAAAAGGTTTTTACCTTTCTAATTTCAAGGAGGTGTCTTCTAATGGCATATAAAATTAATGATGATTGTATCTCTTGCGGAGCTTGCGAAGCAGAATGTCCTGTAAGCGCAATTTCTGAAGGGGACGGAAAATTCGTAATCGATCCTTCAACCTGCATCGACTGTGGCGCATGCGCAGGCGTTTGTCCTGTAGGCGCTCCAAACGCAGAATAATATCTATCGTTGTAAAAAAAGCCTCCGGTTAATTCCGGGGGCTTTTTAATTTTTCTGCGAACAATAATTGTTATTGAATATTTAATATTATCGTGTTAGAATAAATAATAGTCATCAAATTTTTTGAAAATATATTATAAAAAAGGGGTGAGGCCATGCCGCAGAATGATTTGAACTGGTATAAGCTTGACAATGCCGCAAGGCTTTTTCCGTCAGTAAGCAGCACCACGGCTACCAACGTTTTCAGGCTTTCGGTCAGACTTTATGAAGAGATAAATCCCGAATTTTTAAATAAAGCAGTTATGCAGGCGCTTGACGAAACGCCGTCATTTAGGGTAAGACTCAGAAAAGGTCTGTTCTGGTATTATTTCGAGAATAATCCTGCCGAACCCGAAGTTAAAGAAGAAAAATTCTATCCTTGTCGTATGCATGACAGATATAAAAACCGCGGCTATCTTTTTGACATAACATATTTGGGAAAGTTTATTCATGCCGAATTTTTTCACGCCCTCTGTGACGGTACGGGTGGAGCAGATTTTTTATCCAAAATAGTGACGAACTATCTTCTTTACTCCCATAAAGACGAGCTTTTGGACGGGATTGAGCCAATAAACAGCGGCATTTCGTTTTCAGCACAAAAAGAAGACAGCTTTTTAAGGGTGGCAAGAGATAACGAAATAAAGCCCGAAAACATTGTAAAATATCGCGCATATAACGCACCGGGAACGTATAATCAATACGGCGAAATTAAAGTTATTAAGGGGATTTTTCCTCTTTCTCAGATAAAAACACTTTCAAAAGCTCGTAATGTGACTATTACAGAATATCTAGTTTCCACATTAATATACTCAATGTATAAAGAATGCTTCGTATACGATCCGGTAAACAGACCTATTGATATTTGTGTTCCTGTAAATCTGAGAAAATTTTTCCCCTCTGAAACGATCCGTAATTTTTTTGCAACAATTTCTGTCGGTGTGGATTTTTATAAACAGGCTCATACTTTTGACGAGATTTTGGAAATTGTCAAAATAAAAATGAAAAAAGAACTTGATCCCGAAAATATATACCCTAAAATTATGTATTGTGTCAATGCGCAGGATAATATTTTTTTAAGATTTATTCCGCTCTTTTTTAAAAATATTGTACTAAAATACACCTTTTCAAAAGGCGAAAAGGGATTTACAAGCGTTCTTTCAAATTTAGGCTCATTTAATATCAATAAGGAGCTTGAGCCTTATATTGAACGATTTGAATTTATGCTAAGCCCTACGCTTAATTCACGTTATAAGACGGCGGCGTGTTCATATAAAGACACTTTTGTGTATACTTTTGCTTCAAATTCCGAAAACACGGAGATACAGCGCAGATTTTTTAAATTTCTTCGTGAACAGGGAATCGACGTAACGATTTCGTCTAACATAAACGACGAGCCTGAACTGCCTTTAAAAAAGCCTGAAAAAATAAAAAAGCAAAAAAAGAGCCGCAAGAAAAAGGATGATAAAAATGAAGTATTGTAAAAACTGCAAACTTGATATTGAAAATAATTTTATGCAGTGCCCTCTTTGTCATTCAATTCTTTCAGAAAAAAACGATAATTTTAATAACGATTATCCATTAATTAAAAAAGATTATGCATCAGGACTTATTAGAAATTTAATTTTATTTTTTATGATTTGTTCCTCAATTATTTCGGTTTTAATTAATATTTATGCGGAAAATAAAACATCGTGGTCTTTTATATCAATTGCGGGCTCGGTATATCTTTATTTTTCGACTTTATTTTTTTTAAAAAAGGGGAAAAATTACGGACTATTTATTTTAACTCAGATATTTCTTATTTCTCTTGTGGCATTTGCAATTGATTTTTCTTTCGGATTAAACGGCTGGTCAATTAATTATGTTATTCCGTTTATTATTATTTCGGGGAGCCTCTCGGTATTTGTGTTTAGTATAGTCAAGCCATTTGTATACAAGGAGTATATGGTTTATCTGCTTGTTATCGCACTTTTGGGGCTTTTTCCGTTGATTTTTATATTAAAAGCATGGACTAAAGTCCCCTGGACAAGTGCCGCATGTGTGGTATATTCAACTCTCACGGTAATTGGAATGCTTATTTTCAGCAGAAGACATGTAAATTCGGAATTAAAAAGACGACTGCATTTCTAATTAATTAAAACAAATAATATAATAATTATTTAATTAAATAAAAAATTAATTAATTAATTACAATATTATTATTAATTTAAAATAATATTTATTTAGAAATTAAATTATATAAATCGATAAAATATTGACGAAAAAAGGTGACAGAAGAAATGAAGATTATACATTTACTGAATAGTTGTATTTATGAGAAAATTGAGGAAAAAATAAAGATACATTATGGAACAAAGGAAATAGATAGATATAAAAAGTTATACTATTATTTAAAGAACATGCAGGTTAATAGCACTTCAAATGAAATTTTATGTATTTATATTTCTGCTTACAAAGAAGATGAAGATGAAGATATCAAAATAGATGATTTCATGGAAGATGACACATCATTATATTATGATGTAAGTGCTTATGAAAAGAATGATGACAAGGTTTATTCAATTGCCGCTACAAAATATTCTGATTTTTTACAATACGAAATTGATGAAAAAACATTACGAAAATTTTCATTTGAAACTATTTTAGCTCATTGTTTTTGGGAAATTACTTGTTATGGATTTGAAGATAATAAATAAATATTCTAAATGCTATTTTAAATAATGACTTAAATTAAATTTTAGACTATGCAATTATTAGTAGGACTAAAATAAAAATGCCGATTTTTAAAATAAATCGGCATTTTTTATATATTAAATTAAAATCGGCTGAATTTGTTTCCCGTCAAGCGCATAAATTATGGATTCTTTTATTCTGCCATAATCCGCAACGACCGATGTCGGCTTTTTTTCAGGATCATCCTGTGACATTGGGACAAAATAATAATTTTTGTAATTGTAAAGCATTCCTATGTTTTTTGCGGAGCCCGAAAGTGCATCGTTCGTCGCAATAGCTATGACAACGGGGCGCATATTTCTTATGTGTGATTTAACCGCCATTGTAACAGGGGTGTCGATAATTCCGACCGCAAGCTTAGCGAGCGTATTCCCCGTACAGGGTGCGACCGTCAGAATATCAAACATTTTTTGAGGACCGATTGGCTCCGCCCCTTCTATGGTATGAATAATCTCTCTCCCGCAAAGTTCGCTGATTATTTTTCTGTTTTCTTCAGCCGTTCCGAAGCGTGTGTCGATATTATATGCGTTGAACGACATTATAGGGGTTACTTCAGCGCCGGATTCAATAAGCACTTTTATCTGCTCAAAGCTTTTTTTAAAGGTACAGAATGAGCCGCAGAGCGCATAGCCGATTTTTATTCCCGAAAGCTCAGGCATCATTCCTCACCTCTTTCTTCGAGAATGTTAAGAATGGTGCGGGCGATTATTTCGCCCGAAGATATAGGAGCAACTTTACCGGGTAAAGATAGCGCCCATATGGTTTTTACGCCTGCGTTCCCCGCTTCTTCAATGTCAACTCCGCCGGGCTTTGACGCAAGGTCAATCAAAAGGCTGCCCTTTTTGAGCATTCTTAATCTTTCCTTATCAAATATAATCGCCGGAACAGTGTTGAAGATGATGTCATATTGCTTTAGGCTTTCGTCAAGCTGAGTGAATAAAATCCCTTTGCAGCCATATATTTTCGCCCATTCTCTATCAGAATATTTTCTGACGGCAATGCTTATGTCTGCGCCAAGACCGTTAAGGATTTTTGCCAGGACCTTTGAAATTCTTCCGAAGCCGGTGATGAGTATTTTCTGTCCGAAGATTGTTGTCGGAATTTCCTCCATTGCAATCTGAACAGCCCCTTCTGCAGTAGGTACAGCGTTCATTACAGCCATTTCCTCGCGGTCAAGATAATCAATGGTAGTTATCTTATGTTTTTCAAAAATACGTTTAACCATTTCCGAAAACTTCCCGCCGAAAACAATTCCGTTTTCGTTAATAACCGAATTCAGATTTTCGAGAGCAAGGCTGTGATTAAAAAAGGGCGTGTTTACCAATACTCCGTCGTTGCTTGCGGGAAGCGGAAGTATTATGTAATCCACCCTTTCAGAAATGCTCAGCAGACTGTCTAAAAATATTAAATTCCCTTCAGGTATAACGTTCCTGTCAAATCCTATGATGTAAACTTTATTTGTTTCTGCCAGTATGCGGGCGAGATAAACCTGTCTTAAATCGCCGCCGGCAACAAGTATTATCTTATTTTTATCCATAAAGAGATTACCTCCGAATATACAATTTTTACTTTATATAATATGAAGTAATCTCATTATGGGTGAAAGATATTATTATTCGACGGCAGATTTCTCAATAAGGCTTATATTGACATTAGGTATATTTAGGCATATAATTATAAAAATGGAATTTTTTGCTTTAATGAAATATTAATGGGGAGACATTTTATGAAAAAGAAATTATTATTTTCGGCGATAGCAATTTTCACTTTTTTCACAGTCGGCTGTAAGGCTGACGGCACAGCACAAATCAGCCAAGCTCCAGAAACCGTATCAGAAACAGAATCTACGGAAATTACAACTGCTGTTTCTGACTCTAAAACTGTCACCATCTGCGGAGAGGAATATGAGCTTGACAAGAAATATGATTCCATATTTATGGAAAATGCTACAAATGATGATATTATAGCTTTTTCAAAGCTGTCAGGCGTAAGCGGGTTGGGAATTGACGGTAACGGTTCGACAACTTTGGATTTAAGCCCGCTCGCAGACTGTAAAGATCTTGAATCGCTATATTTATCCGGGTTTAAAGTCAATGATGTTAATTTTCTTGAAGAGCTTAAAAATTTAAAATGGCTGTCACTTAATGAATCCGATATTTCAGATATTTCCGCGCTGAAAAAAATAAACTGGCTTACATCTCTTGAAATTGTAACGGATAACTTTTCAGAAACAGAAGCCAATGATTATTTTAATACTTTTAAAAATTGTAATATTTCATATACATTAGATAACAGCGGCTGGGGTTTAGATGAGCCGACAGATGGATTTGTTTATTATGCGACTACAACTGTCGTTCAGAACCCACAGTATGCGCCGTATAGTGGGCAAAGCACCGAGTTTTCCGCACACTTTACAAACCATACCATTGCGGCGGCAACTGTTGACAGTGTATCATTTTTCTACAACGATAATGATAATTGGATACCGATAACTTTTTCTCAAAACAAAGAAAAGCTTTCTGTCGGATTAACTGTCGAACCGAATGCTGAAGCTGATTTTGCCGTAACTAAAGATCAGTTTGATTATAACAAGGCTAAAGCAGGGAGATATAAAGCGGTATTTACAATAGACAATAAATCTTCTGAAAAAGAATTTTTCATAAATTTTATAAATAATATTGACAGTGCACCTGACTTTCTCACTAAAGAACAACAAGCTGTTTTTGACAAAGCTTTTGAAATAACAAAAAATTATTTTGGCTGTTCACCTGAGCTGTCCGAAGAATATATTGCAAAGCATACGGCAGATGATTTAATTGCTGAAATTGAAGCCGGCTATACGCATGACGAGGCAGTATCACAGCTTAAATCATATGGCTATATCGACGAAAACGGTAATCTTGCTCCAGTTTCCGGCGGCAGAGGATCAGATATAACTGCTGCGGGACATTGTTTTGCACCTGTTTATTCATCTGATAACGAGGTGATGTTTAAAGTTGTCATCATTCATTATCATGGCGACAACAGGTATTTCTTATGGTACGGCGAAAAAAGCTATCATATGGTTAAAACAGATGACGGCTGGAAATTCGATAAGTTCCCTCTTTGGCATTGATAAACAGCAGGCTTGGTTTCCCACAATCTAACATTTAATAATTGCCGTAAGTCTGAGCCTTTTGCCGTGAGATCGGGAAAAGCTCATGGATGTATTACGGCAATCATTTTACCCAGAATAAAAATTTCGTCTTGACTGGTAATATGTTCTGACTTGAATTTTTTATTGGACGGAACAAGCTTAATGCTGTTTCTATGTTTAGTAAGTCTGCGCATTAAACAGGTATTATCGCTCAGCTTCATTATGAGCATGGTATCGCCATCGGCACCTATTCCTTGCGGTCTGAAAACGACTATATCGCCCGAATTTATTCCAACGCCTGACATACTGTCGTCTTCTGCGCATACGGCAAAATCACCGGGAAGAAGCTCGGCGTAATTCTCGTTAAGACTGATTTTTAAAAGGTTGTCAGCTAAAATTACCGACGAATATCCTTTTATAACGGGAATAGGGAAATGATATGAAGCACTGTTTTTATCACTATGAAGATACTGCCCTTTTCTTAATACGGTCAGCGCAATATCTTTAAACACAGGCTCCGATTTTGAATAGAGTGCTGTTATTTCCGCCGTGTCATTTTTGTATTTTTTATTTTCTCTGCCAAGAATGAAATCTGCTGTTACATTATATAAATCGGCAAGTGTACACAGCGTTTCAAGATTGATTGAATTTGTGCCTATTTCGTATCGTGAATATGTAGCGCGTTGAATATGCAGGTAATGTGCTACCTGATCCTGGGTAAAACCCCTGTCTGTCCTGAGCTTTTTAATTGTGTCCCTAACCATAATCTACCTCCCTTGCGATATAATTATTATATCATATCGATTACAAAGCTAAAATAAAATATTATGTCGAAAAATGTCTTGACAACGATACAATACAATACTATAATTAAATAAAAAGTTACATATTGTAACAAAAAAGAAATTACTGGGGGCATAATCTCAAATATATGAGAATGACATAATTTTATAATGGGGGTAACAAAATGAAAAAAATCAAGGACATGAAAATTTCGGGGAAGCTTATAGCAGGATTTCTTATCGTATCCATTATTACCGCATTAATCGGTGTGGCAGGGATATTTGGAATGTCAACAATTGAAGCTAATTCGACAGCTCTTTATGAAGAGAAAATGGCACCCGTTGATGACATGGTTGAAATAGTAAAATGTGTTTATGATATGCGCGTAAATTTAAGGTCGGCAATTATAAACTCTGACAGTCCCGAAAAGGTCGAAGGCTATGAAAAAAGCTTTGATGCACTTATAGAAAAATACAACCAGGAATATGCCCTTTATTTCCCCACGGTAACAAACCCCGATACCGTAAAACTTCTCACAGAAGCTGATAAAATAATGCAGGACACGTTTTTCCCTGTTGCCGAAGAAACCTTTCGCCTTTCGAAGCTTAACAAGCCTAAAGAGGCAGACGCCGCAGGGGCATCAAGCACACTGGCTATAGGAACAATGATAAGCAATCTTGATAAGGTTCTTGATTTGCGTTTTGAAAGCATTAAAACAGGCAATGCTGAAAATCTTAAAACATCAACTATTCTTACAATAGTTCTTATTTCGGTAATGGTTATCGGAATTGTAATTTCTATTTCTCTCGGAATTTACATATCAAAGCTTATAAGCCGGCCTATCACTGAAATGGTTGAGGCGGCTGATAAAATTGCACTTGGTGACACCGAGGTAGATATTCATTCCGAAAGCTTGGACGAAACGGGAATGCTTGCTGACGCATTCAGAAAAATGCTTGCGGGTATAAGAGAACAGGCAGAAATCGCACACACAATAAGCACGGCTGACTTTACTGTACAGGTAACTCCGCGTTCTCAATTTGACACAATGGGCAAGGCGCTCAAACAGATAGCCGAAGCCCTTAACAAAGACTTCATTGAAATAAGAACATCGGCTGAACAAATTACAACAGGTGCCGAACAGGTTTCAAACGGCGCACAGGCACTTTCACAGGGTGCAACGGAACAGGCAAGCTCTATTGAAGAGCTTTCCGCTTCAATCAGCGAAGTTGCCGGTCAGATTAAAGATAATGCCGATAATGTTGAGCTTGCCAAGGATTACGTTGGACAGGCAGGCACAGGAGTAGAAGAAAGCAACAGACAGATGCAGGAAATGCTTACTGCAATGAATGAAATAAATAATTCTTCAAATGAAATTTCCAAGATAATAAAGGTAATCGACGATATTGCATTCCAGACGAATATCCTTTCCCTTAATGCCGCCGTTGAAGCCGCAAGAGCGGGAGCGGCAGGAAAAGGCTTTGCAGTTGTTGCCGATGAGGTTCGCAATCTTGCTTCAAAAAGTGCCGATGCCGCAAACCAGACTACCGCACTTATTGAAGGCTCAATAAATATCGTGAAAAAAGGCTCGGATATTGCAAAGAAAACAGCTACCTCACTTGAGCAGGTATCTACAAAGGCAGCTCTTGTCAGCGAAACCGTTGATAAAATCGCCGTCGCTTCGCAGCAGCAGGCTACCGCAATCGAACAGATTAACGTCGGAGTTGAACAGATTTCAGCGGTTATTCAGACCAATTCCGCAACGGCAGAGGAAAGTGCCGCCGCTTCTGAAGAGCTTTCGGGACAGGCATCCGTTCTCAAGCAAATGGTTGACAGAATGAAGCTTACAAAGGGAGGAACCTCCGCACCTGACAGATTGTTTATATAATACTTGCTGAACAAATTTAAAAGACCTAAAACGCTTATGCCGTAAAAACCGAACATTGTTACCGGATGGATTGAAGTCATATCATTCAAGGATTAGGAGCTTGATTAGTTATGAAACCGACAGTATTGTTTCTTGACAGCTTACCCGGGGATATTCGCGAGGCACAGAATAAGCTTAACAGGGCGTTTAAAATCATATCTTCCGACAATATACTGAATGTGATGGAGAAAATGGGAAGCTGCCGTCCTGACCTTATTGTTATAACAGGAAGTCTGAAAGATAAAACCAATTTTCAGGCTTGCAAATATTTTAAAACGCATGAAATCACGATGGATATTCCTATTATTATGACAATTTCGGAAAAGGATTTTTCAGATCTGTCCGTAATTAAGGAATGCGGGGCGGACGATTATCTCATAAGCCCTGTAAGCTGGTCTATGCTTGCACAAAGAATAAGAATATGTCTTAAACTTAAGCACCCATCAGCCGACTTCGATAAACCTTCTGTTGAAAATGTCAAGGACGTAACTGACATGGAGGATATTGCTATAATCGCTATGGCATCGCTTGCGGAGGCGCGTGACAACGCTACCGGCGGACACATAAAAAGGACCCAGCTTTATGTGAGAGAGCTTGCCAATGCGGTGAAAGACTATCCGGGCTACAACAGCGAGCTTACCGAGGAAAATATCAGCATAATAGTAAAATCCGCGCCCTTGCATGATATAGGAAAGGTCGGCATTCCCGATTCGATTCTTTTAAAGCCGGCAACGCTCACGCCGAGAGAATATGATATAATGAAAACGCACACCGTAATAGGGCTGCATTCGATTAATACCGTTGAAAAAATATTCGGCGACAGCAATATTTTTATGAGGTTTGCAAAGGAGATTATTTTTTCTCATCATGAATGCTGGAACGGAAGCGGCTATCCGCTTTCGCTTAGAGGGGATGAAATACCCGTTTCGGCGCGGCTTATGAGCGTTGCGGACGTATATGACGCCCTTATAAGCAAAAGACCGTATAAAGATGCGTATTCTCATGAAGAGGCCGTGGATATAATTTCACGCAAAAGAGGCACGGCTTTTGACCCTGTGATTGTTGACAGCTTTATTAAGCTTGAACGCCGCTTCAGAGAAATATCAACCTGTGCCGAAAATAATCTGTGATATAAAAAACCCCGAGTCGTTCGTTATAAGTCGGCTCGAGGTTTTTATCTTTATGAGTTATCCTTGACCGTAAATCGACGAATATTCAGCAGTTGCTTGTTCTGCCTGGACTTCTCCGCGTCCGCAGCGGGGATTTGAAAGCGGACAGTGTTTTGGACAGGCTGTGCAGAAAAGTTTCCCGAGATAATCTTCAAGGCTTATTTCAGGCTCAGCAGAGGTTTGAGTGGTTTGTATGGTAGTTTCGGATACGGCTTTGATCTGTGTGCTTTCGGTGATTTTTGACGGAACGGTATCAGATGTACTTTCCGAAACGCAATTATAGACGGTTGTATTCTCGGGAGCTGCCGTTATCTTAGGAGCCTCTGTAATTTGAGGGACTATTGTTGTTTCGGGGATTTCTGTAGTCTCTATGAATTTGACCTGAGGAATTGATGTTGTTTCTTCACTGACAGCACTGTATGAATATTCGGAATCGGGATTGGCGGTTATGTTATCAGCGGAGATTTCAACAGTTCCCAGATACAGCTGACGTGCCGTAACGGTAACAACAAGAACGGTTAGCGCAAAGCCTGAAAGCGGTACTAAAACGCTTCGGCTTTTTATGTTAAGTAAAAGCTTTTTGAACATTGCCACAAGATATTTTGCATGAACAAGAATATGAGCACCGATAATTCCAAGACAAATATAAGACGATATTTTGTGAATGAATATCAGCTGTTCCTGCGCCCCGACGGAAATAAAGGTGAACAATACCTTAGAAATAAGAATTCCCGTTATCACAATTGTCAGAATGAATAATGTCAGAAGCATATTAAGTCCGAACATAAGCTTTGTTTTAAGTTTGATTTTGTCTGAAAAAATGTTTTTTGCAACGTTTTTAATCCACGATATGTTCATTATGTTATGAACGGCAATCAGTACGAAAATCCCCAGCCCCGCAATTTCATGAAACTCAAGCCCCGTATCAAAGGCTTTCAAGAGTATAATGAAAAGTGATGTCATTGATATATCGATAAGTATTTTGAATGTCTGATTTTTTGTCATATTGTTCGCCTTCTTCCTTTTTAATCTGTGCTTTTATTGTATCTTTACAATGTGATAAAAAGGTGATTGACGGCTGAATTTGGTGAAAACTTTATGTGAAAGAATTTTAAATCTGATGTTAAAAAATACTTGATAATCAAAATAATTTCGTGTATAATATTTTTAAATGGGAATGAAGTTCTCCCGCGGCGTATGCCGAAACCGCTTATCAAAGCTGATGACTTCTGCGATTTTGCGCAGAAATTGTCGGCTTTTTCTGTGCTATGGAGGAATTTTTATGCTTACAAGTCTTGCACTTATTTTTCTTATCGGAATGCTTTCTGGATGGATATTTAACAAAATTCATCTCCCGCCGCTTTTGGGAATGATACTTACGGGAATTATCCTAAGCCCTTATGCCGCGAATCTCATTGACGGTTCAATTATAGGGATTTCCCCTCAGCTAAGGCAGATTGCGCTTGTCATAATACTGACGAGGGCGGGGCTTTCGCTTGATGTTGATGACCTTAAAAAAGCGGGGCGGCCTGCAATTTTAATGTGCTTTCTTCCCGCAACCTTTGAAATAGGCGGGACACTTCTTATTGCCCCGCACCTTTTCGGAATAACGCTAACCGAGGCGGCAATACTGGGAAGCGTTATCGCAGCAGTTTCCCCCGCTGTCGTCGTTCCCAGAATGATAAAAATAATGGACGAGGGATACGGAACAGAGCATAAAATCCCGCATATTATCCTTGCGGGATCGTCCGCCGATGATGTTTATGTAATTGTTCTTTTCACAGCATTTGTGTCGCTGGCTTCTGGCGGGGCGGTTTCGGCATTAAGCTTTGTGCAGATTCCGACTTCGATAATTCTCGGAATAATTTTAGGAATAGTTGTCGGGCTAATGATGAACCTTTTCTTCAAAAAAGTCCATATCCGCGACAGCTCAAAGGTAATAATAATCCTCAGCTTTTCGTTTTTAATGCTTGCCGTTCAGACGCTTCTTGAAAAATTTGTTCAGGTTTCGGCACTTATCGGGATTATGGCTATGGGGCTGACGCTTTATAAGGTCTATCCCGTTCTTTCAAAGCGGCTATCTGAAAAATACAGCAAGCTTTGGATAGCGGCGGAGCTTATGCTTTTCGTGCTTGTCGGGGCAACGGTTGATTTAAGTTATGCTTTGTCGTTCGGGCTTAAAGCAATTTTATTCGTTTTCGGTGCATTGCTTTTTAGAATGGTAGGAGTTTTTGTTTCACTGTTGAAAACAAAAATCACCCTAAAGGAACGGCTTTTCTGTATGCTGGCATATACCCCTAAAGCGACCGTTCAGGCGGCAATAGGTGCAGTTCCGCTCGCAATGGGGCTTTCGTGCGGACAGCTTGTACTTACCGTAGCGGTACTTTCAATACTCATTACCGCGCCGCTCGGAGCATTCATGATTGACCTGACGTATAAAAAACTTTTGGTAAAACAGGACTAAAGAAAAAACCTCCATTAAAATATTATAATAACACAAATTTTACAGCGAAGAGGCTCGGGGACGACCGCAAAGCCACCGAAAATATGTAAATTTATAAATAGATAAAAGAAAAAGCCCTCTCCCTATAAAAAAGGAGAGGGCAATTTTAAATTATCAATAAGCTGCGCCGATAAGCCTTAGAAGGTCTTCTTTGTCAGTACAGAAGTCGAGAGCCGACTGTTTTGTAATTCTATCACGCTTAACAAGAGCCGCAAGGTTGTCGTTTAATGAACACATACCTTGACGCATCCCCTGCTGCATAGCTGACGGAATCTGGTGAACCTTGTTTGTACGGATAAGGTTTCTTATTGCATCTGTTCCGAGAAGTATCTCAAGAGCTGCCGCACGGCTGGAGCCGTCCTTTGTCGGAATAAGCACCTGTGAAATTACTCCCTCGATAATTGAAGCAAGCTGAGTACGAACCTGCTCTTGAATTTCGGAGGGACAAGCGCCGATTATACGTTCAATAGTCTGAGCCGCGCCTGTCGTATGTAAGGTGGCAAGAACTAAATGTCCTGTTTCTGCCGCTGTAATTGCAAGTGAAATTGTTTCAAAATCACGCATTTCACCAATAAGAATAACGTCTGGGTCTTCACGAAGTGCGCTCCTTAAAGCATAGTTGAAATTCGGAACGTCCTTTCCGATTTCACGCTGATGAATTGTCGCAATATCAGGGGTATATTTATATTCAATAGGGTCTTCAATCGTCAGAATGTGACACGGACGGTTTTTATTTATGTAGTTTATCATTGCGGAAAGAGTTGTGGTTTTTCCGCTTCCGGTAGGACCTGTAACAAGAACAAGTCCGCGGCGCTTTTTAGCAAGCTCGGAAAGGATTGGAGGGAAATTCAATTCTTCAATCGTCGGAACGGTTTGGTTTAAAAGACGGATTGTAGCGGCAAGCTTTCCATTCTGATGGTATACGTTGACACGCTGTCTTGCACCGTTTGAAAGCTCAAATGTAAAGTCAATGTCATCGCCCTCGGTAAGTTTTTTCTCCTGCTCGGCGGAAAGCATTGAAAGAATGGTTCTGTTTACAACCTCTTCACTCATTTCGTTTAAGCGGACAAGATCGCCGTTGATACGAAAAACGGTTGGCGCACCTACCGTCATATGTATATCCGACGCTTTGTTTTCACGGGCATAGAGAATAAATTCTTCAAAGTTCATTGTTTTATCAATCCTTTCGGCTATTTGATTTTATACTGAATTCCGCTTGCCGAAAGATAAACGTCGGCAGAGGTGTTTGCGATACGCTGATTTACGGCTCCGATAATTTCACGAAAAGCCTCCTGCTCCGGCTTTGTGGGACACACGGAAAAGCCCGCTTCAATCGTAATAATGATAAGCGTTGCATCAAGCTCGCTGATTTTATTCATAAGTGAAATAATATTATCTGTGACTTTTTTTTCAATGCTCTTTTTTAATTCCGTAGTCATAAGTTCAGTCGACGGACACATTTCGTTTATAACGTTTGATGCATATGAAGCAAGACTGTCAAGGATATAGAATTTATTTGCGGTTTGCGCCATTGCTGACGGGTCTGTAACGTCTTCAGCAATAACCCATTCAACACCGTTGTGTTCGTTGCTGAATTTTATACGGTTTGCGGTTTCAACGTCAATATTTTTGCCTGTGCACATATAAAGAACGTTATCACATGATGAAAAATAAGATATTGCCCATCTGGATTTTCCTGTTGCGGCACCGCCCGTGATAAGAATTACTCTTCCCATTCAAAAAACCTCCCTAAACGTTTAATATTACTATTATCACAATAACAGTTTTAATAAAAAAAGTCAATAAATTTTAATAATTTTTCAATAAATACTGGGTTATTTTAAATAATATTTACTCAATGATTAGCTTTATGACTACGTTATTAATTTACTCAGCGGACATTATAAAAACTTGCGCTTTTACCCTGACACGTCAAAGTGTGCGGATTAAAGCGCAAGCTCTTATTAATTCATACAAATTTATTATTTCTTTTTAACAGGAACCCAGATTTCACTGTAGTAATTTTCGTCCTGCATACCGTTTTTATAGTCATCTACAGGGGTATACATTTCAATACTGTATCCGGCTGCAATTTCATAATCCTTGCAGTTGGGAAGCCATTCGGAGAATATTTTTGTATTCACGTCCTGTAATGCTTTTGGCATTGCTCCCTTACAAGGGAAAACAGCCCAGGTATATGCAGGAATTGTTCTTGCAGAAAATCCTTCGGGAATCTCATTCCATGGCAAATAGTTATCAGCAATCATGTAGTCAAATTCTTTGCCGCTGACACCCTCGTCAATACAGATACCATACATTCCGCAGACTGTTTTGCCCTTTCCTGTCTGATAATGCTCAGTCCAGAACTGTGGGATTTCAGCATAACCTGCATCGTAGTTAAATCTTTTTGACACGCCCAT
Source organism: Oscillospiraceae bacterium (assembly GCA_035352975.1). Lineage (GTDB taxonomy): Bacteria > Bacillota > Clostridia > Oscillospirales > Ruminococcaceae > DAOPYP01. The sequence continues at coordinate 49,061 of DAOPYP010000001.1, forward strand.
AACTGTAAATGCCGCTTTTTCAACAATTTTGTAATCCATAATAAAACCGCCCTCCAAAGTTAATTTAATTTTAAGCGGGGCAAATGATTTGATTATTGCCTCGCCCTTTCGTACAGCAGACGGAGTAACCCCGTGAAAACGTGTAAAAGCTTTCGTGAAGCTGTCGGGTGAGTCATAGCCGTATTTGAGTGCTATGTCAATGATTTTCCCGTCTGTTGCGGCAAGCTCGCTGCCGGCAAGCGTCAGTCTGCGCTGGCGGATATATTCACCGACCGTGAAGCCGCATAGCATAGCAAAAGCTTTCTGAAAATAAAAAGCTGACACAAACGCCTGCTTTGCAATATCTGAAGCGGTCAAATCTTCCGTCAGATTATCCTCAATATAGCTGATAGCGTTAGTCATACCTTCAACCCAGTTCACTGTCATTCCTCCTGTCTGTATTCTTAGAATATCACACTGCGGACGGTTATGCCCGATTTTTTGTGCAGAGTTTTGTCGGGACAGATTTATTTTTTGCAGTAAGCCTCAATCGCCTTGCTCATGTATTCAGCTGTACCCTCACCGCATTTGTCGATATTAGCCTTAAAGCGCTCATCACCGATATACATCATGCCTAAGCCGGCAAGAATTTCTTTTGTGCAGGGGTAATGAGTTTCGGTGATATAATCCTGCCACTTGCGTACAATAGCCTGCGCAGAATCACTTTCAGGTAAATTGCCGTTTTTCATGCAGTCCGCAAATTCGCATATAATTGCGCTCATGCCTGCATTAACTTCCGCCCATTTTTCATCGGAATAGCTTGATGTTTTATTTGAGCTTTCCTTATAGGCATCGGTATTGCCCCATTTTTCCTTAGCTTCTTGCGCATATTTTTCTTTTTGTGCTAAAAACTCACTGTTATCAAACGCGTTAAAATTCATAGTATTTTCCCCTTTCAGAGTGATGTTAATTGCATCAATAAGCCGCTCAATACGCTCACTTTTGAGCTTGAGCAGTTTCTTCTGCCTTGACAATGCGTCATTCTTATTAAAATCAGGATTTGAAATGATTTCGCCGATTTCTTTAAGCGGAAAATCAAGCTCACGATAAAATAGAATTGTCTGTAACCGTTCAAGAGAACGTTCATCATAAAAACGGTAACCGCTGTGTTCGTCAACACATACGGGTTTCAGAAGTCCTATTTCATCATAATAATGCAAAGTACGCACACTTACTCCGGTTAGCTTTGCTGTTTCGCTTATTGACATTTTCATTTCATCACCTCAATCAGGAGTATATACTATGACGTAACGTCAAAGTCAAGAGGTTTTTAAAAATTATTTTTTCATATCAGGCTGACATTTTGGACAGTAATATACCGAGCCGCCCAGATAGCTTTCTTTTGTTATTGCGCCGCCGCAATCAGGGCATCCTGAGCCAACGCCGTTTTTGGACATTACGGTTCTGTAACCCCCGACAGCCCCAAATAAATCCTTTTCTGTATCACGGCCGCCGAGCTCTGTCATTTTTTTAAGAACCGTTATAATCGAATTAAGGAGCGTATCCTTTTCGTTATCACTTAGCGTGGATATTTTTCTCTTAGGGTGAATTCCTGCATTAAAAAGAATATCCTGTAAGGTTCCGTTACCAATTCCGGGGAAACGCTGTTCTGTCGCAAGAAAAGCCTTGACGCTTAAATTCGGCTTGCTTTCCGAAAAAAGCTTGTAATAATAATCGGAAAAATCCGCCGAAAAAGGTGTAACGGCATTTTGGCTTGAAAGGTAATATTTATTATCATAGCTCCCATCGTGAAGACAAATTCCGCCGTACATGGCAACTGTGAACGCCAATGTCTGTCCGTCATCAAGCTTAATCAAAAGCTGATAATCCTTTGGGATATTATCATTTGACATAAGCCGAAGATTAACGCCGTCGTTTATGCAAAGCCGCATGCCATTGTCAAAGGATAGCTCCGCAAATATTCCAAAGCCGTCAGCTTTTATAATTTTACAGCCGCTGACAGCTTTGTCATAAGTATCAGGTTCGCCGTTATACCAGCAGAATTTATGCGGCTTTGTCGGCGGATAAACTTTAGTGACACTTATCCCTGTGATATTTTCATTAAGCTGTTTTGCAATGGTTATAGCTTCAGGCAGTTCAATCATTTCAGTTACCTCCGTTTATTGTCGAATCAAATTAGCCCGTGTTCGCTTAAAAACTTCTCAAATTTTTTCTCTGAAAAGATTTCGTTAATAACAAATTCGCCGTTATAAAAAAAGCTGTAGGTCGTAAAAGGTGCTGGAGAATTCTGAGCCTGCTCAGTCGTTTCTATTTTATGCGTTGAAATAGCCGTGCCGTGCTGTTTTGCAATTTCTTCAATTATCGGCACATATTTATCCGTATGCGGACATTGATTTGTATAATAAAGCACCATTCCTTTTTCGACAGTTTTGCCGTCCTTTGCGCAGTCCCTGAACTTCGGGACAGGCGCATTTTCGTCAAAGGGAAGATACAAAAGCTCATAATACGGCTCTGCTGTATCTGCAGCAGAAAAGCCTTTATATTTAAGATATTGAGGATCGGATAAAAACGGCATTTTCTTTTTTGACGAAAGAACGGTAATTCCGCATTTGCCCTTAGCCTTTGCATCGGCAATACAGCTTTCTAAAAGCTTATTTGCATAGCCTTGTCCTTTAAACTGCCCCGACACCCAAAAGCAATTTATATACATATATCCGTCGGCAGTGATAGGACACCAGGCCTTTTCTGCGGGAAGATACTCAATAAAAACCTTTCCGCGTTCGTCAAGCTTTGTAAAAACAAGGCCGTCGTCGAAACGCTCTTTCAGCCATGCTTTTTTCGACGAAACACAGGTTTCACCCTTTTTATCTGATATGGCACAGCAGATATGCTCTTTGTCAATATTATCTTTGTTAAGAGTAATGAAAGCCATTTTACTGCTCCTTTCTTACCGGGTATCTGATTATTGTTTTCATCTTTGAAACATCAGTTTTTCTTGGATCTGAAAGGTAAATTTCATGGTGACGGCGTGTGTCGGATATATCACAAATATAATCATTTTCAGCCATATATTGTTTCATTGATTCTATGGTTGAAGGCTCGTCATCAAACGCTCCTATGTGCATACACTGAACGCATAAGCCCTCCGTGAATTTCACTAATCGTGCTTTTGATAAATCAATATGAGGCTTTTTCTTTGCAACAATTTCACAAGCCTTTGAAAAGACTTCATCATTAACAAAATTGGGCTGGCGAATCATTGAAGTCCAGTGAAATTCTGATTTTTTTGAACGGTCAAATTCGGTTCGGTCATCAAGCCACCACCATAACCCCTCAAGCGGGGGAACAACATACTCAAAGTAATCCTTAGGTATCTCGCCACTTTTTGGCATCATTTTTATTGTCCAGGAAAGCGCATACAGCGTTTCAACGGCTGAACTGTATTCCCCGTTGGCGTCGTTGGGATTGCCTTTTCCGTCAACCTGAATGAATATCATTTCAGGAACATCAATTACGGACGGCTTTGTTTTTGGCATATATAAATCTTTAAATTCTTTTTTATAATCGTATGCCATTTTTATCCCTCCGTCTGTGCACTATAATTAATATTAAATTCCCTCGCCCGCTTATATAACATCGCATAGTTGAGTTTATGTAATGTTCCGTCAACTATAAATTTCGAGCCGCATTGATGAAAATCAAAGCTGACGTTATGCTTTACGCATTGTTCCCGCAGAGAAAGAACCCAGTCGTAATCAAAAGGCCGCGCATCTCGATCGTATTCCCCTCCGACAACGACTAGCTCAACATTATCAAGATATTTTTCAATATTCACGGCTTCAAGCAAGGGCTGAAGAATAATATTTCTATGCTTAATGGGGAGCTTTGAGAAAATCGCAAGCCTTAAATCCACCATTTCCTGATTTTCAACCGTACAGCCGACAGTTACATTTTCATAGCCGTCATTCCAGTCAGCGGGAATACAGTCCTCAAAACGCTCAATTCTTTTTGTGAGAAAAATAAAATGCAAATCCGGACGCTGCTTTATCATTTTCCAGCATTCATTCCGCCATTCGTCAGCTTCCTCAATCAAAAAGTCAGATGAAAAACAGCAGTAAACCATCTGCCCCGATTTCATAGCATATTCGCCTTTTTTATTAACAGCGACAGGGGCGTTGAATTTATCAGACTTTATTATTAAATTAGTGTCAACGCCGCGCTTTGCGTCGCCCTTGTGAATATAACAGAATTTACAGCCCTCGCTGTATCGGTGACAGCCCCGCCACGGATTCCACATAGCCATTTTATTTCTCTCCCTAATACTATTTGAGTGCAATATAAATATTTATATCAGCGACGCCGTTTTCATTGCTGAGATACTCCTCAAAATCAGCGGTATATGTTCTTTCAAGAGGCATTTCCCAAATTTCATTCCATGCGTTTGAAACATCCCTGACAACGTCGCCCTTGATATTGAATTTCGCATATTTTCCTGCGGGAATGATTTTATAGGAAAGCTCGGGATTTGCGTTTTGAGAAACCTCTGCACCGACAGTTACGTCATAAGTAACATCCTCAAAATTGTAGTTTGTATAAAGACCTACACAGTAAGGGTTAGCCTTATTTTTCAGCGAATCTGAGATACCCTTGCCCATAAAGTCCTGCCAAAGTCCGCCAACAATTTTCTGAATGTCGGGGTTGGTGTTACCTGTCCTTGCCGTAAGTCCGACAATAACTTTTTCCTCAAGATTAACAATTTCATAATTCATAGTGATTACCTCTTTCATTTTTTATTGTAATCACATTATATATTGCTAAATACGACAACAGTGTGTCATATTATAAATAATATTTAAGAGAATTTTCAAGTCTGTGTTTCATTTCAGTGATAGCAGCTTCAGGTGATAAAATTTTACAGTATTCCCCGAAAGAAGTTGCATAGCTGCAGATTGCGTTTAGATCCGGCAAAAGTAATTCACAAAGAAAATCGCCGTTTTCGGTGACTTTATAGTCGCTGATTTCATCATAAACTCTAAAAGCCATTTTTGCCGATATTTCAAATTTTGCTTTAATAAATGTCATTTCGTCCATTTGCCATTCGGTCAGAATTGACTGCGGCGCAGACAGCTCAAAGGTTTCGTTTTTTATATTTAATTCGGATACTCGGCTTAGCTTAAATAATCGAAAATCCTGACGGACCTTACAAAAGCCGTAAATATACCACGCCGTCCCCTTAAAAATAAGCTTTAACGGCATCACCTCACGGTAAAGCTTTTCCGCCTTTCCGCTTGCGTACATAAAGGTTATCACTTGCTTTTGAATTATTGCGGTTTTGATTTTTTCAAAATATTCTGCATCGTTCTGAAAATATCCCCACGATGAAAAATCGACCTCAATCCAGTCAGAATTCTTCTTCCCGAGCATACTGCTGAGCTTGCTTAAAGCGGTGTCGCTCTTTGAAAAATTGACTGCGCTAACGGCTTCCATTGAGGAGAGTATGTCGCTTTTTTCCTGTTCGGTGAGGACGGCTTTATTCAGAATAAAATCGGGGAGGAGTGAAATCCCGCCACCCTTGCCCTTGCTCATATATATATAGGGATTCCCGCCTGAGAAAGTGTTTCGACATCACGATAAATAGTCCTGGACGAAACCTCAAATCTCTGGCTAAGCTCAGCCGCGGTCACAGTTTGTTTTTCAAGGAGTATGTAAACTATTTCAAACAGTCGGTTTATCTGCACTTTCTGCCGCACCTCTTTCCCGGGTTTGGCATTAATTATATCATATATTCCCTGTAAATACAACCGTCAGGGCATATGCCGATTGGCTTTCAGAATTTACCATCTCTACTGTTTAAATTCACTTAACGCCTCTTTTAGCATTCTGCTTATTTCCTCCTTCGTCTTGCTTTTGGGAAATGAAAACTTGCCCAAAATACTGACATTGCTTTCTGTAAAAAATTCTGCGGCATTTTTAAGACATTGTACTGCGCCTCTTGCCGCATAGGTAGTGAAAAGATATACGTCTTTTTTAGAAAAATCACTCTGCAAAATAAAAGCTTTTACAGCAGGCGGGAACATACTCCCCCAGTTTGGGAATCCGACAATAATTTTGTCATAATCGTTCAGATTTAGCTTATACCCTTTAAGCTTTGTTTCATCTTTTGAAAACATTGATTTTATGCCTTTGGAATAACGCGAAATTAAATCCGGTTTTATTTCCTCTTCTGTCTGGATTTCAAAAATGTCACAGCCAAGCATTTTTGTGATTTTTTCGGCGACAAACCTTGTCTGTCCCGTTACTGAATAATAAATAACAATTGTTTTCACTTTTCAAGCACCTCTACTATTTTTAATGTAAGATTATGCAGACGTTCGAAGGTCCCGATACATTTGTTCCCCGCACGAAATGTCGAAATAAGAAACGGTATGGTAATAATGTAAAGTATTATAACATAAATCGGCGAGACAAGTCCCTGAACCAATGCCGCCGCAGTAATGAAAGCCCCCGCAGCTATTCCAATTGAGGAAAATAAAACGCCCGGCGCGTATTTTTTGAACGCGAACAGCCAGAAAATATGCTGAAAACCGTTAAATGTTGTGAATACGACAAGAAAAATAGCTATTCCGGCGGATATATATTTATTCGGAATAAAATATGCTAGCGAAGCTACGATGAATCCCCATATAGACATTATAAAAAGCCATATTCGACAGGATAGTTTTGTACTTTTTGGCGGCGGATTGTAGGTCGAGTGATACCAGTCAAGTATATTCCATTCCTCCATTTCATGCAAAAACAAAAACAGCGGTATAATCCATATCCACGCACGAAAGTTAAGATTTAATAGAAAATCGTTAATCATAAAAACATCTCCTTAAATAATTAATGTCACACTTGTGCCATCTGCAAATATATGATATAATGCTTTAGGCGGCAAGTCAACGGGTTTTGAAAAAGTGCTACAAACCGTTAAAAAATGTGACATCAGGGGGATTTTATGAAAGATAGTGGTGCAAAGTCAGAAAAGCGTGTCATCGAATCGCTTATCGACCTAATGCAGATTAAAAAAATAGACGACATTTCCATAAGTGAAATTTCTGAAAACGCCGAGATTTCACGGCGTACGTTTTACCGCAATTTCTCGTCGAAAGAAGCCGTACTCGACGGGTATTTTGAAACAATCTTCACAGATATCCGTGAAAGTATTGACAATCTCGGCGATGATATTGACTGTATTTCGTCATTGAGGATTATTTTTAAGCTTTGTTATGAGCATAAGGACTTTTTCACGGCGCTTTCAAAAAGCAATATGCTCGGGTTCATGCTTCAAAAATGGAATACTGCACTTCCGATTTTACATTCGCTTTTTATTGACAGAATAAAAAAATTCCCTCAGACTAAAGACGCAAAAGCTCTGGAATATCTTCTTGCCTTTAATGTCGGCGGAACGTTCAATATGGTCCTTAAATGGATTGACGAGGGTATGGTAATTCCGCCTGACGATATGGCTGATATTGTCGAAGATTTTGCTTTCGGCACGCTTATTGATATTAATTCATAATGACATAAAAAATCCCGTATGTGATATACGGGATTTTTGTTTGTTTTAATACTGACTGAGTGAAATCCCGTTGCTGCCGAGCGGTATACCATGGTCAAGCCCGACAAATTTTCCGTTCTTCTGCCATAAAACCTCTTTGACGAAATTGTATTTCTGTTCGTCCCAGGTTGTGAAATCGTCCTTGACAAGCCCGCCTGTATCGCCGGAATTTGCGTTAAAGCACCAGAACGTATGGTTAAGCTTATTGTCCTTTATGAGCTTTCTCATATACGTCATCCAGGTCAGATTAGGCTCGGTCATATATCCGCCCCATTCGCCGATAAGAAGCGGTGCGGTTTTTGTTTCGTGAATATACATCCAGTTGTCTTTCCAGCAGTCTTTATAAAGGCTGTCAAAGGTGTAGCCGTTCTTGAACCAGGGCTGTTTATATACAGCGGGACCGTAATCGTGAGGAGAATAAACAAGCTTATTCTGATATTTCCCTAAATTTATCGGATAATCCTTTACTCCGCGGAGGTTCCCGCCCCACCAGTTATAATAATAATCCTTATCGTTTGTCGATTTAAAGCTGCTGTTGGTCTTAATATCTTTGGGGTATATTTCAATTCCCTCAACCATTACAAGTACATTTGGGTTTTTGGAAAGCACTGTTTTTGCAGCTTTTTCGGCAATGTATTTCCAGTTGTTCGGGTCAGTCGAGTTGTTCCAGATAGCGTGGGGAGTTTCATTCGGCTTTCCGTGAGGCTCGTTCTTTAAATCAAATGCAATAATCGCATCATCGTTTTTATAGCGTTCTGCCATCCATGAAAGTGATTTTAAATAATCCTTTTCAGTGATGTTACCCTCGTACCAAACGGGTTTCATATGCCCCATAGCGTCGGTTTTTGCGCAGTGAATGTCAACCATGATTTTTATTCCGTTGGCGCGGCATTGTCCGACAACATAATCCCAGATTTCAAGGCTGTTCATTCCGACCAGATAAGAGTTGGTCGCCTGATTGAAGTTCGCGGTCGGATATTTCCCGTCCGCCCACTGAAGTATAAGCTCCGAGGACATAGGAACGCGGATAAGGTTGAAACCGTGGTCGGCTATGGATTTTATCGAGGTGTTGAGGTCAGCCGCCCATAAGCCGTCGAATGTGTTAGTCCCTGTATTGTATCCGAACCAGTTTACACCCGTCAGCCATACTTCTTTTCCGCTTTTGTCAATTATCTTGTTACCCTTTACCGAAAGCCAGTCGTCAGTCGTTGGGGTGGGAACATTCTTTGCGGGGGCGGGCTTATTGTTATTACCCTGATTATTCTGCGTATTGTTCGGTTGATTGGTTTGCGTTGGAGCCGCCGATGACGAACCGTTAACCGACTTCCCGCCGTAAACAAGCTTTGAGTTAGACGGCTTTACAACGCCCGAACCTGTTACGATAAGCCCGAAGGTTACGTTCCCGCCCGCAGAAACCTTGCTATTATGTTCGGCTGGGGTAATGGTGAGCTTTGTTCCGTCAAGCTTATATGAACCGTTCCATATCTGGTCTACTCCCGTCCCTGCGGGGACAGTAATTTCGGCAGTCCATCCTGATATTTCGGAAGAGCCGCTGTTTGTTATTTTAGCGTCAAGCTGAGTATACTTGCCTTTTCCGCCGTCCCAGGTGTTTCCGCTGACGATATTTAAAATTACGTCGGAGGAGGCTTTGCTACCAGATTTTTGCGCATCGGCTTTAACCACGTCCGTCTTTTTGACTGTCGATGAAGTTTCACTTGAATCGGAGCTTACCGATGTTTCGGCACTTTGATCTGAATCGTCAGTGCTTTCGGACGATGATGACAGCGTTTCGGACACGGACGTTTCTGTCTGCTTGCTTGTTTGTTTACTTTGAGCACAGC
>DAOPYP010000002.1:0-18336 GCA_035352975.1 Oscillospiraceae bacterium
CTTACCCGTTCCGACCATTATTGCAACGGGGGTAGCTAGTCCCAAAGCACACGGACAGGCAATGACCAGCACGGATATGAATATCGTAAGCGAAAATGAAGGACTTTTGCCGTATATATGCCACAATACAGATGAAATAACCGCAAGTCCTATTACCGTAGGAACGAAATATGCCGAGATTTTATCAGCAAGCCTTGCGATAGGTGCTTTTGAGCCCTGAGCTTCTTCAACAAGACTTATTATCCGTGCAAGAGCCGTATCTTTCCCCACTTTTGTCGCACGGTATTTTATATATCCGTTTTTATTTAATGTTGCACCGATGATTTCACTTCCGACAATTTTTTCCGTCGGGATGCTTTCGCCTGTCAGCATACTTTCATCAACAGAAGTTTCTCCTCCTGTTACAATTCCGTCGACAGGAAATTTTTCTCCCGGCTTAACTATGACAATATCATCTTTTTTTACATCTTCGATTCTGATTTCAATTTCTTTTCCGCCGCGTTCAATTAACGCTGTTTTGGGTGAAAGATTCATAAGCTTTTTAATTGCTTCCGAGGATTTCCCCTTTGAAACAGCCTCAAGATATTTCCCAAGGGTTATAAGAGTGAGTATTACCGCCGCAGATTCAAAATAAAGCTGCATTGTAAAGCTGTATACCCCGGCGCTTATTTTTACCGTTGCATAAATGCCGTAAATAAATGCGGCAGAAGTTCCTATCGCAATAAGGCTGTCCATATTCGGATAAAGCTTAATGAGATTTTTAAAGCCCGTAATGTAAAATTTATATCCGACCGCCATAACAGGGACAGTCATAATTATCTGAAAAATCGCAAAATTCAAAGGATTTTCATGCGCGTTAATTATATGCGGCAAAGGCATTCCCGCCATATGTCCCATACTTACGACAAGAAGAGGGATCGTAAATAAAGCTGACAGAATAAATCTTAACAGCATAGTCTGCTCGAGGGATTTTTTAGGCTTTTCATTGTCTTTTGCAACGGAATATCCCGCTTTTTCAACCACTTCGGCAATATCCTTTTCTTTAATCTTATCATTATCAAATTCAACCGATAATGTTTCTGATGCAAAATTTACAGAAGCTTTGCTTATTCCCTCTTTTTTCCCGACCACTCGTTCAATTCTAGCCGCACAGGCTGAACAGGTCATTCCGTTGATTTTATAAACCCTTTTCATAGATTACCTCGTTTATTATGATATTTCCATAAAGTCAAATTGAACATTTTGCACAAAATTCAATTTTTATTTTATCTACTTTTTATTTATTTTTAAAAAAATTAACATTTTTTTCTTTAAAAAATAATGTAATTATTCTATCCAGAATTTATAATATAGTTAAGATATTAACAAAGAGGAGGAAATAATGTGAATAAATTAAAAAAGAAACAGCTTTTGACTGCGGTAATCATAATTTTATCTTCCGCATTATTTATTTCCTCTTTTTTTGATTTCTTTTTATCCCTTTATCATGGCATAAATAATTCACTTACTAACTTTGTAACCGTTTTTCTGGGAATAACTGATAAGTTTCAGCTTGAACAGCTTTCTGAGCTGATACATTCGCAATATAATAATATTGCCGTAAGCAGTATGCTTTTATGCTTAAAGGTTATTATTTCATTTTTTATTTTATTTATTTATTTTTTTATTATTATTAAAAATAAAACGCGCGAACTGATGAAAAATAAATTAAAGCTTGATACAATAACATCAAGTATTCCCGGCGGAGTTTGCTGCTGTAAAAGCAACGATCAGCTTACTATTTCATATTTAAGTGACAGCTTTCTTGATTTAGCCGGATATAACAGAGAGGAAATTGATGTTTTTTTTGAAAACAAGTTCATAAAAATGGTTCATCCGTCCGACAGAGCTGAGCTTCTAAAATCGATAAGCACAACAAACAGCAGCCTTACCGAATCACAATACCGCATTATAAAAAAAGACGGCGAAATCATATGGATTTTACAGAAGAGCAGAAATATTGAAATGACAAACGGCGAGCCTGAATATTATTGTGTGCTTGTTGATATTTCTAAAATAAAACATACCGAGCAGGAGCTTATTAAAAGCAGAAAAGCTCTTCAGACCGCAAATGAACGCTACCGCATAGTTTCAGACCGTTCTGAAAGCGTGATTTTTGAATATGACATTATAAATAACAGCATTGTCCAAAACGAAAAGTTTGAGGATCTTTTTGGATACGACTGTCATTACAATGATTTCCCATATGACGCTGTTGAGCAGGAGCTTGTTCACCCCGATGACTGTGACAGGTTTATCACGTTTTATGAATTAATAAAACAAGGTCAGAAATATAATGAGGATGACTTCAGAATGATGACGACCTGCGGGCAGTATTATTGGTATAATACTCGTGTAACAGTAATTTTTGACGAAAATAATACGCCGGTAAGAGGCGTCGGTATTCTGACAAACATATCAAAGAAAAAAGACATAAAAATGCGAAAGCTTCTCCCCGCCGATATTAATAATTCAACAGGATTTTTGAATATGCCTGCTGCGCAGGAATTCTCAAAGTATATTATATCATATAACCGCACCGATTTTCATGCAATTTTATTATTAAAAACCGATGTCCAAAACATTTCTGAAATCTGCTCGGATAAAGAACTTATTAAAAGCTTTTTCCACTCTTTAAAAGAGCTTTTCCGAAGCTCGGATGTAATCGGCTCATCAGAGAACAATACTTATATGTTCTTTTTAAAAAGCTGTTCTGAAATGCTTGTTAAAGCCAAAGCGGATGAAATTTTATCTTTGATTTCCAAAACATGTGAGCTTCACTCGTTGTCCGTCAAGGTTCATATGGGCGTGGCTTTTTATCCCGACCATGATGTTTCCTTTGAAGCATTACTAAAAAAAGCACAGAATGCTCTTAATTATTCGGAAGAAAACGATATGGAGTATTCGGTGTATGACGAAGTAAACGACCGCCTTGTTTATGTGAAATAAAAAGGTAAGCGAAAATCAGAAATTTATAATCTAAAACCTCGGCATAGTCGTGAAAATCGGCTATGCCGTTTTTATTTCGGTTAGTGATTTTGTGTTTGAGTTTTGTTTATCAGGCATTATAAATAAAAAATAGAAAATGTAACCATATTGAGATAATTTGTGATATATTTTTTATATACATTTTAATAAATTATGATATAATTGTATCGGTTAGCTATCATAAATTGGGGGAATTGTTTTATGGACAAAAAGAATGCGCTATCTAAGGCATGGGGAAAAATAATCGATTCTATAAAAAGGAAGCCTATAATTTGGTGCTCTGCGGCGGTATGTGTAATAGCTTTATGTATTGCATCTGTTATTTTCATTCCGAAAATATTCACTTTAAACCAAGAGCCAGCCGTGATTTCGACAGATGCTGAAAATCAATCGGATCTGCGCGAGCTTCCGAAAGACTGTCTGATTACATCTGTAGAAGCGAAAAAAACCGCAGGGCGTTTGATTGAACCCGATTCGGAATTTAAGATTACCTCATCAAAGGATATGAAAGCTGACAAATTAAAGTCAATGCTTCTGCTGAATTCGGGCGAAGATTTTGAGCTTAAAAGAACGGCGTCCTGTTCGTATACGCTTAAAAGCAAAAAAACTTTCCCAATGGCAAGCATAGTAAAGCTTTCGCTTCACGATAACGACGGAGGTACGGCATTCAGCTGGGCTTTTCAGACGTCGGATGTTTTTCGCATAACATCAACCTTACCTGAAGACAAAAGCGAATATGTCCCTGTAGATTCCGGAATTGAAATTAATTTTTCCGTTCTTGTCGATATTAAAAATGCCGAGAAATATTTTGAAATATCACCCCTTGCGAGCGGAACATTCAAGCAATATCGCTCGACATTGGTTTTTGTACCGACTAATCCGCTGAATACGGATACTGTATATACCGTTACATTTAAAGAAGGCTTTAAGTCGGCGGACGGAGCTGTCTTATCGAAGGGAACGTCGTTTAAATTTAAAACGCAGCATTCCGATAATTATATTTACTGTTACACCTCAAACGAAAATTCCGAAACATTTTTGCCCGGTGAACAGCCGCTTATTGAAATATATAATTCAAGCGAGATGAACAGCAATGACTTTGGCGTAACATTATATCGCTATGAAAATGCCGATGACTATTATAACGCACTTAATGACTATGCTCAAAACTCAGAATGGAACGAAACCTATGTCTTCCCGACTAAGGGACTGACATCTGTCTATGAATCCACAGATAAGCTTACAATCCCGCCAGATATAGGCCAAGGCTGGAGACCGTCTTATCTGTTCCTGCCGGATAATCTTGAGGTCGGCTGGTATCTCGCAGATATAAGAGCAAGATATGATTATAAGGATTTTCATATACAGCGGAATATTCAAATAAATCCTATTTCCGTTTATGCCAATGTTCTCCCCAGTCAGGCGGCGTTTTTCATAAACGATACTGCCACGGGGGAAACTGCAGCAGATGCTTCAATCTCACTTAATATAGAGGATAAAAAATTCGAAGCTAAGACCGATGAAAAAGGTACAGCATTTATGAATATCTCCGCCGAGGAAGATGGCTATGGAGTTTTAAAGGTCAATTATTCAGGAAATACATATATTGATGTTCTTGATCACGGTTCGTCCGAGACCAGAAGTTCATGCGAAGACTATTTTATGTATATGTACACCGACCGTGAGGCTTACCTCTCGACGGACACAGTGAAAATCTGGGGACTTATCCGTCCGCGCTCAAGCAAATCTTCGGGAATCCCGTCAAATCTTGATATAAAATTCGGCTATGAAGATACCGAGGGCGAGCGTTTCCCGATTGACATTCAGCCTGACGGAACATTTACAGCCACCGTATCATATAAAAACAGGCTTGAAAACTGGGGAAACCAAATAGCGCTTATGAACGGCGATACAGAAATGTACAGCAGATATATAACCATTTGTGATTATGTCAAACCGACTTATGTGATAGATGCAAAAGTCCCCTATTATGCGTGGATGCCGCAGAAAAACCCCGTTGACGTAAATGTTAACGCATCTTTCTATGAGGGAACACCCGCCGCAGGATTAACCTTTAATGTCAATGAAAACACTGACGTTGCATCGTCAAAACCGTCACAAATCAGCACAGATACTAACGGTTTTGCAAAAACCTCCCTTCTTATGAAAGATCAAAATACCTGGCGCCCGTCATGGAATTATTTTTATTTGAATATGAGCGGAATTGAAAATGAGTATCAGACTATTTACGGTAACTTTTATTCGATATTCCGTGACGTCATGCTTGAATCAGAATTTACGAAATCCGATAAAACCGGCGCATTAAAAATTAAGACTTCTACTGTCAATCGCGAAATTTTAAACGAAAAACAAGGGTATTATGAATCAGAATTAAACGAAAAAATGCGCGGCGAGCCAATAGATACTAAGGTTAACGCCACATTAAGACGTGTCTGGTATGAGAAAAGGGAAACCGGAAGTTATTATGATTTTCTTCAGAAAAAGACCGTATACGAATATGAATATGACAACCGTGAAGAAACTCTTGGCACATTTTCAGTTAATACCATAAACGGCGTGGGTGAGTTTTCAAACATTCCGATGAATGATCCGGAAAGTTCGTATTTTATGGATCTTAGCTGGACGGATACGCTTGGTCAGCCTGTTCAGGAAACAGTCACTCTTTGTGACGAATCCTATTATTATTACAGGTCGATAGAATATCATGATTATTCTTTTTCCCCCGACAGCGAAACTTTTACCGAGGGACAAACGTTGAATTTTAAGCTTCTTGATAACTATGACGAGGTAACCGACAATAAAGGCCGCATTTTCTATACCGTTTCAGGCTCTGAATTTATTACGTCAGATGTCGTAAATTCCCCTGAATTCAGTCATACAATGACGGCGGATTATATCCCGAACATTAATTTCAGCGGTGCATATTTTGACGGAAAGCATGTCTATCCGATATACGAAAGATATTGGTCTTACAGATTCGATCCGTCGGATAGGGCAATTGATCTGACGGTAACTTCCGACAAAAATAAATACTCGCCCGGTGAAAAGGCTTCTGTAACTGTAAAAGCAGTTGACAAAAACGGAAAGCCTGTCCGCAATGCGGCTGTATCGTTAAGCGTTGTTGACGAAGCGGCATTTGCAATAATGGACCAAACGGTTGATCCTCTTAAAGAGCTCTACTCATCAATTGATTTCCCACAATCAAAGCCGTATTACAGTTATGTTCAGCATATACTCGGCGATCTCAGCGCGGGTGAACGAGGCGGCGGCGGAGAGGGAACTGCCCCGCGGCGAGATTTTAAAGATACCGCCGCTTTTGTGACAGGCATGACGGATTCTGACGGAATGGTATCACTCAGTTTTTCTCTGCCTGATAACCTTACCACATGGCGTGCGACCGTTCAGGCAATAAGCGAAAACGGCGTGGGAAACATTTATGCGGGAACGGCAAAAAAGCCGATTATTGTTACTCGTCCGCTTTTTATATCTCCTATCGTAATGCCTAAGTATACCGAGGGCGATGACATTACATTTTCGGCTATGTGTAATGGGGAGGCAAAAAATGTCAATGAAATAACCGCAACCGTAACAAAAAACGGCGTTGACAACATACTTACTGCTAAGCCTGGCGAACCTTTTAAATTCGGAAGGCTGCCAAAGGGAGAGTATAAAGTTCTTTTCAGTGCTAAAAACGGACAGTATTCCGATGCTGTTGAACTTCCGTTTGAGGTAGTGGATACTGTGCTTGAAACCCCTGTCTTAAAGACATTTGACCTGACGGGAAGCTCTATCCCCGTTTCCCCTACCCGCTGGCCTGTTAATCTAACTTTTTATAATAAAGATTATTTACTGTACGGCAAAATCTTAAATAAGCTTGGCTCAAGCTGGGGCGAACGTCTTGATTTTCAGATTGCTCAAGGCTTCGTCGCAAAAGAATATGGATATATTACCGAAGAGCAGTTCGTAAATTCCTTCAGCGATATCACCTCAAACGGAACCGCAAAGCTTTTGCCTTATATGGAGGACGATTATGAGCTGACGGCACTAATTTGCGTTGCCTCTCCCGAGCTGGTTGATAAAAGTGCTGTTTCCTCAGCATTTTATCAAAAGCTTTCTGACAGAACCGCGTCAAAGGAAGATGTGATTTCCTGTTATTTGGGACTTGCGGCGTTGTCTGAGCCTGTTCTTCCCGAAATATTAGAGCTTCTTGAAAGTCAGGACGATTTCAATTGGGTAGCTACCAATAGAATGAGACTTTGTGCCGCTCTTGCACTTCTCGGAGATTATCAGAACGCACTAAAATATTACACCGAATTAACCGAGTCTATAACGATAGATAATAACTCCACAAACAATGAAATGAAAGCATATATTTCCTATAATGGGGGTGATGTTGAATACAGCACCAGACTCACTTTTCTGACGGCATCAATATTAAATCTTAAAGAATCAGAGGCTATGGCGCGGTATCTTACGGAAAGTGAACAAACTTACGAAAGCTGTGCTCTTGAGTTTATAACGTATCTTCGCCGTTACGTTCCAAAATCATCGGGCAGTGCTGAATTTGAGTATAATCTCAACGGAAAGACCGAAAAAATAAAGCTTGATAATTTCAGAGGCCATACCATAAGATTCGGTGAGGAACAGCTGAAAAAAGCAGATTTTAAAGTCACTTCAGGTAACGTAAGCTGTACCGCATACTATACGGGGCTGATAACCGAACAGGATACCGAGCCGTCTATTATTATTGAAAAGACTTATACCTCCGAAAGCGGCAGCTGGAAACCCGGCGATCTTATACGAGTTGATATTAAGCTATTAGACAATAATATGAGCTATTATAAAGTTGAAGATGTAATACCGTCCTGCGCCAGATATGCTTATTCGGCTGAGGACTATTATATTGAGCGAAACGGACAGCATATAAAAGCATCGTTTTATAAAAGCAACACCGTCAGCTATTATATCCGACTGGTTACTCCGGGTGAATACGTTATGGAAAACGCCGTTGTGCGTGATTATAAAGGGAACTGGGGCAAGAGCGAACGCGGCAAGATAACGGTGGAAGAAAATGATTAGGCTGTCAAAAAAATTCCTGATAGCATTACTGCTTATAGGCTGTATTTTGTCGCTTGGGTGCAATTCTAATTTAAGAGCTGAACAAAAAACGCATACGTCGGCTTACGACTCAAACACTGAAAAACTTTTTATCGGCGAAAAGCAAAGCGGTTCATTATTGGAATGTAATTTTTATGATGAGCGTGAATTTAACCTGTTTGACATTCAATCAGAGCCTTATGATGTTGAAAATGAAATATGGTGCGGCGTTGTGCCGCACCATTTACTTGCAGGAAAAATGATTGCGAGTTTCTTTAAAACAGCTTCTGAAAACCGTCAGAATGAAATAGACACCGTCGTTATCATAGCGCCTATACATGAGCCGAAAAGCAACAAGATATGCACGACCTTGTCCGATTGGGAAGCGCCGACAGGCACTTTATCGACCGATAAAGGCTTGTCCGAAAAGTTCGTAACTAAGCTTAACGCCGCCGAAGATGACGAAATGCTTCAGTCTGACCATTCTGCTTCGGGGCTGATACCGTTCGTGAAATATTATTTCCCGTCTGCATCGGTTTCCTGTCTGCTTGTGTCAAGAACTGCCGATGACGATACTCCCGAACGTGTTTCTGAATTGCTTGCGGAATTTTCAAAAGAAAAAAGCTGCCTTTTTGTATTCTCGGTTGATTTTTCTCATTATTTGAATCCGGACGAAGCCGCAAATCATGACGACGAAACGCTTAAGGCTGTCATGGACAACGACCTTGAAAGTATTTCAAAAATGGGCAACAGCAACATGGATTCTCCCTATTGCGTAAGTACATTTTTGCGGCTAAACGATATTTCAGACGGACAGGTACAGACCCTTGACCACAGCAATTCTTTTGAGATTTTAGGACTTCCGTATACTCACCCCTCATTTAACGATGGGGTAACGAGCTATTTTATATTTGCGGGAATAAGGTAAGTATTTTTAAGAATAATAAGGAGAATTCGTTTGAAACACGCGGCAAATTTAATTTCCGTTTTAAGAATACTGGCATCACCGTTACTGCTGGTTGTTGTCCCGCTGTCGCCAATGTTTTTTGCCATATATCTTTTATGCGGGCTGACTGATGTTTTGGACGGGTTCATCGCCAGAAAAACTCATACCGAAACAATACTTGGGGCAAAACTTGACACAGTCGGGGATATTGTCTTCACAGCAGTTCTCATTGTTTTTTTATTCGGCATAATCAATCTGACAAGCGTTATGATAATATGGTTTATCGCTATTTCGGTTGTAAAAATATTGTCGATTATAGTCGGATATATTAAATATAAGTTTTTTTCTCCGCTGCATACTTATTTGAATAAAATTACAGGAGTATTTCTTTTTCTTCTGCCTGTTATGATTACTTTTATCCCTAAAAGCGCAGGAATCTATACGATTTTGACTTTCGCAAGTATATCGGCAGTTGATGAGCTGCTGATAATTGTTTTTAAAAAGAGTTATAATGCAAATCAAAAATTCTTTATTGATTCTGCAAATTGAGAGGAGCACCAAAATTATGCTGAAATTAAATAAATTCACGAATCAGGATATAAAGCTTTTCACCGAATGGCTTAACAAGGATTACATAAAAAAGTGGTACACTGATACGGACGAATGGCTCGAAGAAGTTTTAAGCGATAAATTTGAATTTATTCATCATTTTATTGCCGCTGATGATAATAAGCCTTTCGGATTTTGTCAGTATTATGATTATTCTCTCGGCGATGAAAACTGGCACGGAGCTATTGACATAAAAGATACATTCAGCATTGATTATCTGATTGGTGAAAAAGAGTATCTCGGAAAAGGCTTCGGAACAAAAATAATAAAGCTTCTGACTGAAAAGGTATTTGAAGAAACAATAGCCTCACAGATAATTGTTCAGCCGGAAAAAGATAATGCCGCATCAAGGAATACACTTCTTTCTGCCGGATATGGGTATGATGAGGGAAATGATATTTTTATTTTTAAGCGCAGCTTATAGTTATACTTCTTATAAAACTCAGCAGAAATGTTCGTCTATTTCTGCTGAGTTTTTAAAATTTTATCCCATTTTTTATATTCTGGATAAATATTATTGAGAAAATTATGAAAATCTTTAGAATGATTATGGTGAATAAAATGCGCATACTCATGATAGAAAACAGCATAGATACATTCAATAGGATACTCTATCAGCCGCAGATTCATAGAAATTTTGCCATCACGTGCGTTGCAGCTTCCCCATCTTGTTTTCATATCTTTTATATACACGCGTGCGTGCGGAACAGTATAACCTTTATCTTTAAATATATCGGAAACCTCTTCATTTATTTTTTTATATATTTCCTGACAGCGGTCAGCCTGCCAGCGTTTTATCAGATAAATTACATGCTGTCGGTTAGTCGGTTCATTTGTATGCACCGAAAACAATTCATCAGTAAGCTCTGTTTTTTCATTTTCATCATATACCACGCTGATAGGATATTTTCTGCCAAGGTACCACATGAAGTCTGTATCTGACTTTTGATTTTGAGAAAGCTTCATACTGTTAATTGCGGCTGATATTTTCTCACCGTCAGTAATTAAAAGCTTTCTTATGTATTTTTCTGATACTGATCTGCTCGCGGAAATATAGACTATGCCATCACTTTTTATGCGTATATTTATGTTTTTAACTGACTTGCGTTCAATATGATAAGTAACATTTATATTGTTAAGCATTATCGTGCCGATCAAAGCTGACATATGACTATCCTCCTTTTAGCGACGCATCATATAAAAACATCTCTGCATCATCCAAAATATTTTAGCATATTTTTTTATAAAAGAATACATTATTTAAAATTTCACTGTAATTTTAAAATAATATGTGATATACTAAAAATTGAATATGCATTTTAGGGAGGAACATCAATGCGACTGCTTGCTATTGACGGAAACAGTATTTTAAACCGTGCGTTTTACGGAATAAAGCTTTTATCAAACAAAAAAGGGGTATTCACAAATGCCGTGACAGGCTTTATGAATATTTATCTTAAAGCAGTTGAGGACGAAAAGCCCGATGCTGTTGCGGTTGCATTTGATTTAAAAGGACCGACCTTCCGTCATGAAAAGGTTACGTCTTATAAGGCGAACCGAAAAGGTATGCCGCCCGAGCTTGCGCAGCAGCTCCCGCTAATCAAGGAAATTTTGTCGGCACTCGGTGTAATGGTTGTCGAAAAAGAGGGCTATGAGGCGGACGACATTTTAGGAACGCTCTCTAAAATCTGCACGGACAGTCAAAATTCCTGCGTAATTCTCACAGGCGACCGCGACAGCTTACAGCTTATAAATGATAATGTAACCGTCAGACTTGCGACAAATAAAGAGCAGATTATATTCACCCCCGATAAATTCAGAGAGGTTTACGGGCTTGAGCCTTTACAGCTTATCGACCTAAAAGCGCTTATGGGCGACAGCTCAGACAATATCACGGGAGTTCCCGGAATAGGCGAAAAAACCGCCCTTTCACTTATAAAAGAACACGAAAGCATTGAAAAGCTTTATGAAAATATCGAAAATGCCGAGCTGACAAATTCCGTTCGCACAAAGCTTATTAGCGGAAAGGATTCGGCATTTGAAAGCAAGTGGCTTGCCGCGATTGTGCTTGACGTTCCGATTGAAAATGACGTCAGCTATTACGTTCCGAAAAATCCCGATGCAAAAAAAGTTGCCGAAATTTTAAGCGAGCTTGAAATGTTTGCACTTTTAAAAAAGCTGAATTTGAGTGTAGCAGAAGATATAAAGCCTGTGGTTTTTAACGAAAGTCAAGCTGAAATAACTGCGGAGGAAATGACCTCTGAAAGCATAAAAAATGCCGATGACGAACTGTATTTTGTTCTAAAAAGAAGTCATCTTAAAATATTTGACGGCGTGAAAATTTATTACACTGAGGATATTTCGCTGATACTTGATTTTATGAAAAGTGAGAATAAAAAATATACATTTTCGGCGAAGTCGGTTTATCATTTTGCTTTTGAAAATAAAGTCGAGATAAAAAATCTCGGTTTTGATGCCGAAATTGCGGCATATCTTTTAAATCCATCGTCGTCGGAATATAATATAAAAAGGCTCTGCGACGAATACAAAATAAGCTGCCCGACTAATTTAAACGAAAATGCTGATATTTATGCACTTAAAGCCGTCTGTGATAAATTTAAGGACGAGCTTATAAAAACAGGGACTGACAAGCTTTTTTATGAAATTGAACAGCCGCTTACAGAGGTTCTTGCCTCAATGGAGTATAACGGCGTTCTTGTTGATAAAAGTGGTGTTTCGGCTTTCGGGGACAAGCTGAAATCCGATTTAAAAGGGCTTGAGGCACAGATTTATTTTATGGCGGGTAAGGAATTCAACATCTCCTCGCCAAAACAATTGGGAGATATTCTTTTTGAGGATTTAGGACTTCCGTCAAAGAAAAAAACAAAGACTGGGTATTCCACAAATGCGGACGTTCTGGAGCAATTACGCGGAAAGCACCCAATTATCGAGCTGATTTTACAGTACAGACAGCTTTCAAAGCTAAATTCAACTTATGTCGACGGGCTTTTGAAGTCTGTCGGCGATGACAGCAAAATCCATTCAAACTTTAAGCAGACTGAAACAAGGACAGGTAGAATTTCTTCAACTGAGCCGAATATGCAGAATATTCCCGTCAGGACTGAATTGGGACGAAATATGCGGAAATTTTTTGTTGCAAAGGACGGATATGTTCTTCTCGACTCAGATTACAGCCAGATTGAGCTTAGAATTCTTGCTTCGATATGTGATGACGAAAATATGAAAAACGCTTTTTTAAGCGGAATGGATATTCACACCGCCACAGCCTCGCAGGTTTTCAATATGCCGCCAGAAATGGTCACTTCTTCTATGCGCCGTGCCGCAAAAGCCGTTAATTTCGGAATTATCTATGGTATTGGTGCGTTTTCGCTTTCAAAAGACATTGACGTATCTGTCGCCGAGGCAGACCGCTATATAAAAAGCTATCTTGCGAATTATCCTAATGTTGCAAAATATATGGACAAAACAGTAAAGGATGCTATGGAGAACGGCTATGTTTCGACAATGTTCGGGAGAAGACGATATATCCCCGAGCTTTCCTCCTCAAACAAAATACTTCAGGCGTTCGGAAAAAGAGCGGCAATGAACGCCCCCATTCAAGGCTCTGCCGCCGACATTATCAAAATCGCGATGATAAAGGTTTATCAGAAGCTCAAAGAGGAAAAGCTTGATGCGCGGCTTATTCTTCAGGTTCACGACGAGCTTATTGTGGAGGCTTCCGAAGATTGCGCCGAACGTGCGGCTGTTATTCTGAACGACGAAATGGAACACGCGGCAAAGCTTTCTGTTCCGCTTATTGCAGATGTAAACAAAGGACGAAGCTGGTATGATGCAAAAGGATAATATCACTTATATAAAAATGCGGGAATGCGATGTTAAGGGCGTTTCTGAAATCGAGAGAGAATGTTTTTCCGTGCCGTGGAGCGAGAATGTTTTCCGTTCGGAGCTTGATAACGAAAACGCCGTTACTATTGCTGCCCTTGACGGGGAAAAAGTTGTCGGATTTATTAATTTTCACTGTATTCTTGACGAAGTGAACATAAATAACGTTGCAGTTACAGAAAGCTTCCGCAAAAGGCATATCGGCGAAAATCTCGTTATTCTTTCGGAGGAATACGTTAAGGACAAGGCGTTGGTTATAAATCTTGAGGTGAGGGAATCCAATCTCCCCGCGATTGTCTTATATAAAAAACTCGGTTTTGAAGAGGTTGGAATGAGAAAAAATTTTTACTCAATGCCGACTGAAAATGCAATTTTAATGACAAAGAGGTTGAAATAATGAAAATACTTGCGATAGAAAGCTCGTGTGACGAAACCGCCGCCGCCGTTGTCGAAGATGGTAAGATAATATTGTCGTCGGTCATTTCTTCACAGATTGAAGAGCATAAGCTTTACGGCGGTGTAGTTCCCGAAATTGCTTCAAGACGGCACAGTGAAAATATTCTCGGAGTTGTTGATGAGGCGCTGAAAAAAGCAGATATGGAGCTTTCGGACGTTGATGCGGTTGCGGTAACGTATGCCCCCGGACTTATCGGCGCACTTCTCGTCGGCGTAAGCTTTGCAAAAGGGCTTTCAATGTCAGCAGAAAAGCCGCTTATCCCTGTTCATCACATTGCCGGACATATCGCCGCAAACTATCTTGCACACGAAGAATTAAAGCCGCCTTATCTTTGTCTTGTCGCAAGCGGAGGACATTCTCACATTGTCGAGGTCCTTAACTATACCGAATTCAAAGTAATCGGCAGAACAAGGGACGATGCGGCGGGCGAATGCTTTGATAAGGTCGCAAGAATTTTAGGCTTCCCTTATCCGGGCGGAATTCATGTTGACAATGCCGCTAAGCTCGGAAATCCCGACGCTTATAAGCTTCCCCGACCGTCTGTAAACGGTTCACCATATGATTTTAGCTTTTCGGGACTTAAAACCGCGGTGATAAACCTTGTGCACAACCTTGAACAAAAAAATTTAACTTTTGATAAAAATGACATTGCTGCAAGTTTTCAAAAAACAATTGCCGAAATACTTGTCGAAAAAACTCTGAATGCGGCTAAAGAAAAGGGATATACTAATGTTGCTATTGCCGGTGGAGTTTCCGCAAATTCTGGGGTAAGAACACTCTTACAGTCGGAATGCACCCGCAATAATATCACGCTTTTTATGCCGCCTTTATCGCTTTGCGGGGATAACGCGGCTATGATAGGCTGTCAGGCATATTACAATTTCCTTTCGGGGATACGTGCAGACGAAAGTCTTAACGCAATAGCAACACTAAGTCTTGAAAATATTTAATTGAAGATTTTTTTATACAAACTTTTATTTATTATTTTGCAACTTATAATTACTATTGATTTTATGAATAATTTATTTCTGTTTTGCAGGTTTAATGTTTAATAATTGCAAAATATCGTTAATTTATTCACATTTTATTGCTTGACATGTAGACAATTACCGTTTATAATGTTAATTGTGGGAAATTTGTTTTTCTAATATTTTTTTAATTTGGAAGGAGAAATCTTATGTTAACAAACAACAAGAACGTGTTAACTTGGGTTGACGAAATGATCGCATTAACAAAGCCTGATAAGGTTGTATGGATTGACGGCTCTGATGAACAGCTTGACGCACTTCGCAATGAAGCAATTGCTTCCGGTGAAATGACAAAGCTTAACCAGGACAAGCTCCCAGGCTGCCTGTACCACAGAACACTGCCTAACGACGTTGCCCGTGTTGAAGATAGAACATTCATTTGCTCTAAAACAAAGGAAAATGCCGGACCTACAAACAACTGGTGCGACCCTAAGGAAATGTATGCTAAGCTTACCCCTATGTATGACGGAGTTATGAAGGGAAGAACAATGTACGTTATCCCTTACTCAATGGGACCTATCGGTTCTTCACTGGCTAAGGTCGGCGTTGAGCTTACTGACTCTATTTATGTAGTTCTTAATATGGATATTATGACAAGAATGGGCAAAGCTGCTTTTGAAAACCTCGGTGAAACATCAAACGATTTTGTACGCGGTCTTCATTCAAAGGCACAGGTTGACCCTGAAAACAGATACATCGTTCACTTCCCTGAAGATAATACTATTTGGTCTATCAATTCGGCTTACGGCGGAAACGTTCTCCTCGGAAAGAAATGCTTTGCATTGAGAATTGCTTCATACCAGGGCTGGAAAGAAGGCTGGATGGCTGAACATATGCTTATCCTCGGTCTTGAAAAGCCAAACGGCGAAGTTAAGTATATTACAGCAGCATTCCCTTCAGCATGCGGAAAAACTAACCTTGCAATGCTTATCCCTCCTGAGGGATATACAAAGAAGGGCTATAAAGTTTGGACAGTCGGCGACGATATTGCTTGGCTCAAGCAGGGCGCAGACGGAAAGCTTTATGCTATCAATCCTGAAAACGGCTTCTTCGGTGTTGCTCCGGGAACAAATGAAAAGTCAAACTACAACGCTCTTCATTCAGCAATGAAGAACACTATCTATACAAACGTTGCTATAAACAACGACGATTTGACAGTATGGTGGGAAGGTCTTGACAAGAATCCTCCTGTAAACGCTACAGAGTGGAAGGGTGCTAAGGTTAACGGCGTTGAATATACCGCTGACAAAGCTAACAAGCTCGCTCATCCGAACTCAAGATTTACCGCTCCTGCAATTAACTGTCCTTGTATTTCATCTGAATTCAACAATCCTAAGGGCGTTCCTGTTTCCGCAATCATTTTCGGCGGAAGACGTGCAAAGACCGCTCCCCTCGTATATCAGTCGTTTGACTGGACACATGGTACATTCGTAGGCTCTATCATGGCTTCTGAAACAACAGCTGCTGCTGCAGGTGCTGTCGGAGTTGTAAGACGCGATCCTATGGCTATGCTTCCTTTCTGCGGATACAACATGGGCGATTACTGGGCTCACTGGCTTGAAATGGGCGAAAAGCTCGGTGCTAACGCTCCTAAGATTTTCAACGTAAACTGGTTCAGAACCGATGACGAAGGACACTTCATCTGGCCTGGATTCGGTGATAACATGCGTGTTCTCGACTGGATTATCGACCGTTGTGAGGGCAAGGCTGAAGCTGTTGAAACTGCTATCGGATATATTCCTAACGCAGAAGACATCAACATCGAAGGTCTTGATGACATTACTCTTGACACAATCAAGGGACTTCTCACTGTTGACGGCGACCTCTGGCTTGAAGACGTTAAGGGAATAAAAGAATTCTATGCAAAATTCGGCGACAAGCTTCCTAAGGCTCTTGCTGATGAACTTGCAAAGCTTGAAACTAGACTTTCAAAGTAATTTAATAATTATTTTAAATAGGCACAGATATTAACATCTGTGCCTATTATTTTTTAAATTAAAAAGCGTTTCGGAAAATTAATTCCGAAACGCTTGATTTTATATATTCATTCCAATGCTGATTGCCTTGAGGTTTGATTCAAGAAGATTTGCTTTTTTAGGCGGAATACATTTAGCCATAGCTTTTTCAACTGTTTGGGTTGAAATAAGTGCGGTTTCCTTCATAAGCTTGCCCAAAAGAATTATGTTAGCCATTCCCGATAAATTATTATCCGAAGCAAGCTGAGTTGCGGGGATATAAAATATTTCAATATCCGTTCTTTCAGTTTTGGCATCAACCATTGTGCTGTCGATAAATGCCTTTCCGCCTGTTTTTACTGCATTTATGAATTTTTCAAAGGACGGAGTGTTCATTGCAATAAGAAGATCTGGTTCAAGAACAAGCGGTGAGCCTATCGGATTGTCTGAAATACATACAGAACAGTTTGCCGTTCCGCCTCGCATTTCAGGTCCGTATGACGGAAGCCACGAAACTTCCTTTTCATCAATAAGCCCGCCGTAAGCAAGAGCTTTCCCGGCGAAAAGAATTCCCTGTCCGCCGAATCCGGCAAGAATTATTTCATTAGTCATTATTTCCTGCCTCCTTATCCTTGAATACTCCTAAAGGATAGTAAGGAATACACTCATTCTGAAGTCTTTCGATTGCTGCAGCAGGAGAAAGTCCCCAGTTAGTAGGGCAAGTTGAAAGAACCTCTACGATTGAAAAGCCCTTTTTGTCTTTCTGATTTTCAAATGCCTTGCGGATTGCTTTTTTAGCTTCGCGGATATGCGGAACAGTGTCAACAGAAACTCTCTGAGCAAGTGCAACGCCGTCTAATGTCGAAAGCATTTCGCATACTCTTACGGGATATCCCTGAACCTTAGGATCACGTCCGAACGGAGTGGTCTGTGTGATCTGACCGGGAAGCGTTGTCGGAGCCATCTGTCCGCCTGTCATTCCGTATGTTCCGTTGTTAACGAAAATAACGACAATGTTTTCGCCTCTTGTTGCGCTGTGAACGGTTTCTGCCGTTCCGATAGCGGCAAGGTCGCCGTCTCCCTGATATGTGAATACGAATTTATCGGGATTTGCTCTTTTTGCGCCCGTTGCAACGGCAGGAGCACGTCCGTGCGGAGCTTCAATCATATCACAGCTAAAGTAATCATATGCCATAACGGAGCATCCTACGGGGCATACTCCTATTGTGTCGCCCTCAATGCCCATTTCATCGATAACTTCGCAGAGAATTCTGTGAATGATACCGTGGGTAC
>DAOPYP010000002.1:18346-46685 GCA_035352975.1 Oscillospiraceae bacterium
GAAATACAGCTACCATTAATTATCATTCCTTTCGGTTTCTAACATTTATTTTGAAAGCTTTTTGATTTCCTCTAAAATTTCCGCAGGCTTAGGAATAACTCCGCCTGTTCTTCCGAAGAACGAAACAGGCTTTGAGCAGCTGATAGAAAGCTTAACGTCGTCTATCATCTGTCCCATGCTCATTTCAACACAAAGGAAATTTGAAGCGGTCTTTGCGGCTTCGATAAAGTGCTTTGACGGGAAAGGCCATAATGTCTTAGGACGGAGAAGTCCTGCCTTTATTCCCTGTTCTCTCGCCATATTTACGGCGGACTTTGCAACTCTAGCGGTTGCGCCGTAAGCGGTAACGATAATGTCGGCATCATCTGTGAGATAAAGCTCAGCTTCAGCTTCATTCTGTTTAATTATATCATAGCGTTCAAAACGCTCTCTTACCTTGCTCTCAAGCTGATCAGCCTGAAGATAAAGCGAATTTATGATGTTATGCTTTCTCTCTCCCTTATGTCCGTCGGCAGCCCATGGCTTTTCAACCGGAACAGGGCTGATTTCGGGGAAAGATACAGGCTCCATCATCTGTCCTAAAAGTCCGTCGGCAAGAATCATTGCAGGCATTCTGTACTTATCGGCAAGGTCAAATGCCTTTGTAACCATGTCAACCATTTCCTGAACGGAGCAGGGTGCAAATACAAGAATCTGAAAATCGCCGTGACCCATTGCTCTTGTTGCCTGCCAGTAATCAGCCTGTGACGGCTGAATTCCGCCGAGACCAGGTCCGCCGCGCTGAACGTTAATTATAACGCAGGGGAGGTCGCTTCCCGCAATATAGGAAATTCCCTCAGCCTTAAGGCTTATTCCGGGTGATGAAGAAGATGTCATTACTCTTACACCTGTTGAAGATGCACCGAGTACCATATTTATTGCGGCAATTTCTGATTCAGCCTGAAGAAAAACTCCTCCTGCCTTAGCCATTTTCTTGGCAAGATATGCTGATATTTCAGTCTGTGGGGTAATAGGATAACCAAAAAAGCATTTACAGCCGGCTCTTATTGCGGCTTCTGCCAATGCCTCGTTACCTTTCATAAGGTTTCTTTCCAAAACAGTCAACTCCTTATAATTTTATCCGTTTTTTATTTTTCAATTATGATTGCACAGTCGGGGCACATCGTTGCGCACATAGCACAGCTTATACAAGCGTCCTGGTCAATACAGTCAGCGGTAAAATAGCCTTTGGGATTGCGCTTTTCTTTCTGTATAACCACTATTTTTTTGGGACAGACCGTTGTACAAAGACCGCAGCCCTTACAGCGGTCAAAAATAACTGTCATTTTCTTCATATTTTCATCTCCTCTGTTATAAGTATCAAAACATATTTTATCGGGATTATTCATCCCATATTTGTTTGACATAAATTTCAGCGTATCTTACTTTTTTGTCAAGCTCTTCGGATTTTAAAAATGACGGAGCCGTTGTGAATTCAACGGGAAGCCCCGAAGCCTCGGCTATTTTCTCCGCAAATGGAATATTGTCAAGAATAATTTCTTTTGTGGTTTCCCGCCCTAAGTTTGTGTTGTTTATTATTGCCGTAGCTTTCATATGCGAAGCATTTTCAATCTCATACAAAAGGCTTAATGCATCGTTTTCTTCTCCGTCAGGATAGCGGCAGGCATTTACAACATAATAAAATTCAATATCGTCAGCAAACTGTTCAAACGCCTCGGCATATCTGCCTAAAGCGGTTGCCCCGTCATCGTCGCCGCCGACGTCTATTATGCAGTATCCGTCCTCGGTGCATATTCTTTCTAAATCAAAAGAAATCGCTGGAATGTCGAGGTTGGTGTTTGCATACATCGACTTTACAAGCTCGATGTCATGCCCTTTAAAAAGCTCGGTAAAATCAGCCGTTCTGAAATACGGGTTGACAATATCAAGATCCACGACAGTAACCTTGCTTGTTTTTGAAAGCTCAATTGCCATATTCGCCGAAACATTTGTCTTTCCGCATCCGTAATGACCTGTAATTATATTAATTTTTTTCAAATCAGCGTCCCCTTTAACAGAACATATTTTATTATACCATATCAGTGCTCTTTATGCAATTATATATTATATAAAAATAAGGCGGATTTTCTATGTTTTTCTGACACAGAAAATCCTGCCTGATATTTTTTATTTGTAAAAGCCGCCGTTTTCCTGTTCAGGATCTTCTGGTTTCGGTTCCTCCCCGACTGTTACGTCAAGAATTTTCCCGATTTCTTCAGTTGGCTTGTCAGCTTCCTTTTTCTCGGACTGACGTTTTTGTTCAATAGTGAATTCGCCCTTCATGAACTTTTCAAAGTCTTCCGAATCGATTTTTTCGTACTCAAGGAGATATTCGGCAAGCTTATGAAGCTGGTCGATATGAGCTTCAAGAATAGCCTTTGACTGTTCGTAGGATTCTTCAATAAGTCTTCTTACTTCACCGTCTATTTCAGCGGCAACGGAATCGCTGTAATTCTTAGTGTGTCCGTAATCCTTGCCGATAAATACTTCCTCATCGTCCCCGCCGTATACAACAGGCCCGATAACCTCAGAAAAGCCGTACTGGGTAACCATTTCTCTCGCAACCTTTGTTGCGCGTTTAAGGTCGCTTGATGCTCCCGTGCAGACATCGTCAAATATTATTGCTTCAGCCACACGTCCGCCGAGTGTCATTGTGATTTCCTCCTGCATCTTGCGCTTGGAAACGTGACGGTCGTCGGTAGATGGTCTTGTTACGGTAAGCCCTGCGGCAAAGCCTCTCGGAATTACGGTAACCTGATGAACCTTTTCCTGTGTTTCGAGATAATATGCGGCAATAGCATGACCGCACTCGTGATAAGCGGTGATTTTTTTATCGCGGTCGGTAACAACCCTTGACTTCTTTTCTGGGCCCGCAATAACCTTTAAGGTTGCTTCTTCAATATCCGCCTCAATAATTGCTTTTCTGTTTGCTCTTGCGGCAAGAAGAGCCGCTTCGTTAAGGAGATTTTCAAGGTCGGCTCCCGTAAAGCCCTGAGTTGTCTTTGCGATAACGGGGAGATTTACGTCCGGTCCTAACGGCTTGTTTCTAGAATGAACCTTAAGAACCTCTTCACGTCCCTTGACATCAGGGTATCCGACAACAATCTGTCTGTCAAAACGTCCCGGTCTTAACAAAGCCGGGTCAAGAATATCGCGGCGGTTTGTTGCGGCAACAACTATTACGCTTTCGTTTTCGGTAAAGCCGTCCATTTCAACAAGAAGCTGATTAAGTGTCTGTTCACGTTCATCGTGTCCGCCGCCGAGTCCTGCTCCGCGGTGACGTCCGACAGCGTCAATTTCATCTATAAATACGATTGACGGTGAATTTTTCTTTGCTGTTTCAAACAAATCTCTTACTCTTGATGCTCCCACGCCGACAAACATTTCAACAAAATCGGAGCCTGAAATTGAGAAGAACGGTACTCCCGCCTCTCCCGCAACGGCACGAGCAAGCAAGGTTTTTCCGGTACCCGGAGGGCCCAGCAGCAATACTCCCTTAGGAATTCTTGCGCCTATTTCAACATATTTCCTCGGATTTTTAAGGAAGTCGACAATTTCGGCCATTTCCGCCTTTTCTTCTTCCGCACCCGCAACATCGGCAAAGGTAGTCTTTTTAGCTGACTGTGACTGTGCTTTCACATTGGCTTTCCCGAACTGAGAAATCTTTCCTCCGCCGCCTGCCTGACGCATTGTAAAAATGAACAGAACAACCATTACCCCCAAAAGAATAACAGTCGGAATCATATTTACAATCCACGAATGATCCTGAATAGGATAATAATCCTGCTTGAGCGGCTTGTCCGGGTGAAGCTCATTATATTCTTTCCTGTAATTTCTGTCTTCGCCCTGGATTTCATCAATAAAAACACTGACATTGGGAACCTTATACGTTATATATTTGTCTTCGCCCTCAACACGCATTTTAAGCTCGCCTGTTCCGAGATCAAGCGAATATTCATAAACCTTATAATCATCAAAATATTTGACAATATCTGAATATTTATACTGCGAGGCAGGCTCAGATGACATTTTCAGCAAAAGCAGCAATGAAAACATCAAGCAAAGTGCTATCACAACATAAACGAGTATTCCTCTGTTATTTCTCTTGGGATTCAATAAATTCACTCCTTTTATTTGGAACTTTTATTCTTCAATTGCAGAAGGGTCAAGCACACCTATATAAGGAATGTTCCTGTACTTTTCTGCATAATCAAGACCATAACCGATTGCAAATTCGTCGGGAATTGTAAAACAGGTATAATCCACATTGACAGAAGTTGTTCTTCTGTCAGGCTTGTCTAGGAAAGTAACCACTTTAAGCGACTTAGGATTCCTGTGATTCAAAAGCTTTATTACCGAACTTAATGTGTTACCGCTGTCAAGAATATCCTCGACAATCAGAACGTGATAATCCTTTACGTCAAGATTAAGATCCTTTGTGATTTTAACCGTTCCGCTTGAAACTGTGCTGTTCTGATAGCTTGACACGCACATGAAGTCAATCTCGCAAGGAATTGTAACCGCGCGCATGAGATCTGCCATAAAGACAAACGCACCTTTTAAAACGCTCACCATCAAAAGTTTTTTTCCATCGTATTCCTTTGAGATGAGTGCGCCCATTTCAGAAATTTTATCTTTAATTTCCTGTTCGCTTATCAGCACTTTTTTTATTCCATATTCAGCCTTGTTCAACTTCCTGACTCCTATCCTTAATTACAATTTTCAGAATATCGGCGGTATTGCTGTCTGTTTTAACTCTGTCAGATATGCCGAAATCTTCAATAAGAATGATACCGTCCTCATCGCATATAAAAGCCGTTTTATCCCGCTCACAAAGCGGAATGCGTTCGTTAAAAAGCTTTTTGACAGAAGAGGTAAAATCCTTCCCCTCAAACCGGATTTTATCTCCCTCTCTGCGATTCCTCAAAACAATATCACCTTGTATTTTACCATAATCAATATAATAAATTGCAAATTTTTTGTGAACATTTTGCTCCTCAATGTAATTTTTCTGAGATGTTACAGAAACTTCAATAAGCTTATCAAAAAAATTATTGTCGCCGATGACAAGCTTCTGCTCAAAAATCCTGCGCTCACCGTTTAATTTTTCTATAGAAATAATTCCCCTTTTGACAATGATATAAACATTGCCCGAAAGGTTATTTTTATAAAAAATACGGTCGGTGCAGTTATTTTCTATCTCGTCAATCCGCTTGTACGAAAGCTTTAATCCGTTATTATCCAAAAATTTTTTCAGCATTCTTTTTCTTATTGCAGTATGAAAATCAGACATTTTTTTTAAATCAAGCTGATTTTCTGAAACTTTGCATTCCCTATATGCCCTTTCGCATTCGGAATTCAGAAAATCCTCTTCGTCTTTTAAAATATCGGACGTGTTTTTAACCGAATACAAAAATGCAGGATTAATTTCCGAAAGCACCGGAATGACATTTTTTCTTATTTTATTTCTCGAATACATTTCGCACAAATTTGTGCTGTCGGTAACATACGGCTGATTTTTTTCTTTCAAATATTCCTCGATCTCACTTCTTGAAACCGAAAGCAAAGGTCTTATGATGTCATCTCTTTTTTCGGGAATTCCGCAAAGTCCTTTAAGTCCCGTTCCCCTTGTGAGATTGAAAATTACCGTTTCGGCATTGTCCGAAAGATTGTGGGCGGTGGCAATTTTCCCGCCGTTTCGGTATTTTTCAAAAGCCTTGTATCTTAAAATTCTTGCGCCCTCTTCGACAGAAAAGTTATTCTCATTGCAATATTCCAATACATTTATACGTTCTGTATATAGAGTAACACCGCTTTTTTCACAAAGTCCTATACAGAATTTCTCGTCGTTATCGCTTTCCTCTCCCCTCAAGCAGTGATTTATATGCACCGCTGAAAGTGAAAGATTAAGCTTTTCCTTTAATTCAAGGAGATTTAAGAGTAGGGAAACACTGTCCGCCCCTCCCGATAAGCCGACTAAAATAAAGTCGTTTTCCGAAATAAGCTTTGTATTGAATTTTTGGAGCATATTAGCACCTCATTATAAATAGGAAGTATCACGCTTCCGTCTGTGTTCCATTTGATTAAATTAGTCTACTCGTTCCAGTTACGAATACCGTCGATTATTATATAAATTTAATACAATAATTCATTATCATTTAAATCAAACCAGAACCAATTCTCGCTTAGTTGTATAATCGAATCTATTCGCTGCCTATCTTCAAGAGGAATTTCATCTTTATTAGTATGACGGCTATAAACAATATTAGTATTTATTCCGTAATAAAAATTAACAGAATTATCATCTAGATACTCAATACAAGCTAAATTTCCTTTTTTAATATTATTAACCAAAGATAGAATTTCTTTTTTCGGCTGTATTTCTGTTACTTCAGTTCCATGCCCACTTTCATTTTCTGTGATTCTATAAAATTTAAATCCATTATTTTCTTTAAACGCATCTAAAGAATTATAGCTTATGTCGAGGTAAGAAGTTTCACTTGAATGAGTTAATATGTATTCAGCAATTTTTTGAAAGTCATTTTTATGAAAATAAAATTTTATTATACTTGTATATCCAAAGATTAAATTTAAAATCATTAGCAATATCAATGCAATTACAGAAAAAATAACTACTCTTTTTTTAGTGCTTTTTTTCATATAAATATATTCCTTTCCGCACAAAAAGGACAGAAGAATACTCCTGCCCAGATTTATTACTATATTTCATGCTCCGCATTTGAAAAGCGCGTAAACTGTCCGTCCCAGACAAGATTAACGGTATTGGTTTCTCCGTGTCGGTTTTTTGCGACGATACATTCCGAAATGTTCTGCTTTTCGGACTCTTTATTATAATAAGCGTCACGATAAAGGAACATAACAATATCAGCGTCCTGTTCGATTGAGCCTGATTCTCTCAGGTCTGAAAGGAGCGGTCTGTGGTCGGTTCTGCTTTCCGGTCCGCGGGCAAGCTGTGAAAGCGTGATGACGGGAACGTTAAGTTCCTTTGCCATAAGCTTTAGCTGCCTTGTTATTTCGGAAATTTCGGCAACACGGTTGTCAATTCTTCTTCCCGACGACATAAGCTGGAGATAGTCTATAACGACAAGCCCGAGATTTTTCACTCTTCTGAGCTTTGCCTTTATCTGCGGAACGGTAATTCCCGACGTATCGTCAAGGTACATTGACATTCTCGAAAGCATATCTGCACCCGACGCAAGTCTTGTCCAGTCGTCGGTTGAAAGGTGTCCCGTTTTTAAATGCTGGCTGGGGACAAGCGATTCCGACGAAAGCATTCTCGTGGCAAGCTGTTCCTTTGACATTTCAAGCGAAAAAACTGCAACCTGTTTGTCCGTACGTCTGCATACGTTTGTCGCAATATTAAGCGCAAACGAGGTTTTTCCCATTCCGGGACGTGCGGCAAGAATAATAAGGTCGGATTTATTAAGCCCCGTAATAACCGTGTCAAGGTCGGAAAATCCCGATTTCGCGCCAAGATATTTTTCCTTGTCGGGTCCTGTGATTTTCTGAAGATAATCATAAGCCTGAACAATTACCTCGTCGATTTTTGTCAGTCCCTGTGTTTCCTTACCCTGACGTATGTCGTATATCTTCTGTTCCGCGCTGTCGAGAAGAGTCATCGAATTTTCCTGTCCGTCAGAAGCACTTTCAATTATCTCTCTTGCCGCTAAAATAAGCGAGCGTATATAGAACTTGTCCTCAACGATTTTACAGTAGCTTTCGATGTTTGAAACTGTCGGAACCTGCTGCATAATGCCCGCAAGATAGCTTTTTCCCGCTGACGAGGTTTCAAATATGCCTTGATTAACCGCTTCATTTAGCACGGTAATAAGGTCGGCGCTTTTCCCCATTGAAAACATTCTGATAATTACGCCGAACAGATCCCTGTGCTTTTCGTTATAAAAGCTTTCGGGCTTTATGTACTCCAGAACAGTCGAAAGAACGTCCGGATCTATTAAAAGCGCACCGAGAACGGTCTGCTCCGCCTCAAGGCTGTAAGGAAGCTCTCTCTGTGAAAAATCATTGAAATCCATTGTTTAACTCCCAAAAATTATTCTTCAACAACGTCAACCGTAACCTTTGCTGAAATTCCGTTATAAAGGCGGATTTCCGCCTCATAGGTTCCGAATGCCTTTATTTCGGCTGAGGATATTTTCTTTTTGTCAACCTTAAATCCAAGCTGCTTTTCAATAACGTCGGCGATATTCCCCGATGTAACGGAGCCAAAAAGCTTCCCGCCCTGTCCGGCTTTTGCCTTAACGGTAATTTTCTTTTTATTTATTGAATCGGCAATTTCCTGTGCGTTTGCCTTTTCAACGTCCTTTTTATGCTGTTCGGACGATTTTTTTCCTGCAAGGTCGGATAAGTTTTTGGGAGTAGCCTCAAGAGCCAGTCCTTTTGACAAAAGGAAGTTTCTTGCGTATCCGTCCGCAACCTCTTTTACCTCACCCTGTTTTCCTGTTCCCTTAACGTCCTTTAATAAAATTATTTTCATTTTTTATATTCTCCTTAAAATTTATATTTATCTTATAAGTTTTTTTCTCTCTTCAATCTGCTTTTGAAATACATGCTTCATGATAGCATCCTCCTGATTTGCGTTAAGCTTCAGGAAAATACAACCGTAGCCGCTTTCGTCATCCTGCCTCCTATGTATACATATCCTTGTTTCAAGATTAATATCAAGCGCTTTTATTTCAATTTCACATACTGTCCCGATCGCAATAAACTCTTTTGTTTCAACAAATATTCCACCCATGCTCATATCCTTGACAACAATGTCAAAATCCTTGCTTCCGTGGTATCTCATAACGCCTGTAAGTTACGTTTTAACCTTTACAAATTTTCGTCTTTCGGGGATTTCATTAAACTGAGCGGGAAGCTCACAGACAACCATGCCTTTTTCAAAGCGAATAATTTTTGTGAGCTGCTCCAGCCTTTTTCCTGTAAGCATATAAACAATTATTCTTATTGTTGCATTTTCACATATTCTCATATCCTGAGGAATGGACAGCACCAGCTTGCCCTTGTCTTCAAAAAATTTATAGCACTTTGCCATAACCTTATCATTAAATAATATCTCGATATATTTTGCTTTTTCAAAATCCAACATAAAAATACTCCTGTCACATATGTTCTGAATAAATTACTAATTAATTAATAAGAATTATGTTAAATAAATTATGTCAGTAAGATTATATCTTATATTTAATTTATCTCTTTTAGATGCTGATCTATCGCTTCTAACAGCGCCTGACGCGCACCCTCAAGAGTCAAATCTTTCATCTGAGCGCCCGCCATAGTTTGGTGTCCTCCTCCCCCCAGCTTTTCCATAATAATCTGTACATTCATTGCACCTAATGAGCGTGCTGAAAAACAAATCGTTCCGTCATTGTCGTAAATTACAAACGAAGCGTCAACCCCGCTTATCCCAAGAAGTTCATCCGCCGCCTGCGGAGCAATTACCCTTATGTCCTCCGACTGAATATCGCTTATCGTTATTGCACAGTGATTATATATTTCCGCCGTCGAAACAAGTCGGGTTTTCTTCTGATATGAGTCGATTGAGTTTGCAAAAAGCCCTCTTACCGCAACGGTATCAGCCCCAAGCTTTCTCAGAAATGCCGCCGCCTCA
Organism: Oscillospiraceae bacterium; assembly: GCA_035352975.1. Classification (GTDB taxonomy): domain Bacteria; phylum Bacillota; class Clostridia; order Oscillospirales; family Ruminococcaceae; genus DAOPYP01. The sequence goes on from DAOPYP010000002.1 coordinate 28,038, forward strand.
AAGGTTCTTACGCCCGTTCTCATTACAAAGCTTTTTGTGTCAAGCATTATCCCAGCAAGCAGAGCCTCGGCATAATAAGACGAAAACTTCCCGATATTGCCGAAATACTGAATAAGCTCGGAAACCATTTCGGAAGCCGATGAAGCATACGGCTCATGGTGAAAAATAACCGCATTGTCAATATAGTTTACAGTTTTTCTGTGATGATCAATAACCACGATATGCTTTGCTTTTTTATAAAGCTCAGGGCTTTCAACAAGCTGCTTATTGTGTGTATCGACTATCACAAGGAGATCCTGCTCGTTAAATTCGGATACAGCCATTTCAGGAGTGATAAAGAAATTTTCGTTTTCCTCTTCCTTGATTCTTGTAATAAGATTTGTGGCAAGATTTTTTTCCGGCTCGACAACCACTTTAACATTTTTCCCGATATTATGTACAGCTCCGCCCAGTCCGACTGCGGCGCCTATACTGTCAAGGTCGCCGAAACGGTGCCCCATTATATAAATACATTCGCTGTTCTGAATCATTTCAAGAAGAGCGGTCGCAATAATTCTTGTCTTAACTTTAGCATGCTTTTCAATTCCCTTTGAAACTCCGCCGAAAAACTCAAAGCCGTTTTCGGTTTTAACTGCCGCCTGATCGCCGCCTCTTCCGAGTGCCATATCAAGTGCTTGTTTTGCGAAAGCTTCACTTTCGCTTATGGTTTTACCGCCGTGTCCGACACCGATTGAAAGCGTAACGGCAAGCTTTTCATTTACTGTAATCGTTCTAGCTTTATCAAGAATTTTAAACTTTTCCGAAATCATGTCGTTAAGATATTTTTCTTCGACAACCGCAAAGAAACGATCCTTTGAGGTTTTTCTTATCAATCCCGCAGAACTGTCAATAAAGCTTTCAAAAAGCTTTTCAAGCTGTACGAGAACATTCGCCTTTTCGCTTTCCTTAACATTCTGGAGAACATCGTCATAATTGTCAACCATTATAAGAATTACCGACGGTCTTGTCTGTGCATATTTATTTTCAAGGGCAACAAGGTTTGTAACATCTTCAAAATAAATCATTGTCAGCGCCGCATCATATTTCCGAATGTCCGACACTGAAATTTTATAGCTTTTTAAACCGTATTCAACGATTGTCCCCTTTGATGTCAAAGGCTTCTCGGGATCAAGCCTGAAAATTTTGTCAAGCCTGATTCCGAAAGCATCTTCATTATTATACATTTGTGAGGAAAACGCCTTGTTATACCATATTATAGACATTGTTTCGTCTATGATTATTGCCGGTGCGGGGAAGTTATAAAGTGATTCCTTTTCGGTGCTGTTTATTGTGCTGTCCATGCGGGCAATAAACCTGTGAGTGTTTCTTTCTGCGGCGATAAGCTCGGTAACCAGCGCAAGACTAAGCACTGAGGTTACAAAAAGCATTGTCCATGTTAGAAAGCTGTCGATTTTATTTATGATTATTGCCGATGACAATGCCGTTATAATCAGAGCAATGCCTGTTAATTTAAGAACAAGCCAGCTTCTCCCCTTCAAAAAAACACCCCCCCGAAAAGAATTTGAATTAAATTAAATTTCCTGAATAACAGGTAAAATCATAGGACTTCTCTTTGTCTTGAGATAAATATAATCTGAAAGAACGTCCCTGAGCTTTGTTTTTATTGCGTTCCACTCATGCGTATCACTTTCCATACACTGCTGTAATGCGTTAGTGAGCAGCTTTTTCGCAGAATTCATAAGTTCCTCCGATTCGCGGACATATACAAAGCCTCTTGAAACAATATCCGGACCTGAAAGAACCGTGCCGCTTTCCCCTTCAATGGTTGCGACAACGATTATAAGTCCGTCCTGTGCAAGGTGCTTTCTGTCTCTTAAAACGATTGAGCCTACGTCGCCTATGCCGAGTCCGTCGACAAGAGTTCTTCCTGCAGGAACCTGTCCTGTTATTTTTATTTCAACGCTGTCGGTTTCGATAACGTTTCCTATTTCTCCGATAATAATGTTGTTTTCGGGTATTCCCATTTCCATTGCAGTATCCGCATGCTTTCTGAGGTGCTTATATTCGCCGTGAATCGGAATAAAAAATCTCGGCTTTGTTAGAGCCATTATAAGCTTCTGCTCGTCCTGACAAGCGTGTCCCGAAACGTGAACCTCATACATTGCCTCGTATACGACAGTCGCTCCCAATTTCATAAGCTCGTTTATAACCTTTGTGACAAGCTTTTCATTGCCCGGAATAGGGGTTGCGGAAATAATTATAAAATCAAGCGGAGTGATATTTACTTTTTTATGGTCGTTCATAGCCATTCTTGTGAGGGCTGACATAGGCTCGCCCTGACTTCCCGTCGTTATAAGAACAATCTGGTCGGAAGGATATTTATTCATAAGGTCGATATCGATAATTACTCCCTCGGGAACATCAAGATAGCCAAGCTCAATAGCGGTGGAAATAACATTTATCATGCTTCTTCCGAAAATGGCAACCTTTCTCTTGTGAGTAACGGCGCAGTTGATAATTTGCTGAACTCTATGGATATTCGACGAGAATGTGGCGATGATTATTCTTTTTCCCTCAGCCTTATCAAAAAGCTTTGTGAAGGATTCGCCCACCTTGCGCTCGGTCTGAGTATAGCCGGCTCTTTCGGAATTCGTCGAGTCAGACATAAGCGCAAGAACGCCCTTGCTGCCTAGTTCACCAAAACGTGCAAGGTCTATTATTCCGCCCTCTATAGGCGTATAGTCAACCTTAAAGTCACCCGTATGGACAACGATTCCAGCGGGAGTGTGTATTGCAAGCGCAACGGCGTCAGGAATAGAGTGATTTACGCGGATAAATTCCACCGTCATGCAGCCCATTCTGACCGTTTGTTTAGGTGTAATAACGTTTAATGAGGGCTTTCCTAAAATGGTATGCTCTTTTAATTTCCCCTCAATAAGTCCTATGGTTAGCTTTGTACCGTATACGGGAACATTTATTTTCTTTAAAAGATATGCAAGCCCGCCGATATGGTCTTCATGCCCGTGAGTGATTACTATTCCGCGGATTTTATCTTTATTTTTCTCAAGATAAGTGAAATCAGGGATTACAATGTCAACGCCCAAAAGCTCACTGTCCGGGAAAGCAAGTCCGCAGTCAACAATAAAAATATCGTTTGCGCATTCGAATACCGTGAGATTTTTTCCTATTTCGTTAAGTCCGCCGAGCGGAATGATTTTTAACGGAGTTTTTCTGACAACCTTAGGCTCCGATGCGTTTGGCTTAGTCGGTCTTCTCGTCTGGTGAGGCTTTTGCGGAGTTTGAGCGGGAACAGGCTTTTTCTGTTCTGTATTTTCCTTTGCCGGAACAAACATCTTTTTCTGTTCTGTATTTCCATTTGCCGGCGGAGCGACAGTCTTTTTATTTGCCTCATATTCCGCAAAGCTTGTTGCTTTCTGAACAGGATTTTTCGTTTGTCTTTTCATAGGAAAACTGTTTTTATCCGTCTGTACGACTTTCTTTTGTATTTCTCCCGGCTGATTTTTAGCTTTCGGCGCAATTTTCTCGCCGAAAAGGGGTAGATTTTCTAAACCTTTTTTCTCCACTTTATTACCTCTCTTTTTGTTTTTACAAGGACTTGTACAATCATAGAAAAAGCTCTCTCATATAAATGAGAGAAAATAAAATCACACGGTTATACAACAAAGCTTTTACTTTGGTTTAACCGACAAAATATATCCTGCTTATAAAAATTTCCGTTCATATCAAGAATAATTCTGCGTGTACTTTCCCTGCATATGTAATTATTTTGTGTACTTTTTATGCTGTGTGTTTTCAGGAGAAAATACGGATTCCCCCTGACAATATGAATGATTAGTCTGCCACGCGTTCAATAAAAAATATTTTAAATTACTGACATCTTTAAACACAGACGCCATATACCGAACATAAATATACAAATATATTATATCCAATAACAGCGCCCGTGTCAATATAAAGACATCAACGTAAAGTCGCACAATATAACAAAAGCCGATATTTTTAAATGTTTTTCAGCTTGTCCCAAAGCTTTTTTTCATATATATCGCAAAGCTCTGACGCGGTTTCGGACTTATAGCTTTCGGCAAAAACCATAACGCCCTTTCCCGTTTTCACAGGTCTTATGAGAATTCGTCCCTCATCTTCTTCCGCCACAACGCCCTCGCCAAGTCCTCCGTTTTCAGAGCAGAATGCCTTTAAGATCTCAGCTGGCGGTTTTTCTATACATACAAAACGGTTCGCCGATGTGAATTTCGGAAGTTCCTCAGATGCTTTTTTCAAATCAATTCCGTTATCATAAATGGTTTTTAAGACCTGAAACATAAGCTCTATTGCATCTATTCCGAAACGGCAGGTTTTTGCAAGCTCTCTTGCACTTTTGTCACTTTCGTCAACGGGACAGCTGAAATATCTTAAAACGTTACAGCCTGATTTTCCCGCAATAATATCTGCAAGCTTTGGAGAAGAAAACGGAAGTGAAACATTCTCTCCCCTTTTGAAATATCCCTGACAGCAAATAAGAAGAAGCTTTTCGTAATAAATATACCCCGTATCGTCGCTGTATGCTGAAAGTCTTTTCCCGTCCGACGAAATATGAAAAATAACCTTTTGACCTCTCGTGTCGCTTATGTCGGAAAGGATTTTTCCTATTTTGTCTGAAATGAGAGTGTTTGACGAAGTAACCTCGGCCTTCATTCCTTTAAGGAATTCCGGTGCAATTTCTCTTAAATGTTCGCCGTAAAGTGATTTTATCCCGCCTATATCTATAATTTCGCCGAATGACGAAAATGAGGCTTTGTTGTATTCAGAGCGATTGAGTCCGCCCTCGATTTTTCGCTCCTGATGTCTTGTCAGGGGGAGCCCGTCTTTTCCGAAAACTTTTAGCTTTGCGGTAATTCCCGCATCGACAAAGCAGCCTGAATCTGCATTAATTTCAGTCATTGCATAATAAAGCTCGGGTTCCGCTGAAATTCCTGTTGTCCATACGTCGGCACCCGACGACATTATTCCCGACATAAGCGCATAAGCAAGCGCCTTTGACGATGGTGTGTCGGAATATCCGACGGCTATTTTTCTTCCGACAGCGCCTAAGGATGCTCCGAGTGCAGCGGCTGTCAGCGGCGTGATTTCTCCGTTTGTTTCGCCGCAGATTCCCTCATCATCTATATAAAGCTGTTTTGTATGACCGTATTTTATATCAAAAAGAGCATCGGTATTGCTTTCGAGGTGTTTACCCGCCCAAAGTCTTACTCCCGCTTCAATTATTGAATTTTCACCGACAACGGAATTTGCTCCGACTGCCCCGCCCTCAAAAACTGAGGAGCCCGAAAGGAGCTTTGAATTTTCACAGATAACCGCTTCGTTGCAGGTGACATTTTCGCCGATATATGCCCCGTTTAAAATTACGGAGCCGTGAATTTTTGAGCCCTTTGAAATTGTCGCTCCGTCACAAATCACACTTCCGCCCTCAATAACGGCATCGGGCGATATTTTAACGTTTTTCCCGATATAAACAGGCGGGGTAATATCAGCGCCTTTAAAATCGCTCATTGATGCGGTGAAAATTCCGTCAAGCGTTTTATGTGCGTCAATTTCGCACTTTACAAGCCCGCCGAGCATATCCTTCTGACATTTGAGATAGCTTTTAAAGTCGCCGATATCGCACCAGTAGCCCTTTTCCTCATAAGCGTAAACATTCATGCTTTCTTTCAGAAGAATAGGAAAAATGTCCTGTGCAAAGTCACATTTTTTATTATCCGGGATTTTTTCGACAACTGACTTTGAAAGAATGTATACCCCTGTATTCGCAAAATCAGTTATGCAGCTTTCATACGACGGCTTTTCGAGAAAGCTTCTTACTTTTCCGTCCTCTGACGTTAGAACAAGCCCGTATTCTCTAGGATCTGATACTTTTTTTACAATTATAGTTGCATCGGCATTTTTGTCCTGATGATATTTTATCGCCTGGGACAAATCGAAATCGCACATTGCATCGCCGCTTATTATAAGCACGTCACACGGCTCACCGCAGGCTTTCTTAACACTTCCCGCCGTTCCAAGCGGAACATCTTCTGTTGAATATGAAATATTTATACCTTTGGGGGCTTCATCATTGAAATAGCTTATGATTTTATTCGACTGATAGCCGAGAGTAAAAACTGCATCACTGATATTATGCTTTATCAAAAGCTCGATAATGTACATTGAAACAGGCTTTGCGCAAAGAGGCGCAAGCGGCTTTGGCATACTGCACGTCAGCGGACGAAGTCTTGTCCCCTCACCGCCTGCCATAATAATTGCTTTCATATACTAACCCTCCAACAGCTTTTTGAGGTTAGTATGGTTTGATTTTTAGTTAAATATTCAAATATAAAACATTGAAAAAGATATATCAGCTTTTAAGAAACATCAGTTTCGTCATTATCGTTGTCGACGCCCTCGGTTTTTTCAGGAATAAGGCATACCACTATAGTCTGGAAAAGTATTTTTAAATCCAGAATAAACGAATATTTTTCTATATACATCAGGTCAAGCACCAGCTTGTCCTTAGGCGTTGTATTGTATTTTCCCATTATCTGTGCAAGCCCCGTAAGCCCTGCTTTAACCCTTAAACGATAGCTAAATTCGGGAAGATCTTTTTCGTATTCCTTAGCGATTGCCTTTCTTTCGGGGCGCGGTCCGACTATGCTCATATCGCCTTTTAATATGTTGAAAAACTGAGGGATTTCGTCAAGTCTTGTTTTCCTGAAAAATGCACCCGCTTTTGTAATTCGTGAATCATTCTTTGAAGCTAAAACGGCGCCGTTTTTTTCGGCGTCAACCACCATGGTTCTGAATTTCAGAACGTTGAAAATCCGACCTCTCTCGGTTGCCCTTTCCTGTTTATAGAAAACAGGCCCGCCGTCCTCAAGCTTTATGACAAGCGCCTCGATAAGCATGAACGGAGAAGCAAGAATTATGGCAACAGAAGAAATAATAATATCAAATATACGTTTAAATATTCTTTGTTCAATTGTTAGTCCGTTATTTTCATAGCCTAACATAGAAACGTCGTCGATAAGCTCATGCTCACAGTTATTGAAAAGAATGTCGGAAACCTCGGGAGTAATATAAATCTGCTTGCCCCGCTTATAGCAGTATTCGACAACATATTCCTTTTCATTAGGCGCAAGCCCTATAAGCATAACCGTATTTGAAGCCCTTATTGAACGGTGAAGCTCATCGTCGGAAGCGGTCATCACTCTCTCGATAACGAACCTATTCCGATAACTCTCAAGCTTTTTAAGAATTAGCTCAAGCTTTTGCTCGTCGTTGTGAATAATCAGAAGCTTTTTAGGCGGATTAATATAAAAATAAAGATTGTTTGAAAGCTTTGAAAGAATCGCTATAACAATACACTGAACGGCAAAAGCCACAATTACCACAGGGAATTCCATTATCCTTTTTTCCATTATACAAAACTGTATATAGGTAAAGCCGTCCGTTACCAGAACGGCAATTATCATCGAAAGAATAATTTCCTTAGTCCTTTTTCTGCCTATTGCAAAACCGCCGTAAAGCCTCATCATCGCATAGCAGACAACTATAAAAGTTGACGAAACAATAGCGCTTACACGGTTAAAGCCTCTTTGAAGCTCGGCGCTGTACTGTTTATAAAAAATATAAAATATGAAAAACATTACAAAAATCAGCAGTACTTTTATCAATACAAACAGGGAACGCTCAAACGCCTTTAAAAATTTAAGCATATTTCCCCTCCTAAAATAACAAATTCATAAGACCACCAACAAATTATAATATCACAAAATGATCACGTTTTCAATCGTCAATGTTAATCAATTTTATAGGGAAGAACTGACGAAATAAGCTTAATGTCTACAAGCGCGTCAATTTTTGTCCCGTTCTCAAGATATTCCTCACTGAATATTTTCCCGTCTTTTCTTATAGAATTTATTATTCCCGATTTGTCAAACGGTATTAAGAGGCTCATTCTTTTTGAGGTTTCGGGGAGATTATCGCAAATGCACTTTAAAAGGCTGTCAAGTCCTTGCGAATGCTTTGCGGATATTTTAACTGTTTTTGAATCGTTTTCAAAATCAATGTCTTTTGCAAGGTCGGTTTTGTTTAAAACATTTATAACGGGAATTCCGTCACAGCCAAGCTCTGACAGGAGCTGTCTTGTAACTTCTGCTTGTTCGTATGCGTCATTTGCTGAAGAATCTATTATGTGGAGGATAATATCCGCCTCGGAAGCCTCCTCAAGCGTTGATTTAAACGCCTCGACAAGATGGTGAGGAAGCCGTCTTATAAGTCCGACGGTATCAATCAAAAGGACATTTCTCCCGTCGGGAAGCTCAAGTCCTCTAGCCGTTGTGTCAAGGGTTGCAAACAGCATATTTTCAGCAAGAACTCCAGCATCGGTAAGTGCGTTAAGGAGAGTTGATTTCCCAACGTTGGTATAGCCTACAATTGCGGCGGCTATTACGTTATCTTTTTTTCTTCTTGCACGCGCCTGACTGCGGCGTTTTGTCATTTCGGAAAGCTCTTCCTCAAGTGCCGATATTCTTCTTCTGATATGACGTTTATCGGTTTCAAGCTTTGTTTCACCGGGACCTCTTGTTCCTATTCCTCCGCCTAAACGTGAAAGCGAAACGCCCATTCCCGCAAGACGAGGAAGTCTGTATCTTTGCTGTGCAAGTTCAACCTGAAGCTTTCCCTCGGCAGTTCTTGCCCTCTGTGCAAAAATATCAAGAATAAGAGTGGTTCTGTCAATGGTATGCACTCCTGTTGCATCCTCAATATTTCTCACCTGTGTTGCCGTAAGCTCATGGTCAAAAATAAGAATTTCAGGATTAAGCTTTTCGCATATTTCTCTGATTTCTTCAAGCTTTCCCTGACCTATGCAGGTTCCCGAATCATATGACGGCCTTTTCTGAACCGACTGTGCGACAACCTCGGCACCGGCAGTAGAAGTGAGCTCAGTAAGCTCTTTAAGTGACACTTCCATGTCATATTCGCCTATGTCGGCGGCGACAAGTATAGCCTTTGTTTTTTCCTGATTATTTTCAAACATATAAATCCCTCTTAACAAAAAAGACGGAAAAATTCCCGTCTTTAAGTTTAATTGCAGTCATTTCTTATTGCTATTTTTGCCTTGTTTACAATTGTTTTGTCATTCTCATAAGTAAGTACAGAGGAAGCATGTCCTATGTCAACCCATTTAATCTGGGAAATCTCCTCCTCCTGAGGAACAAAATCAAAATTTTTCGCTTTTGCCACAAAATAGACAACACTTTTTTGTGTGTCCTTTCGGGGATAATAGGAAACGGTTTCCCTGAAAGAAGGGTCGATTATAACGTCGATTCCCGTTTCTTCCTTGATTTCTCTCAAAGCGGTTTCAACTTCTGTTTCGTCACCCTCAACGTGTCCCTTGGGGAATGACCAATGCCCGCTGTTAACGTGTTTTATCAGTAATATCTCAGTATTCCCGTGAAATTTCCGATAAACTATTGCACCGCAGGATTTTTCAAAAATCATTTTTCCGATTGTCCTTTCCTGGGGTTATGAGCATATAATGCCTCAAAAACCACATTTTATATATTGAGTTTATTATATCACAAAAAATTCTGTTTGTCTATTTTTAATAAAAAAATAATTATCCTTGAATATTTTTTCAAGGATAATTATATAGTTGTATTTTTTCGCTAAGCACGACTTATTGTGGAAAAAGTCATAATTATATAAAGTATAACCACTATTACGCACGGAGCGGATGCCATGAAAATCGGAAACCCGCGCTTTTTCTTTGCAATATCAGCTTTTGGAAAGCTAATTTTCTTTTTCACGAGAAGAATAATCAGAACCGCAATACCGGCGCATATGAAAACAATATCACATATTCCGCAGATTATCGTCTGAAGCTCTTCGTTCTTTATAAAGCCCTGTAAGGTTGCGACGCTGTTTACAACAAGATGAACCGTAATCGACGGAATAAGCGAGCCGCTTTTAACCGTGATATATGCAAGAAGAATTCCGACAGGGAAAGCAAACAAAAACTGAGGGATATTACCGTGTGCCAGACCAAAAAGAAATGCCGATGCAAAAATCCCGAATTTAAGATTGACTCTTGATAGATTTTTAAGAACAAAGCCTCTGAAAAGAAGCTCTTCGGTAAGGGGTGCCATAATACAAGCGGAGATACAATCAAGAATGTTTGGGAGAAGCTCCGTCGTTTCAGGCTGGTCAAGTGCGGATAAAATATCAAAGCCAAGACCGGCAAAAACAGTGCTTATTATTGTAATTAAATATGTAGCGGCGCTCTGTATCGCAAGGGCAATTATTATCGCCGAAAGTATGAATTTAATGTTATACCCCTCTGTCCTGAACAATGAGGATATTTTTATTTTGGTAACTCCCGAGCCGATAAGCGTACATAGGACATTCGCAATAGGATAAGCGATAACTCCGCTTATCGCATAAAACATTGCGGTCTGTGCATCCGACATTTCAAAAAGAATGTCAAAGCTTCCTCCGCCCGCAAAATACGATATAATGCCAAAAATAAATTCAGTTATAAAAATAAGTGCAAGTGCCATTGCAAAGTGTATGAGCATAATACCGCCGGTCCAGTTATAAAAGCGCTTTATCCACTTTCTTTCTTCTTGACGCGGATAAACCGGCGTACCGTCAGCCTGTACAGGTGTCGGAACAAATCTCGGCTGAGGAGGGGCATATTGCTGATACTGCGGCGGATAAGGCTGGGGGTACGGATTATAATTCTGTCCGCCGTACTGCTGGGGCGGATAACCGTACTGAGGGTGATAATTATTCTGTGGTGGGTAGTTATTCTGTGGTGGGTAGTTATTCTGTGGCGGATAGTTGTTATATTGAGGCGGATAATTATTCAGCGGGGGATAGCCGTTATACTGTGCATTATAGTGCTGAGGATATACGTTCTGTGCATTATTCTGCTGAGGATTATTATACTGCTGATTATTTGGATTGTAATTATTATTCTGACAGTCCGGCTGACTGTTTTGCTGCTGATTTTGATCTGTCATCAATCGATTCACTCCCTGATTCAATATAAAAATAATTATATACCAGCATATGTATAAAGTCAATAAAAACCGTTTACAGAAAGACATGATCTTTCCGTAAACGGCAATACTTTATATAATTTTATGCGTTTTCTTTAATAGGCGCTTTTCTGATAAGAAGAAAATAAATTACAGCACAGATCACGGTATTCACTATTGTTAAAATGTTATTTGTAAGCGGCTGTGACATTACTCTTGTAATGAAATTTAATATAGTTTCAAAAAAGTTTCTCAGCGTATCATTTCTGAAAGCCGCATAAGCCAAACCGCCCGAGCCGAAAATGAAAAGACAGGGTACGCCGACGGAGACTGCGATTCTAAGTACCCTATTCATTCTGTAATATAAAGCGCCGATACATGCTCCCGCTATATATGAACCGAAATATCCGAAAAAGTCATAGAAAAATCTGTTGAATGCATATTCGGCGACTGAAGAAAAATTATATGCGTTGAATGCTTCGTCAAAAAGCCCTTTATATGGCGTAATCAAAGAAAATAAAAATCCCAAAGCAATAAATCCGAACACCATTATGACTGAAGCTGTTGCGCCGCTTAAAAGTGATGTGACAAATTCGGTTTTTCTTGAAATCCCATTTGCAAACGAATGCTTTAAACTCTGTTTGAATTTTGCTATTCCGGATACAAAAATAAATATTATTCCTATAGATTCTATCGCAGAGGTTGAGCCATCTCCTCCTCCGGGTATTATTATTTCAACTATCAAAGTCATTATAAATATTGCAACCAACACTATACTCAATACAAATAATCCTTTAAACCATTCTCTCATATGGTTTTTATAATGAGGTTCTATTCTCATGTTCATATTCTTTCTCCTTTATCTGTTATGCGTTTGTCATCTGAATAAAAAGCTTCTGAAGGTCAAGCTTTGAAATTTCTATATAGCCGGTTGCTTCGTCTTTATTGCATTTTCCAAGAACATATGCGGTTTTGAGCCCGCCCAATGTATCTTCCCCGAGAAGCTTTTTACCTTTACAGAATTCATCAACCGCAGAGGCAGAGCCTGAAACCGAATAGCCCTGTGAAAGGAGAGTTTCTGTATCTTCGTCGGCAATAAGTTTGCCCTCTTTTAAAATCACGACTTTTTCAATAATGTCAGCCGCCTCTTCGATAAGGTGAGTAGAAATAATATATGTAGTAGGTTTTTCACTGTAACGGTTTATAAGCTCGCGGTAAAAAAGATCTCTGTGGTGTGCGTCAAGCCCCAGAACAGGCTCATCAAAGAACACTATCGGCGCACCGCACGCAAGAGCCGTAATGAGCTTATAAATTGAACGGTATCCCGTTGAAAGCGATTTTATTTTTTTGTTTATGTTAAGCTTATACGCTTCTGAAAGTTTATTTGCATATTCAAAGTCAAATCCCGGATAATAATATGAACAGGACTTATAAACGTCTTTTACTTTCATCTGGTCGGGATATAAATCCCTGTCGGACATACAATAAATTTTCGAAAGTGCGATGTCGTTTTCAACTGTTGGTTCACCATCAACAGTTATTTCACCGCTTGTCGCAAAAAGTCTGTTTGAAATAAGATTTAAAAGCGTCGACTTTCCCGCACCGTTTCTCCCCAAAAGTCCATAGATTTTATTTTCTTCAAATGTAACCGAAACATTGTCAAGTGCCGTAAGCGTCCCGAACTGTTTCGTCACGTTTTTCAGCTCAATTTTGCTCATTCGTCAATCCCTCTCTCAATCATCTTAAAAATTTCGTCTTTTGTTATTTCAAGCTTTTTAGCTTCCGCAACAAGCGTTTTTATAAAGGAATTATAAAATGCTTCTCGTCTTTCGGATACAATTATTTCAGTTGCCCCTTTTGAAACAAACATGCCTACGCCCCTCTTTTTATATAAAATGTTGTTGTCTACCAGAATATTTATCCCTTTAAGCGCTGTTGCCGGATTTATTTTGTATTTCGACGAAATCTCGGTCGTTGAAGGAATCTGCGTTTCCTCTTTAAAGGCGGCTGAAAGAATCGCATCTTCTATTCCTTCCGCCAGCTGAACGTAAATTGGTTTTTCATTTTCAAAATTAAACTGCAAAATATCCACCTCCCATTTTGTTATTTCTGTTGTGCGGTTTATTAGTTAATTACTTATGTAACTAACTATATAACATATTTGTTTGTTTGTCAATAGTTTTTTTGAGAAAATAAAATTAAATATTCCTGTTCGAATATCAGTTTGAAATTTCAATCCAAAGTATATACAAAATATGGTAGTCATTATTTATAAAGTATTTTTTAAAATTTGTGTAAATTCACAGATTAATTAGCATTTTGTTTACTTGTTTGTACAACATTATTGACACTATAAAAATGGCGTGGTAACATGAGTGTGTTAATAAAACTCCTGCAAAATCATTACCGTTGTGATTTGACATGCATAATACGAAAAGTAGGAATTGACGGGAAAAACGGTGAAAATCAAGGTGAAGACGGATAAAGTCCGAAAAATAGGCGTTTTAGCAACGGTGAATTGTGCGAAAAATGAAACAAGTGATTTTTAGGTTGTCAAAAAGTTTTCAACGTTTTTAACCGTGTTATGTGAAAAACTGTGCCAGGCACGTTTTTATGTTTTAGAGCATTTTAAAAAAACTAAATAGCATATTAAAAACCATTTTAAAGCCCATTTTACGGTGTTTTAGAATGGTTTTGTTTTTGAAAAGGGGTATTTTAGAGGATGTAGGAATATAAGTTTGTGTTAAGAAAAGTATCGACCAACCGACCAACTAAATTAAGAATGTCAACCAACTCGGTTGGTAGTCTACTTTTATTGAGAAGGAAAGTTATAAAAGCATACCAACATACCAACAAAAAGTTTAGGGAATACCACCGTACTTGGCATCCCCATTTTTGCACCTTTCAAATGGCCTTATAACACTGTTAAAATCAATCTAAAATATCCTCATCTGACAGCACCCCGAGCACCCTTCCCTGGCATCGAATATCATCATACTCGCTGAACAAAATATCATCATATTCTTTGTTTAGAGAAATCAGCCTATCGCTGTCATATTTTTTTATGTAACCCTCGTTATTTATAATAAAAATCCCAATATCGCCAATTTCAATTGAGGGTGTATACCGAACAATTGCAATGTTTCCGTCGCGAAAAAAAGGCTCCATACTGTCACCGCTGATTCGTAAGGCAAAATCGGCACTGTCAGTTAAGGCTGTACGCCGGATCCGTAATGGCTCTCCGTAGTTCCCGCTTAAATAAACTCCTGTTCCGGCTGAAACGGGCATATCATAAAAAGTGATTTCCTTTTCATCATCATCGTCATCGGCCGAGGAGTTGCAACATATTTGAATTTTTGGCTTTGCTACCGGCGGATTGTTCTTTTTTTCAGCAGCAACAGCCTCCGCCAGAGCCTCCGCTTTTCCTATAACTTTACCTTTGCCAAAAGTATCAAGTTTTTTATAATATGTAAGAAGCTCACGCTCATCAGCGGACAGATCGTTCGTCGGTGGGCTCTTTTCTTTGCCAAATAGCAAGAAATCAGTAGATACGTTTAAACGCAAAGAAAGCTTCTTTACAATTTCACTATTGGGAGTTGCACCCTTTCTCCAACCATCTATACTGCCTATAGCACCTCCGCATTCTTTTACAATTGGAGATATTTTAAAACCATTTAAATCACAAATGGTTTTCAAATTGTCATAAAACAATAAAATTCACTCCTCCAAATTAATAATATTGCACAAATTAGCGTTTGCACGCTAAAATCTTGATATTCGCTGTTGACAATAGCGTTTTAACGCTATATAATATACTTGTACCCCAAGGTACGCATATAGACGCACGTATCCCTTGGGATAAATTGATTGTAGCATTTTAAAAACTTAGTTGTCAATGGAAAAACAAGTCGAAAAATGAGGAAAGGAAGGAACTTTAATGAATGATTTAAACAAATCGTTTGAAACTATTGAAAAAGAAACAACTGCCCCAAAGGCAGAAGCTTCGGGGCAGGATACAACAAATGAACGTACATTTGGCAAACTCAAAGATAGTTGGGAAAATTGGAAATCAAGCATTTAAAATATTGACATCTCCGTCTTCTTGATATACTCTCCAATACTTGATAAGACAGTCGCACAAAAAAGTTATATTGTCATCTGAAATGGGAAGTAGCTTATCCGGATTCTTTAAGAGCATTTCATCAATTGTGAATAATCTTATTGCAAATGCCATCAATACTTGGTCTGATATTTTTGATATTTCTGCAAGAGTATCTTTACGTTCAAGTTTCATTAATTCGGAGATTTTATAAATAAATGCATCGGTTTCCTTTTCATATTTTTGAGCGTACCTATCAACATTTTCAGTATCAGAAATTTTAGAAATAATATTATCAATTCTTAATTTAATAGTGTCATCAAATATGAAATACTGAACTATTTTATGTAATTGATTATTTATTTCTTGTGCTGAAATCAAAATTTTCATACAAAGCCCCCTTTCTACCAACATTATACATCACATAAAGGAGAAAATCAATAAGAAAGGACTTGATTTAATGAATGATTTAAAGGTGTTTAAAAACACAGAATTCGGAGAACTCGGCGTTTTAATGATTGAGGGAAAGGAATATTTCCCCGCAACACAGTGTGCTAAGATTTTGGGGTACACAAATCCTCAAAAAGCTATTAGAGACCATTGCAAAGGGGTGAACAAAACGTTCACCCCTACAGCAGGAGGGGTTCAGGAGATAAAGTTTATACCCGAGGGCGACCTTTACCGTCTCATAGTTTCCTCAAAGCTTCCCGCCGCTGAAAAATTTGAACGCTGGATATTTGATGAGGTTTTACCCGAAATCAGACGAACAGGCTCTTACGGCAGAATTAACCTTGAAGAAATCATCGCAAAAACTGCAACGGCGGTTGTGGCTGAGGTAGTAAGACAGCTTGTGCCGGTTCTCACAGTAAGTACCGCAAGACCGACACCGGCACCGCACATAGAAGAAATGTGGGAACAGCCGATAGAACGCAAACGATACAGAAAGCCAATGGGCATTATCAGCCATTTGGATGAAGAGCTTAGACGTGAGATTGACAACATGCTGATATCGGAGCAATACACATTACGAGAAGTTAAGGCGTATCTTGAAGAATACGGTATTAGAGTTTCACTTTCATCTGTTGGGAGATATTCGCAGAAGCTACATGAGATTTAAGGAGGTTTTACATATGACATTAGCAGACAATTTAAAAAAGCGCCGTGAAGAATATGAGCTGACACAAGAAGAGCTTGCGAAAAAAGTTGGTATTGACAGAGTATCAATTTCAAGATATGAAGCAGGATATAAGGTGCCTAGTCTTAATACAACGGTAGCTATCGCAGATGCTCTACATATGTCAGTAGACGAGCTTATCGGAAGACAGGTGAGCTGATATGTGCAAGAAAATCAATAGCGATATAGCAAAGTATGTTTGCTCAAACTGTGCCAACAACCTGAGCTGCTGTAACAATTACGGATCATCCCCGTGCTGCTACTGCAGCCGAGTCCGTAAATGCGCCGAACAAAATCTAAAGAGCGATAACTTTGTAAAAAGAAAGGAAAGTAAAAATGATTAAGATAGGAAGTATAGTTTCAAATCGCGTAATATTGGCGATGACACACAAGTTTGTTTTAGCGCAATGTATTGAAGAATCACCTGAGCCGTTTACGGTATGGCGGCTTTACGACGATATGAGCGGCGTACATTCAGGAAGTTATTTTAAAGATAAGATGGATGCCGAATGGGAATTTTGTTCACTGGCTTTTCCATGGTTTCAGGATAATGTTAATATTCAGGATGATGAGGAAACTGCCCCAGAGGGACAAGCTCAGGGGCAGTTAAGCCTTGGATGGGAATTGACAATTAAGTCTGCATTTGAAACCATTTTGAGCAGAATATTAGTATCCGAATCATTTAAGCTTTCTAAAATGGAAAAAATAGAATTGGTTGAGAATCTGTTGGATATGGATGAGCTTATTCAAAAGCCTTGGGGAAAGATATTTTATGCTGTTTTGAAAGATTTTCGGTTTAAGCAATATAACTTCATAGACCTAAATGGTTCTCAGGGAATAAGTCAAGCTATGGAACAGATTAATCAGGCAAAAAATTCATGTGAGAGAAAAGTTTCCACCGAGGGAAAAGGTCAGGAGCAGAGTGCTGAAATCAAGTATATAAATCCGCTCAAATTTGAGAAGTTCATCGAGCGTATGTATGCACATTTTCAACACCGACTTTGTAAGAATGCTAAGCTACCTAAAATTAAAGACGAACCAATTAGTATTTTAATTGAGAAGTATTTGGACGAATAATCCAATCTTCGGTATTTGGATATTTAATAATATTTTTTTGACTTAGGCAATGCATTAACGGTGCTAATTCAAAAGGATATAACTCACTGTCATAAATTAACTCTTCATTTTTAAAAATATAAAGACTGCTGATTAAATTAGGTTCTACCTTTGCAAGCGGCGGATAGTCTACGGAATTCAACTGCTGAGTATTAATTATATTGTTTATCTCCAATTGAGATAAATCAAGGCAAATTAATACAACTGCCTCAATCCCTACCACTATGTATAATCTATACGTAATAGCAGTTTTAACATCAAACCTCATTATTTTTTCAAGATGTTGACTGGCGCGTTCTATTTCAAATTCATCAGCTTTGGACTTCATTTTAACTATCTGTTTTGCAATAATTGCTGACATATCACTAACCATCTCCGGAACATATTGCTTGGCTGAAAACAACTCTTTGAGTGCATTTAGTATAGTAGTATCCATTAATATACACTTCCTTTCAATTCTATTATACCACATTTTGCCGAAACCGCAAGATAAAACTTGCGGTCTGCCGGGGACGGTCTCCCGGTACTGATGATGGCAGACCGAATCAAAATAGAAGAAGGTGAAAAAATGAAATTTGTTGCATGGAAAGCACAAATGCTGGGCTATGCTCTTGGTGTTGCTAAGCTTCTGGCTGAAATGTCAGCGCTCGAGGACATAAAAATAGAGCCTGAACAGGTGCGTAAGAATGCTTCAACCATTCTCACGATTCAGACAGAAGTCGAAGATTTCCTTAAAGAAATACAAACACATGTTCACAGCTCTAATCAAAGTATAACAGAGTAAATTGCAAACGTCAAGAGCAATTTACAGGGAGGTGTCGATTTTTTGGATTTACTTACAGTAAAAGAAGTGGCTGAACTTAAAGGGTGCAGTTTGCAATATATCCAACGCATTATTAAGTCAGGCAAGTTGCAAGCTACACATAACGAAAACCCTACAAACCACATCAAAGAATATGCCGTTCCTGCATCGGCTCTCCCTGTGGATTTGCAGCGGAAGTATTACGGACAGCGGAAAGCCGAGGTTGGACTTCCCCCGGAGCTTAAGCCTGTTAAGATTGAGAAAAAATCCTCTTCAAAGGCTGTTAAAAAGGCATTTGAAGAGTATACTGCCGAGGAACGCGAGGAAATTGCCCTTTGGTGCAAAATTCTCAAGGACTGGC
>DAOPYP010000003.1:0-40864 GCA_035352975.1 Oscillospiraceae bacterium
TGAAATGATAGCAAACCCCAATGCGGATACCGATGATATTTTGTTTACCCCCGAGCTTGTAATAAGAAATTCTGCAGTTAAATCAATATTATACATTTGATTTGTTAAAATAAGTATGGATAGGGGCGATCAAAATGTATGATATTGAAAATCCACAGAATGATAAAAATCAATATAAAACAGATGTGCAAAAGATTGATATGGCTAAAATAGACCAGTTTCTCAGGAGCGGGAAAAGGGAAAAGCGCAAAGAGATATTGAACTCTTTTTTTGAGGAGGTTGGCTATGAACGGCTTGAATCGCTTATGTTCCGGCTGTATATTACAATGGATATTTATATATCTGTCCGAACCTTTACAAGAGAGATCGGTATAACTAACGAAGAATTTACCAATCGGTTCGGAAGCATTGACGATATTGCGGCAAAGCTGGCAACTTTGGCTTCGGCATATGAATACTTTTCGGATATGCTGGAGCAATGCATAATATGGCGCATGGAATTCTCCCGCGAGGACAGCTACGCCGTGATAAAAAAAGCAAAGGAATATATATCCAAAAACTATGCCTGCGATGAGTTGTCATTAGGCAGTGTTGCGGAGGCGATAAATCTGAGCCCCACGTATTTCAGCTCAATATTTAAAAAAGATGTAGGTACAAATTTTGTCGATTATCTGACAAAAATAAGACTTGATAAGGCAAAGGAGTTTCTTTGCTGCACATCAATGCAGGTGTCGGAAATAGCTTACAAGGTCGGCTTTAAGGATTACCGCTATTTCAGTCAGATATTCAAAAAGAATACAGGACAGACTCCGCGCGAATTTAAAAGCAGCAACATCAATTTCTAGGGCATTAAACTTATATTACAACAGGAAATATATGAATAAATAACATCATAATATTTTAAACAATTTACCTAAGATTTTAGGTATAAATGTACGTACAAATCTAATATAATGTAAATACAAACTCGCACTACGAAGTGACAAATAATTTTGGAGGTAATAATAATGTTTAAGAAAATTCTTGCATTCGCTGTAGCTGCAACGCTCTGTTTGTCAGTAACCGGATGTGCCAAAGGCGCAAAGGACGACAAAGCAACCGGAGATAAGACAATTAAGGTTGGTATCATTAATAATGACCCAAATGAATCAGGCTAAGGCAAAGGGCGTTGGTATTATCTTTGTTACTCACTTTTTAGATCAGGTTTATGAGGTATGCGACAAAATTACCGTTTTGCGTGACGGCAAGCTTGTAGGCGAATATGAAATTAAAAATCTTCCCCGTGTTCAGCTTGTTTCAAAAATGCTCGGTAAGGATTTAGACGATCTTTCGGATATTCACGGTGAAAGTAAGGCATACGTTGAAAACGGCAAGTCAGAGCCTGTTTTTGAGGCGGAAGAACTTGCGAGTGACGCCGGAATCAAGCCGTTTGATTTCCGTATACGTAAAGGCGAAGTAAATGGTTTTACCGGACTGCTTGGTTCAGGCAGAAGCGAATGTGTACGAGCAATCTTCGGCGCAGACAGAATTATCGGCGGAACAGTTAAAATGAACGGCAAAAAAGTTAAAATTTCAAAGCCGATTGACGCGATGAAACACGGCATAGGCTATCTACCAGAGGATCGTAAGAGAGATGGTATTGTAGGAGATCTTTCGGTACGCGAAAATATTATTCTTGCATTACAGGTTACAAAGGGCTTTTTTAAGCCATTTACAAAAGCGGAGGCAAATGCCTTTGCGGATAAATACATAAAGCTTCTGGGTATTAAAACCGCCTCAGCTGATACGCCAATCAAATCGCTTTCCGGCGGAAATCAGCAAAAGGTAATTCTTGCACGCTGGCTTCTTACCAATCCTAAATATCTTATTCTCGATGAGCCGACACGAGGAATCGATGTAGGTACAAAGATTGATATTCAAAAGCTGGTGCTGAAACTCGCATCAGAGGGTATGAGTATAACGTTCATCTCTTCCGAAATTGATGAAATGCTGCGTACCTGTTCACGCTTGATTGTCATGAGAGACTGCAAAGCTGTGGGCGAACTTTCGGGCGAAGATTTAACTCAGAACATGATTATGAATACAATAGCCGGAGGTGACGAAAAATAATGCAGTCACAAAATCCTTTACTTCAAAATACTACGAACTTCTTTTTCAAACTATTTAAACGTCAAATATTTATTCCAATAGCAGCATTATTGTTACTTGCGCTTTTTAATTTAATTGCCGATCCGTCATTTTTTAAAATAGCTCTAGGATACAACAGCGCGGGGGATCCTGTCCTTTCTGGTTATCTTATAACCATTTTGGATTACGGCTCTGAGCTTGCTATCCTTGCTATCGGTATGACGTTGGTAACAGCCGCCTCAGGCGGTCAGGACATAAGTGTCGGCGCCGCAATAGCAATAAGCGGCAGCGTTGTGCTAAGGGTACTATGCGGAACAAACTCCCGCCCCGAAACACTCCAGGCGCCTATTATTGTTGCATTTTTAGTTAGCTGTGTGGTCGCAATGCTGTTCGGTGCTTTCAACGGAGCTCTTGTTTCCGTATTTAAAATTCAGCCGATGGTCGCAACACTTATTCTTTTTACTGCGGGGCGCTCTATTGCCGCATGGATTAACAATAATGAGCTTCCGATTGTCAAGGATGCTACGTTTAGTTATTTTGGAAGTTTTATCCCGGGCATACCCGTTCCTACGCCGTTCTTTATAGCGTTGGCGTGTATAATTATAATTCACCTTGCATTACGGTTCACAAATCTCGGCTTGTATTCACAGTCTGTTGGAATTAATGATAAGTCGTCAAGTCTGAATGGTCTTAATCCTGCACAGATTAAGTTTCTGACATTCGTAATTTTAGGCCTTTGCGTAGCGGTTGCAGGCTTTATCAAGGTCAGCCGTCTTTCGTCAATTAACTATTCGGTTATCGCTAAGGATATAGAAATGGATGCTATCCTTGCAGTTGCTCTCGGCGGGAACGCATTAAGCGGGGGTAAGTTTAACATGAGTGCTTCCATTCTCGGCGCATACGTTATACAGTTCCTAACAACAACACTTTATAAATTCGACGTTCAGTCAGATGCTCTTTCAGCATACAAGGCAGTCGTTGTAATTATTCTGGTAATTCTCAGCGCACCGATTGTAAGAGAAAAGCTTTCTTCTCTCTTCAAAGCCCTCAAGCCGCGTCAGCCAAGTAAGGAGGGGGTATAGTATGTCGTTTCTTAAAAAAATATCTTCAGCAGGAAACAAGCTGAGGGATAAATCCAAAAATATTACCGACACCAATCTGCTCCTGATAATCACCATTGTAGTTTTCTTTTTAATGTACATAGGCGCAATGATATTCCTTGGGAGCGGCTTTCTCAAGGCGCAGACACTATTCAACATATTAAACGCAAACGCCGCATTGATAATTATTTCCTGCGGTATGAGCCTTGTTATGATTACAGGCGGTATTGATATTTCAATGGGCGGCGTTATGGCTTTGGTAAGTATGAGCTGTGCGGTTTATCTTGATTATCATAACGGCAATGTATTTACAGCAATTCTTATTTCACTTGCTATTGGTCTTGCATTCGGTTTAGTTCAGGGATTTTTGATTGCATACCTTGATATTCAGCCGTTTATTGTTACTCTTGCGGGAATGTTTTTTGCAAGAGGAATGACCACAATTGTAAATTCCAATCCTTTTAACGTTCAAAATCAGGAATTTGTTGCACTGAAAGAAACCCGCGTTATTATGCCGGGATTAGGCTCAATAAATAAAGCGGGCAATTATGTTGACGCTTATATTGAAATCGGCGTGGTTGTTGCACTTATTGTTGTGGCTGTACTTTTTTGCGTACTTAAATGGGCAAAGCTCGGACGTGAGTTTTACGCAGTCGGCGGAAGCAATCAGAGTGCATTGATGCTTGGCGTAAATGTCAAGCGAACAAAATTTTTCTCTTATCTGATATGCGGACTGCTGGCAGGAATAGGCGGCTTTGTATACTTTATGCACGTTGGCTCAGGCTCTGCTTCACACGCAAGCGGCGCGGAGATGAATGCAATTGCATCATCAATTATTGGCGGAACAATGCTGACAGGCGGTGTCGGAAACATTATCGGTACCTTGTTCGGGGTGCTTTCGCTCAGCACAATTCAAAATATTGTTGCATCAGTCGGACTGGATCAGGCGTGGTGGACTGGAATTACAATAGCCGCAATGCTTTGTTTGTTCCTTATAATTCAGAGTATTGTTATGTCACGTAAAAATAATGTAAGCGTTAAAGCCGTTGTTAAAAAAGCCGTGCGCAGCAAGGAGTAACACATTATGAATATAGCAAGTCAAATTCAGGAAGGTAAAACTTCAATCGGCATAGAATTAGGCTCGACACGTGTTAAAGCTGTTTTAATAGGTGAGGATTATTCACCTATTGCATCAGGCGCATATGACTGGGAAAATCACCTTGAACAAGGCATATGGACTTATTCTCTTGATGATGTCTGGCAGGCTATGCAGTTATGTTTTAAAAATCTGTCCGACAATGTTCGTGAGAAATATGGCGTTCAGCTTGAAACAGCCGCATCAATTGGTATCTCTGCAATGATGCACGGCTATTTAGCATTTGATAAAAATGACAAGCTGCTTGTGCCGTTTCGTACCTGGCGCAACACGATGACCGAAGAGGCGGCAGCTGTACTCACTGATTCATTTGAATTCAACATTCCCCAAAGATGGAGTATCGCTCACCTTTATCAGGCAATTCTGAATGATGAATCTCATGTGTCAGAACTTAGCTTTTTTACGACTCTTGCGGGATATGTCCACTGGCAGCTAACCGGTGAAAAGGTTCTCGGAATCGGCGATGCTTCCGGAATGTTCCCGATAGATCCGGATACAAAAGATTATAATGCACGTATGGCAGAAAAATTTTCGGAGCTGACGGCTGACCGAGGCTTTAGATGGGAGCTTCCCGATGTTTTGCCCAAAATTATCGGTGTCGGCGAATGTGCCGGCAAGCTTACAGAACAGGGTGCCATTTTGCTTGATCCGACAGGCACGCTAAAAGCCGGAATAAGCTTTTGCCCTCCAGAGGGGGACGCTCAGACTGGTATGGCTGCGACGAACAGCATTGCGCCGAAAACAGGCAATGTTTCCGCCGGAACGTCAATTTTTGCTATGGCGGTACTCGAGCAGGATTTGTCATCGGTGCATAAGGAAATTGACATTGTAACAACGCCGTGCGGAAGTCCGGTGGCTATGGTGCACTGCAATAACTGCACTACCGACCTGGACGCTTGGGTGCGTATGCTTGGCGATACACTTAAGTTGTTCGGGCTTGATATACCTAAGCCTCAGCTTTATGACAAGCTTTATGAAGCGGCTTTGTCGGGGAAGCCCGACTGCGGCGGCTTGCTGACGTACAATTATTATTCAGGCGAACACGTTACAGGCTTGACTGAGGGCAGACCTTTGCTTGTACGAACTCCCGAATCGGAGTTTAATGCGGCAAATCTTATGCGCACTCTGATTTATTCCTGCATAGCAACCTTAAAAATCGGTATGGATATACTGCTAAAGCAGGAAAATGTAACGCTTGAAAAAATGCTGGCTCACGGCGGACTTTTCAAATCACCTATTACAGGACAGCGTTTTCTGGCGGCCGCACTTGAAGTCCCTGTTGCACTTATGGAGTCGGCAGGTGAGGGCGGTGCGTGGGGAATTGCATTACTGGCGGCATATCAGGCACGAGAGGATAAAAGTGAGCAGCTGACAGATTATTTAAACAGCCGCGTTTTCGCAAATCTCAACGGCAGCTGTTTGTCACCTGATAAAGACGATATAGACGGCTTCTCGATATTTATGGAAAAATTCAAGGCGGGGCTTGCAATAGAAAAATGTGCGGTTTCGCTTAATCTGAAATAATAAAGGTGGATGCATTATGATATTTTGGTTTATCGCCGGCTCACAGTTCCTTTATGGTGAGGAAACTCTGGCAAAGGTAGAAAAAGATGCGAAAGAGATTGTAAACAGCTTAAAGCTTCCGTGGCCTGTTGAATATAAGCAAACGGTAAAGACAGCCGCAGAAATTGAAAGCCTATTCAGACTATGCCTAACCTCCCGGTAGCGCGCGTAATGTGGAAACCTATGCCGAACCTTACGACAGGTGCCGAATGCTGGATTACTGCCGGCGGCGCACATCACACCGTTCTTTCATATGACATAAGCGTTGATATTCTTCGTGATTTTGCCCGCATTATGGGTATTGAATTTGTTAATATCAATAAAAATACAACTCCGGCCGCTCTTGAAAATGAACTTCGTCTTGGTGATATTATATGGAGATAACAAAGCTAAAGCAGCGTGTTCTGGATGCTAACTTACTGCTTCCAAAATACGGCTTGGTTACATTCACATGGGGTAATGTCAGCGAATATGATCGCGAAACAGGACTTGTTGCAATAAAGCCGAGCGGCGTTGAATACGAAAGCATGACTCTTGACGACATTGTTGTTTTGGATTTAGAGGGAAATGTGATAGACGGCAGGCTAAAGCCCTCAAGCGATGCACCGACACATCTTGAATTATATAGAAATTTTGACGGCATCGGCGGTGTTGTGCATACTCACAGCCGCTTTGCAACGGTATTCGCTCAGGCAAGACACAATATCCCGCCGCTTGGCACTACTCACGGCGACTATTTTTACGGCGGAATACCTTGTACCCGTGACATGACTGCCGAAGAAATAAAGGGCAAGTACGAGCTTGAAACAGGTAGGGTTATAGTAGAATGCTGTCCGGATTTTAGGACTATTCCGGCAGCGCTTGTTGCAAACCATGCTCCATTTGTGTGGGGCAAGGACGGGCATGAGGCTGTTCACAATTCAGTCGTGCTTGAAGAGCTTGCCGCTATGGCATGGCATACCCTGACACTCTCACCGAATACTCCCGATATGAGTCAGAATCTGCTTGACAAGCATTATCTGCGAAAACATGGCGCGAACGCATATTACGGTCAAAAGTAGGAGCTTAAATTAAAAAACAGCCGCAAAATATTATTGAATTTTCCATTAGAAAAATCTTGTATTTTTGCGGCTGAGATGTTATAATGCTTTCAGATACTTATATTTAAATTATGGATAGCTCTCGGGCTGTCCTTATTTTTTAGGGGGGATTTATCTGAAACGTATTTTTATTCTGACAGTATGTATTTTGATTCTGACCTCCTGCACATCTATAAAGACAAAGCATAATAGCATGGAGGAGTTTATGTCGGTTTCTCCCTACGATAATATTTCTTTCAATCTTGACCGCAAATGGAAAGCCCTTGAAACGGAAGCTGGAATAAAATGCTATTCCGACGGGAATGCCGTTATTACCGTAACATACGATACTGAAATCGAGCTTTCGGAATATATCCTGTCGGCAAAGCAAACTTATTCTGAGCTATACGACGATATTAATTATGAAATTGCGTTTGAACCCAATCAGCTTAAATTCACAGTTAAACAGGGAAAAGGCGAACAGACGTATCTTTCGGGGTATTATATAGGGGGAGAGAATGCTTTTTCCGTATTATGCGGAACGACAAAAGGAAAATATCCTGACTACGAAAAAGAATTCCGCGACATATTAAGCACTGTTTCAACGGACACCTAAAGCAATCAGTATGAATTATGAAAAAGGTGATTTTAATGACGCTCCAGCAGATAAAATATGTACTTAAAACGGTTGAATGCGGTTCAATAAGCGAGGCGGCTAAGCAGCTTTTTATATCCCAGCCGAGCCTTTCAAATGCTCTTAAAGAGCTTGAAACAGAGCTTGGAATAGAGATTTTCAGCCGCTCGGCAAAAGGGATTTCTTTATCTGTTGACGGTGCGGAATTTCTTTCATATGCCCGTCAGGTTGCGGAGCAGGCTGAACTTCTTGAACAAAGATATAAGAACAAAAAGCCGTCAAGACAGCTTTGCTCGGTATCAACCCAGCATTATGCCTTTGCGGTGAACGCTTTTGTAAATCTTATTAAATCAAGCGATGCTGATGAGTATGAATTTACCCTCCGTGAAACAAGAACGCACGATATTATTGAAGATGTAAAAAATATGCGTAGTGAAATAGGAATTCTTTATATAAACGATTTTAATGAGAAGGTTATAACGAAATTTTTGCAGGAAAATCATTTATTATTCAATACACTTTTTGAAGCAAAGCCCCATGTATTTGTCAGCAAAGATAATCCGCTTGCGTCAAAAAAATCCGTGAAATTAGATGACCTTGAAGATTACCCCTGCCTTTCATTTGAACAGGGGGAGTTTAATTCCTTTTATTTTTCGGAAGAAATTTTGAGTACGGTTTTTCATAAAAAAAGTATTCATGTCAGCGACCGCGCAACGCTTTTCAACCTGCTTATAGGACTTAATGGGTATACGATCTGTACGGGCATTTTAAGCAGCGACCTTAACGGTGACAATATTATTTCTGTTCCTCTTGAATGTGACGAAAAAATGAGCGTGGGCTGGATTGTAAACAAAAAAGCCGTCTTAACTAAGGCGGCTCAGAATTATATTGAAGAATTGAAAAAGATTATTTCGGAATAAGGATTTAATGTTCAGTCGTAATTTGTCAGTGTACTTTGATTATTGTTTTCACTGCTTCGCTGATTTTTTGTGCGACATAGGCGTTATTCATGGTATAAAGGTGAATTCCGTCGACGCCCTGTGAAATAAGGTCGACAATCTGGTCAACGGCATATGCAATCCCCGCGTCGCGGATAGCTTCGGGCTTATCCTCGTATTTTTCCATCATTGTGACAAACTTTTTGGGGAGAGTTGCATTACTGAGTGAAACCATGCGTTCAATTTGCTTTTTGTTAAGGACGGGCATAATTCCCGCCTCAATCGGAACGGCTATTCCCGCACATCGCGCTCTTTCAAGAAATGAATAAAATTTGTCATTATCAAAGAAAAGCTGTGAAACAAGCTGATTTGTTCCTGAATCAACCTTTATTTTAAGATTAATTATATCGTCTACAAGATTTTTGCTTTCAGGATGTCCCTCAGGATAGCATGCGCCGATAATATTAAAATCACCGTTTGCCTTTATGAACGAAACAAGGTCGCTTGCGTGCTTAAAGTCTTCTTTCATCGGATAATCAGGGCTTATGTCACCCCTTAATGCAAGAATGTTTTCAATGTGATTTTCTTTCAGCTTTTCAAGAACGGACAAAACTTCTTCTTTCGACAAATTTATACATGGAAGATGTGCAATGCTTTCGATACCGTACCTGTTCTTTATTGCCGATGTAATTTCAATAGTCGAGGAATTGTTTAAGCTTCCGCCCGCGCCGTAGGTAACGCTTATAAAGTCGGGGGATAGACTTTTTAATTCGTCAAGCGTATTATATACAGTTTCAATGGGGGCTGTCTTTTTAGGAGGAAAAACCTCAAATGACAGCACTGTTTTATTTTTAAAAATATCTGATGTTTTCATAATAGTATCCTCTCATATATATGTTTAAATATTATAGCACAATTTGTTGTTAATAAGGTAATACTTAAACACTATACAATAATATAGTTTTAATCTATATCAGGACAGTTATAAGAAGAGGCTGCTAAAAATGGTTATCCTATGTTTTCCTGATATAGTTATCGCATTTTATTATTTTTGCCATGGCATAAATAATTACAGCAATTAAAGTCAAGAAATGTTTAACAGATAATGATATTATTAAAGCTTGGAGGCGATGGTATGGAGCCTGAAAAAGTTTATGCCGTACAGAAAATGCAGGATTATATGGAGCTGCACATTTTAGAGCCGATAACTCTTTCTGATCTTTCAAAAGCTTGCGGGTACTCACCTTTTTACTGTATTAAAATTTTCAGCGAGCTTATGGAGAAAACGCCTTTTGAGTATATCCGTCTTTTAAGGCTTTCAAAAGCGGCATTAAAGCTGCGTGATGAAAATGTCAAGGTGATTGACACGGCGCTGGATTTTATGTTTGACAGTCATGAGGGATTTACAAGAGCTTTTTCAAAAGAATTCGGAATAACGCCTTACCGTTACAGCAAAAATCCGCCTCCCATAAAGCTGTTCATGCCGATACCGATTTTATCTCATTACCGTTATTGTCAGAGAGGAGAAAAGCCTGTGGAAGAAAAAACAACCGGAGGAACTGTATTTGTCCAGATTATTGAACGCCCTGAACGAAAATTTATTCTAAAAAGAGGGAACACAGCAGAGGATTATTTCAGCTATTGTGAGGAAGTTGGATGTGACATCTGGGGAATACTATGCAGCGTTAAAGAGGCACTTTATGAGCCTATCGGTGCATGGCTTCCCGATAAGCTTATTCCTTACGGAACATCAAAATATGTTCAGGGAGTTGAAGTTCCTGTCAGCTACAGCGGGAAAATTCCCGAAGGGTTTGAAGTAATGAGCCTTGAACCATGCAGTATGATGGTTTTTCAGGGGCCGCCTTTTGATGATACTGACGATTCGTTTTATGACGCAATTGACGAGATTCAGCGGGCGATGGAGAAATATAATCCCAATACATACGGATATGAATGGGCGGATTCAGTTTCGCCAAGATTTCAGCTTGAGCCTCAGGGGTGGAGAGGATACATCGAAGCAAGACCTGTTAAAAAGCTTATATAACCAAAAGCACTCTGTCATGCGGCAGGGTGCTTTTATTGCAATTTAAGTCAAGAAAGTTTCCGTTTTTTAAGCTATAATCATATTAGATTATTTGAAAGGGTGTTGAAAATGGAAAGTATCCTTACTGTAAACGGATTAAGAAAAAGCTACGGCAATTTTACGGCTGTTGACAATCTTTCCTTTGAGGTTAAAAAGGGCGAAATATTCGGACTTCTCGGACATAACGGCGCAGGGAAAAGTACCAGCATAGAGTGCATTCTCGGAGTAAAAGTTCCAGATGGCGGAGATATTAAAATACTCGGAATGAATTCAGTAAAAGACAGAAAAAAGCTTTTTGAAAAAGTCGGTGTTCAGTTTCAGGAAAGCAATTATCAGACAAAAATAAAGGTCGATGAAATTTGTAAGGTCACCTCTTCGTTTTATAAAAATCCTGTTGACTGGCGAAAGCTTATTGTTACATTCGGGCTGTCTGGCAAGGAAAAAAGTTTAGTTTATGACCTTTCAGGCGGCGAAAGACAGCGCCTGTCTGTTTTGCTGGCACTTATACCAAAGCCTGAGCTTGTGTTTCTTGATGAGCTGACAACAGGACTTGATGCCAAAGCGCGCCGCGATATATGGAAATATTTAAAGATGCTTAAAGACAACGGGCTGACAATTGTACTGACTTCGCATTATATGGACGAGGTTGAAGCTCTGTGTGACAGAATCCACATACTTAAAAAGGGGAAAACAGTTGCTGAGGGGAGTGTTTCAGACGTAATCAGCGGTGCTTCCTGTAATAATCTTGAGGATGCATATCTTTATTATTCGGGGGAGGAAATTGAAAATGAAAGCATTTAAAACTTTATTTGTTTCAGAATTAAAGCTCATCATTCGTGACTGCAACACAATTTTTTTCGGAGTGGGGTTTTCAGCGGTTCTTGCGGTTATACTCGGACTTGTTATGGGCGATAAGCCTGCATTTGAGGGCGCATCATACACAATGTTTGAACAGTCATTTGGGGCAGTTGCTTCAATTGGTATTGCGGCAACAGGCTTGATGGGAGTACCTCTTGCTCTGTCAGATTACCGTCACAGAAAAATTCTCAGGCGGTTTAAGGTGACTCCTGTCAGCCCTGCGATACTTCTGATGGTTCAGCTCGCTGTGAATTTTATTATCTCAATCATATCATTGATTGGCGTTTATGGGGTAAGTGCTTTATTTTTTGGATTTAGGCTCGGAGAAAATGTCGGCGGATTTCTTCTTGCATATCTTATTGTACTGCTTTCGGTTTTCAGTATAGGAATGCTTGTGGCAAGCGTATCCCCGAATATGAAAGCCGCTGAGCTGTTATGCAGTATTCTTTATTTCCCCATGCTTCTGCTTTCTGGTGCAACTCTTCCATATGAAATTATGCCAAAAGTGCTGCAAAAAGCCAGCGATATTCTTCCTCTGACACAGGGAATAAAGCTCCTTAAAGGTGCGGCACTGGGGCTTCCCGCTGAAAATGTTTTAGCGCCGATTATTATAATGCTGGCTTTTATAGTCATATGTGCGGCTATCTCGGTGAGATTTTTCAGGTGGGAATAAATGTGCTATAAAAACAGCGGATAGACTTGATTGTTTTGCATAGTTATGTTAAAATGAAAAATAAAAATATAGTGATATGCAAATTTAATTGAGGGCAGGTAATGGAATGGCAGGTATACATGAATCAGGTGAAAATTATCTGGAAACAATACTTGTACTGAAAAATAAAGGTAGGGATATTCGTTCGATTGACATTGTCCATGAAATGAATCTGTCAAAGCCGAGTGTCAGCCGTGCGGTAGGCATACTAAAAAACGGCGGATTTATTGAGATTGATACCGATGGTTATATCGCCCTTACAAAAGACGGAAGTGAAATGGCGAACAGAATTTATGAGCGTCATCAGGTACTTACTTCATGGCTTGTAGGGTTAGGCGTGAATGAACAGGTTGCCGCAGAAGATGCATGCAGACTTGAACATGACATAAGTGACGAGTCGTTTCAAAAGCTGAAAGAACATCTTCTTGACAAACATGATAACATATTATAGGGCGGAAAAACCGCCCTTATCTTTTTTGTGCCGGAAGTGATTGTAATGCAGGATTTAGAAAAAATACGCAGACTTGTCGGCGATATTACTGCTGATGATCTTAAATATGTTGACTGTTATGTTACGGACGAACTTGGTATTTTCATACCCAGTATAGGCTACTGTAACTATGCGATAACGCCCAATCACACTCATCCGTCATATATGTTCAATATTTTTACGGCACCTGAACACAATATAGTAAATCAGGAGCTTAAGGTCCCGAAAAACAGCTATTTTGCTGTTGCGATGTCGCCTGATATACCTCATACGGAAGAACAGGGGGATTCTTACACGCATTATTATGCAATAGTAATTTCAGAGGAGCTTTTTAGCGGCGAATATTTTTCATACGGAGAAACTGAACCGCCGCTGTATTTTTGGAAACAATTTATTGTCGGCAGTGAAATCATATTTTACATCAAACAGTTTATACATGAATATGAAAACAATAGTCAGAAAAAAGTTCTTGAATCTTTAGCCTATTTGATAACGCATAAAATTATTGCAGATCTGCTAAAAACAGAGTTCAGCTTTGAGCCTGTTTCAAGCAGTTATGAAATTGAAAAAGCCGAACAATACATATATCGGAATTATGGAAACAAGCTGACAATTTCTTGTCTTGCGGAGATGTCAAATATGTCTGTATCTCATTTTACACGGACATTTGAAAAAGAAACCGGTATCCCACCCATAAAATATATTCTGAAAGTACGTATTGAAAAGGCAAAAAAATTCTTAAAATGCAGTGATAAAGCTGTGACAGAGGTTGCTTTAATTTGTGGCTTTGGGAGCGCGTCACATTTTTCATCATATTTTTTAAAGCAGACAGGACTTACTCCGACCGATTATAAAAAAATTTACACAAAGCAGAATTATGAAAATAAAAAGTAAAATACTGATATTTTTATTGATTTAAGTGTGATAGCATATATTTATATTAAAGTTAACTTAATGAAATATATGGAGGTATACATATGACTAAGCAGGAAATTCTGGAGGCAATAAACCAAAACCCCGTTTTTTATCTGGCAACAGCTGACGGCAATCAGCCGAGAGTAAGAGGAATGCTTCTCTATAAAGCCGATGATTCCGGAATAGTTTTTCATACCGGAACAATGAGAGATTTATATAAGCAGATTACTGAAAACAATAAAGCGGAGCTTTGCTTTAACTGCGGCGATGCACAGATAAGAATAAGCGGCGAGCTTGAAGAAATTGACGATAATGATTTTAAGGACGAAATAGCCGCTCATCCCTCAAGATCATTTCTCACGTGGAAAAATAATATTTCACTCGAAGAGTTTCACAAGGTTTTTGTCGTATATACCCTTAAAAACGGTACTGCGACAATATGGACTATGGCGAAAAATCTTGAACCTAAAGAGATTGTTCAGCTGTAATTCGTTATAAATGAATTCTGACCACTTGACAAAATCAAGAAACAGTGCTATACTCACAGCATAATTTGAATTTGAAAGGATGGTTTTTTGTTAATAGTATCAGTGAATGAGGTCTGCGGCAAGTAATTGCCCTTCTCAATTGTAACATTTTGGGGCATATTTTTATATGTCTTGGTTTGTGTACTTTTTTCACGATATACTGTTAACAACAGCCGTCCTGTTATATTTACAGGGCATGGCATAATCTGCCGTGCTTTTTAATTTATCAGGATAACTATGTCCGCAGGTATTTGTTGAAGAACGGTACACTGCGGATTTTTTATTGAGGTGATTAAAATGAATAGTAAAAATACACTTGAATTTGATAAAATACTTGAAATGTTAAGCGAATATGCGCTTACTGATAAAGCGAAAGCAAGAATTTCAGAGCTTTCACCGTTTTTGAGGGAAAGCGAAGTAAGATTATCCTGTGAGGAAACAACGGAAGCTAGACTTATTCTTGATTCGGTCGGGAATCCTCCTCTGACGGCTATGAAAAATACGGAAAAATACATGGAAACAGCAAAAAAAGGCGGAATGCTAGATCCTAAAGAGCTGACGGAATTTCAGCAGTTTCTCTCATCATGCAGAAGATTAAAAGCATTTCTTAAAAAATCAGAAATAACAAACACAAAAATCGCATATTACGGTAATTCGATTGACAGCCTCGAACTTTTATATGATGAAATTGACAGATGCATCCGTAACGAACAGGTCGACAGGAATAACAAACGCTGTTATCAGTAAAAAAGGATATGCAATGAGTAACGAAATTATATTAAAATCGTAGCTAAAAAACCACATTATATCCGATATTCCTTTTAAAACAGTAACTGAAAAAGCCGCAGTAATTATAAAAGAAGAGATTATTGTTAACGCCGCATAGAAAAAGCCCTCTGTCACGAGCATTTTCTGAAGCTGATTTCCTGTCATTCCGATACTTTGCAGCATAGCAAATTCTCTTCGTCGTGCCAGAATACTTGTATTTATGGAATTAATAAAATTAAGCAAGCCGATAAGACCTATTATAAAGCATAGCGTTCCTCCGACTGTCAGGAGCATGGTGCGAAACTGGACAAATTCATTTTTATAGTTTTCTCTTGAGCAGTAATTCATTGTTGGTTCGGCATGTTCCGTGTAGTTTTTCACAAACTGTTCCATTTGTTCATCTGAACCGTCCTGAACATTAAAAAGATACGTCATAAGCTTGAGGGTGCCGTATTTTGCAAGTTCATTGTCGGGCAGAGCAAAAGTTACCATATCTCCGTATGAACGGCTGGTATTTGTATGACCCATGCGATAATAACCCATTACTTCATATTCCTTTGACTCACTGTAAATCTGAGTAAAGTTTCCGCCGATTACATTATCTGTGTTTAATTCTTCAGCTGTTTTTTCTATTTCTTTATTATTATATATAATATCCTCAAGAACCTTGAGTTTTACTTTTTCTCCTACTTTATATAAAGCTTCATCATAATAAATATTTCCGTTGTCGTCAGCCGTCAATCCAAGCAAAACATAATTACCTGTTTTGAATTTTTCTAGATCAAAATTGCCTTTTACAATATCAAGATTTCCCAGAGTAAAATCATCCATAGCATAAATTCTCGTGAACAATCCGTTTGTTTCATCAAAATGCATATCAGATCCAGAGTAATTTATATCGCCAAAATATTCCGCACGCAGAGAAGTATCCGAAGTATAAATACCCCCACCGTTTTCAAAGCTCGGCTGTGATTTAACCGCATCAACAAAGGTCTTGCTGGTTTCGTTTCCAGTCCTCATATATTCATAGTTAAAATAACTAGCGTGGGCAATCTGAAAATCAACGTCAATAAATTTCTGTACGAATTTATCCATATCAAAGCTTCCAGCGAGCATGAAAACCGAATTCATTAGTACAAGACTGAGCGACATTGAAATTACCGAAATAATTGTACGCTTTCTGTTTCTTCCCAGATTTGAAAATGCCATTCTGTGCAGCTTTGCGCCGTTTGAAGAATGCTTAACTTTTTTTGTATAGCCAGAGTCAACCCCGCTGAATTTTACTGCCTCAACAGGCGAAATTTTTGCCGCTGTTTTTGCAGGTCTATTACAGCTTAATAGAACTGTGAATACTGCAAATGCCGCTGAACCTATAAAAATTATAGGGTTAAGGCTTACTTTTGATTTACCGCCGAACATATTTTCCATGATTAACGGGAGCAAGAGCTTTCCGATGATAAATCCCGCTGTAAGTCCGAAGGGTATTCCATATACGCACATTTTAAGAGCTTGTTTTACAAGAATGGTTCGTATTTGTTTCCCGGTAGTACCTATTGTTTTAAGAAGTCCGTAAAAACGTATATCACGGATAACAGAAATTTGAAATATGTTGTAGATAATAAGATAACCTGTAAAAACAATAAGCAGTGAACCAAGAGCTATAACAACAGCCGCATAGCCGTTGTTTGAGAGGCTTGTTGATATGTATGACCAGTTTACTCCGTAGGCTATTGTATTATCATCATTTTTATCTGTATTGTATCCGCTTTCGTTTATAACGGAAACAATATTATCCTCAATATCGGAGCTGTTCTTGAACATAATATCAGCACGGATTGTTCCGGTATAGTCACCTTGTTTTATTCTTTCGATATCCTGTCCCATTCCGGCAAGATGCTTATTAATAAATGCTTTGGATACACTGATTATACCTATCTGAAAAGCTCCGTCGCCCTCATAATAACCGCTCAGAATAAAATCCTTTGAAAGAATACTACCGCCTATATCAATATCAAGATGTACGGTTTCACCGACTTTATGCTTGACATCAAGTAAGTTAAGAGTGATAGTATCTGTTACGATTTCATTTTCGGCTTCGGGGAGCTTTCCTGTTTCAGGCTCAATAAATCCAATCCTTGCCGCCGTTTTATCACTATAATCCACTTCAGCAGGACGCTTTAGAAATTCTTCATTAACAGCATTTCCAACAACAATATTTTCCCCGACTTCCTTTATAAGCTTGTGCTGGGATAGCTTTTCATACTGTTCTTTTGTGAGATATTTCAGCGACCCATGAGAAGAACCCCCCGCCATACGCATATTATTGTATTCCATGCTTTCAACGACACCCATTCCTAGTGTGAAAATTACCGTGAACAGTATAGTTGTGAGCATAATTGCAAAGACAGCAATCCTGTTTCTTCCGCTGTTTGATTTATAGCTTTTTGCGGCAATATTTCTTATAACAGGTTTATTGTTAACCTTAAGCATTGTTATCACCGCCTGAAATTTTTCCGTCTTCAATTCGGACAATACGGTCGGCAAGTTGTGCAATTTCTTCGTTATGGGTAATCATTACAATAGTCTGACCGAATTTTTCGCTTGTGATTTTTAATAAAGATAAAACATCCTGACTTGTTCT
This sequence comes from Oscillospiraceae bacterium, assembly GCA_035352975.1. Lineage (GTDB taxonomy): Bacteria > Bacillota > Clostridia > Oscillospirales > Ruminococcaceae > DAOPYP01. The sequence continues at coordinate 17,592 of DAOPYP010000003.1, forward strand.
GCTGTCAAGATTTCCTGTCGGTTCATCGGCAAGAATGATTGCAGGTTTTGCAGCAAGAGATCTTGCTATTGCAACTCTCTGCTGCTGTCCGCCTGACAATTGATTCGGGAGATTATTAAGCTTGCTTTCAAGTCCGAGAGTGTTGATTATACTGTCAATGTATGCTTATTCCGTTAGGATACTCAATATAGAACCCCATTGACGATGTAAAATAGCTGTAATTCGGATACTTATCTATAATATCTCCATATTCAACAGATTTTTCACTCCGCTTTTGTTTAATAACATAATCAAGCAGATTTTCATAGCTTTCATCCAGTTCAGGCATTTTTGCGATACAGATATATTCGATTTTATCTGTACCGTAAAACATAACCGAATACCCGTCAAAGTAGTAAATCCGTCCGTTTTTCTCATAGGTGATGTTGTTTGGAATGCCGAATTTCTTCTCAATTTCTGACACCGGTGAACCTATGTCAAGCCCGCAGAATATTTCTCTCCCAAGCGGTTTTGTGAACGTAAGAGTGTTTATCGGTGCAGCTGGGACAGCATTATAGTAGTCAGATGCAAAGCAATCATTATATAATATTCCGAGTTTTGAGAGAGAGGCAGTGTCTTTTTTGCCTGAAAGAAACGCTTTTATCTCATCACAGAAGGTGACATCAATACCGCTGTTATCCTTTAATGCGGCAGTTCTTGCATCCATATAGCGACAGATGCTTTGGTAGTTATACCAGTTATCATAAATTGCGGTTCTGAACTTACCCATAAGTTCGGCATGGCTTTTTGTTTCGGTTTTTTCGAGCAGTTCCTGTTGGTAACTTGGATCAATTGATTTGGCAATTTGCTGTTGGTCACCTATATGTGTATTTGCATTTTCGGCAAAGGCTGTATTGCCAAGATATTCGCAATCCGCAAAATAGTCGGCAACATACTTATCGTAATCATTTTTTGAAACCTCATTTTTGTTTTCAGTGTTATATTTATAATAATACTTATCCGTTTCATCATATAATATATTGCCGTTTTCATCCATTATCGGAAGATTGTCAATTAATTTCGGGATAATATATTCATCAATCGCACAAAGTTCTGTATTTTTTATTGTATTATCAATAAAATCAACTCTAATAAGGACTTTAAAGTTGCTCCCATCATACAAGCCATATTCTTCGGTGGTAATGCCGAAAATCTTGCCGTTTTTGTCCTTATAACGTTTTAATGACATGTCATTTCTACCGCTTGAATATCCACCGATATGCTGAACCTTGCCGTCAATCACCTTAAAAATTAAATCACAGGTTATTGTGTGATATGAATTAAACCTCAGAACAGACTCTGCCATTCCGTCGCCGTCAACATCGGCAAGAAGTAGCCACATATCAAGAGCGGAACAGCCGAGATAATCCGACCACCCGCCAATATATTCGCCGTAATCAAAATTAGCAAGAAGATTTATGTAATCTGGATAATCTCTAGGGTCGTATGTTTGATTTTGAGGATATTCTGCTGATATAACAGTCGTTTCTGACACGGTTGTTTCTAACTCCGTACTTTCCGAAGCGATTTCAGTAACTGCACTTTTCGCTGTTTTTCTCGCCGAAGTACAGCCTGATAAAAGCATTAGCACAAGGATTAATATAATTACTTTTTTCATAAATCACTCCTCCTTATTAAGAGTAATGACATTATCCGCAAATTTTTCAGTCAGCTTAGGGTCGTGGCTTATGCATAAAAGCGTGATACTATTTTTTAAACAAAAATCCTTGATATTTTTCATCATAGCCTCCGATGTTTTTTCGTCAAGGGCGGAGGTCGGCTCGTCAAGCATTAATACCTTTGGCATAAACGACATACAGGTTGCCGTGAAAATTCGCTGACGTTCGCCTCCTGACATGGTCTTGCAGTCTGAATCAAGAGAAAAATCCGCACAGCAAATATCAAGAAATTCTTTCATTTTTTCTTTTTCAAGCGGAGCAATTCCGCGGTATTGATAATATTCATTGAAATTTTCTTCAATGGTTTTGTCAAAGAGATAAACCGACTGTGAAACGAGGGTAATTTCCTGCCTTAACAAAACCGCATTATATTCGTCAATATTTTTTCCGTTATAAAATATCTCTCCGTGATCCGGTGATAACGCCGCATTGAAAAGCTTGAACAGCGTGCTTTTCCCGCAGCCGCTTTCGCCTCTGATAAATGTTGCCTTACCTCGTTCGATATTAATTTCGGGATAGCTTATAACCGAACGAAAGTCAACGTTATGCGCTGATAATAGAATATCCATAGATGTTTCTCCTCTTCTAAAAGAAAAAGGCAGCGGTATTAGCGCTGCCTTGTATGATTTTATTTATCTTATTCGGATACGGCAATTGCATCGGGGAATACGTTCGAAGCAGTTTCCTGTAAAAATGTCGTATTGACAAAGCCCTGAATAGTTGCTCCGTCAAGGACAGTAATTGTCGATGCGTTTATATTGCCAAAAATAATAGCATCGGTTTTGAATTCGGCTTTTCCGCCTATTTCAACATTGCCCTTAATTTTTCCGTTAAGATCAAGGTACTGTGCGGCAATATCACCCAAAATGAGCGAATCCCTGTCAAGCTTAACCTGTCCCTTTGAGGTTACGTTGCCCTGCATTGACGAACCGAGCATTGTCGCATTGTTGCAGATAAGGTCGCCGACAACTTTACCCGAAACGCTCGCGTTCTTTGTAATCTGAACGTCGCCCTTAATGCTGCCCTCAATCGTGATGTTCGCAAAAGAACGTATATTACCGTCAATTACGGTGTTTCTTGAAATAATTGTAGTTTCCTCTGTTTCAAAATACGGGGTATTGTCAACAGGCTTTGAGGAAACGGAACGGGGTGCAGACGGCTGCTGAGGCGGCGGAGTGAATGATGATTTCACCGTATCTGCTGATCTTACCGTTTCCGCATATGGGGCGGCACCAAAATTTTCTGGCATAGGAGGAACATCATCATCTTCTATGCTTTTCAGCGGTTCATTATCAGGAATTTTATTCGGCGGGTCGATATATCTGTCAAGTTCGGATTTCTTTTTCGCCTCTTTTGAAAGGTCGGAACCGACAAGACCGTCCCTCTTTAACAGTTCTTTAACCGCCTGATTAAAATTATCTTTCAAGCTCATCTCATTTTCTCCTTTCGGGGAATAACCCCGACAGTATTTATGTAAAAAAATATTTAATTATTATATCCAAAAGTCGAAGGGGTTATTTCATTTGTGATTTTATCGAAGCTGTATCCGTCATTCTTAAGCTCAATTATAAGGTCTTCAAGAACAGTAACTGTTCTTTCCTTTGTGGAATGAAGAAGTATAATTGAAGAATTTTTCCCCTTAACGCCATTTGTCACGTTACGGTAAATGCTTGTCCAGTTTGCGCTGTCAGAAGCATCCTGACCGCTCACGTCCCAATCGTAATAAACATAGCCGCGCCTTGTTACTTCAGCGATAAGCTGCATATAAACCGAACGGTTATAGTTATTTATGCTCCCGCCGGGAAAACGGTAAATATCAGGCTTTATACCGGACGCATCCTCAATAAGCTTTGACGTTTTCGCCATATCCTCAAGAAATGCATCAGGACTCTGATAAACTTTATTGTAATCGTGTGAATAGGAATGAATACCTAAAGAATGTCCCTCATCGGCGATTTTTTTGATGATTGCTTTGCCTTGCTCGGTTTCGCTCCCGCTCAGGAAAAAGGTCGCTTTTATATCATACTTTTCAAGTATTGACAGAATTAATAAGGTTTCCTCTGACGGACCGTCGTCAAACGTAAGATATATTGTCTTGTCCGCCTTTTTGAATTCGTTGGGCGGAGTTACATAAAGCTCGGGATAAAGTTTTGTGTATTCGGCAGAAGTATCGACACCGTAGATTTTATAACGACTTTTATATAATTCTTCTATAAGTTTAGGGTCGTTTTTGGAAACAGCATTCAGAATATCCTCCGCGGAATAGCCTTTTTCTTTCAGCGCGGCATAAATTTCATTAACATCTGTGCCGGCGGGAATATTTATGCTGTCAGAAAACTCACTGTAATTTTTCATCGCTTGCTGTGAGATGTTTTTTTCTTTATTGTATTTGACAATAAAAACAACGGAAACGGCGATAAGCGCCAAAATAACCATAACCGTTAAGAAGCGGAGAAGGTCTTTGAAAAACCGCACACTTCCGAAATACATTGAATCACTCCCGGGACATCCGTGTCCATTATTTATCTCAGCATTATCAACACTGTATATTCTTTATAATAATACACCTTAATATATAGTTTGTCAACAGTTTGAAATTCGGTAAATATCAGCAGACTTTAATTATACATAAGACAGGATTACATTTTTAAGCTCTTCCTCCATACAGGAATAGAACATTGTGAAAAGAACGTCAACAAAGCCGATAAGAAACATATTCTTGTTAGTTATTGCAGAAAGCTCGGGAATATTTCTATAAATATAAGTTTTATACCATTCGGCGGAATAAGGGGGGATCGGCTTTCCCTTTTTTACGAGGTATTTCGTTTCAAGATAGCTTTCCTTAATAATTTCGTTATAATTTTCGGCACCCTTTGAAAGAACCATTTCATAAATCGCATGAACTTGATCCTCTGTCAGCGTGTCATCGCCGTTTTTGACAAGCTTTAATGCGGGAATTCTCACCGCAAAGCTGAAAACGATAAGTGAAAGAATTCTGTTATATTCCTCAGAATTCATTTCGCCGCATTTATTATTGTTTATGCGGAGCCCGAGTGCCTGAAGAGAGTCACAGTCGGTTATATTATTAAGAACTACCTTGAGTGCGTCTTTAATGCTGCAGTTATAAAAATCCTCTGCTGCAAGAGAATATATATATTTTACGGCATTATAAAGACTAACCCCGCATTTTACTATTGTTTCGGATATGCCCGTAAGTGCAGCACGTTCGCTTTTAAAATCCATTTTTTCACCGCCGATTATTTTATTAATAATTAATTAATGTCTAAATTCGCAAAGAGAATTATTTATTAGATATTAATTATAATTTATTTTTTAACTTTTTTCAATGATAATATATTAAAATATGTTTGAAAATATTGATTTTTGTGATATAATAAGAAAAAAATAATTTAAAGACAAGGTGAGGAAATGAATACTATAACGTTTGTGACAAAAAACAATAACAGCTTTTATAAGCTTGAAATTGCAAAAACACTTCTTCACTTTATTGAATATGATTTCACATATTTCTGGGAGCAGTGTATCGACCTTGGGATAAAATCGAGAAAACAGGGCGGGTATTCATCAAAACAGCTCGGCATAATTAAAAATATGATAATAAAATGTCACCCCTATTATGAGGCAAAAATAAATTCCGATTTTGAGCATATTGTGCTTGACTGTATAATCGAGTACATCTGTCATTCCGAAAATATTGGGCTTGAAGAGCTATGGACAAGGTGTATATCTCCGAAAAATCTTTATGAAAAAGCTATTTTTTCTAGAATTTCGGAGTATAAGACAAACCGTGCGATAAATCAATGGTCGAATATCATGCGCACTCAGGAATATGCAAGAAAAAAACTTGAATTCGTTTTTTCGGGGGAGCCTGCTTCAAAAAGTATTTATATGGCACGAAAAGGCTATTTTGATCTGACTTTTTCTGTTGCGGCTAAGGAAATAGGCTTTCCGTCGTCAGAGCTTCCGTCGGCACGGTATTATAACGCCGAGCTTATGCCGAATTCTGCGTTTATGCTCAGCAAGGTTTCAAAAACCATTCTGAAAAAAATCGGGGATATAGTTGACGATGCACAGCAGGTCAGATATTCAAACGTGAGTGAATGTATGTGTGACCAGTTAGGTCTTGATGCTTTCGGATATATAAAAAATCTTCCCCGTCCGAGCGATCTTGAAATAAAAACAGCATCGGAAACCTTACAGAATTATTCCGACGGAATTTATATGACGGAAAGCTTTAAGGCAATTATTGATCTTGAATTTGACAAAATGCTTGAAGAAAATATTTTCTTTCAGCAGTGTGAAATGTGCGGGAAATATTTTCAGACGGAAAACAATTATGTCGGACATTTCTGCAACCGTGTCAACGCGACGGGGAAAACCTGCCGTGAACAGCACAGATTTGAGATTCCGCCTGAACAGGACACTGTCACACAGGACTTCGATTCAAGGTGCGACAGAATTTACAACGAGCTTCTTCAAAAAGTCGGAAGAGAAATCGAAGAAAAGGAATTCAGGGAATGGGCTCAGTATCTCATAAACATGAAGGAAAATGTTCAAAAGCAGTATTCAACGACCGAAGATCTTGAGGCGTTCCTCGAATACTCCGAAAAAATGGCGCAGGACATAAAAATGAAGCCCTCAACGCCCATAATAAACAACCGCCCTCCGACTATCCCCGAAGTAAAACAGATAAGACCGGAGCCTGTAAAATATCATTTTCCCACGCTTGAAGAGCTTGACAACAGATAAATCGTATAAAAAATCCGGTACATTAACGTGCCGGATTTTTACTTTGCATCTAGCTTTAATGTAGTTATCCCTTGATTGAGCGAGAGAATTTTTGCGGCAATTCTCTTGTGTTTTAAATTCTTTCGAACCATATTCTGAAGTGCCTGACCGTTTGAATAGCCGTGAATTACGTCGATTTCCTTAATTGTACTGTCCGCCGTATTCAGAAGCTTTTCAAGTGCTTTTTTTGCCTCGGATACAGTCATTCCGTGAATATCTGCCTCAATTGTGAATGCCGATTTTCTGGTTATCATAAGCCCGCTCCGTTCTTGAATTCTTTTACAAGTGCTTTTAAATTTTCATAGGAATCAAGCTGGCCGCAGCGGTTTCTAAATTCAGCTGAATTCGGGAGCCCCTTAAAGTACCATGCGGCGTGCTTTCGCGCTTCTCTTATGCCGATTTTTTCGCCTTTATCTTCAATTATCATTGAAACGTGTTGAAGCATTATCTCCATTTTTTCGTCAGGTGACGGCTCTGAAGGAATAATACCATTCGCTAGATAGCTTCTGATTTGGCTGAAAATCCAAGGTCTTCCGTATGTTCCCCTCCCGAGCATAACAAGGTCGCAGTTAGTTTCTTCGTACATTTTTTTGCAGTCCTCCGCCGAAAATACATCTCCGTTACCTATTACTGGAATTTTCACGGCATTCTTAACCTCTTTGATAATACCCCAGTCTGCTTTTCCGGTATACATCTGATCCTTTGTCCGTCCGTGAACGGTTATCGCCGACGCTCCCGCCTGTTCGGCAATTTCAGCGATTTCAACGGCGTTTACGCTGTCATTATCCCACCCTCTTCGGATTTTGACGGTAACAGGACAATCCGAAGATTTAACCAGTGCCTCAACAATTTCACCGCAAAGCTGAGGAACTTTCATAAGCGCACAGCCGCTCCCGTTCCCCGCAACTTTTGGAACAGGACAGCCCATGTTTACATCGATTATGTCGGGATTATATATTTTAATTATTTCAGCAGCTTTCACGAAAAAATCAGGCTCGCACCCGAAAAGCTGCAATGCCATAGGACGTTCTTCGTTATCAATTCTGCACATTGATTCCGTTTTTTTGTCAGAATACCAAAGCCCCTTGCAGCTTATCATTTCGCTGACAACATAAGCCGCCCCGAATTCCTTGCAGATTTTTCTGTATGCCCTGTCCGCAACCGATGCCATAGGCGCAAGTGCGGCAGTTTTTTCTATTTCGACATTTCCGATTTTTATAGTTTTCATCTAATCACCGAAAATATTGTAGCATATTTTTTTGCAAAAGAACACTGATTTTTTATTAAATTTAAGATAAAGTGTGACGTATTCCAATATGTAGCTATTTGTAATATTTCTGCAATTGAAACAAAATCATTTCAGGGATATAATTACATTATTATAGAAATATATGGGGTGACATAATGAAAAAATTATCTTTATTTTTGGCGATACTTATGCTAACGGTTTTCTGTGCATGCGATGAGAAAAATGCTCCCGTGACAGAGGAGGTTTCGAGCCAAACAACTGTGTCACAAACTACTAAGGAGGCTAAAACTACTACCACACCGAATATAACAACTATACCTGAAACAACGGAAACTGCCGATAACGAACCTGATTTTTCAACGCTTGATGGAATACAGAAATACCTTAACCAACTTGCAAATGACTCATATGATGAATATGCTCTTGCTGATCTTGATCAAAATGGTTATCCAGAAGTGATTAATATTTTTTGGGATAGTGCTGGGAGCAGAACTCGGCATTTAGATATTGAATTATTTAATGGAAACGTCTACAATGGCTGTGTATGGTGTGACGATGAAAATATAAAACTTTACCGTGATAAAAACAATAATTGCTTTTATATCATGGATGAAGTATGGTCAGACGGAGGATATTCAACATCTAAGGCAAAAAAGGTTGTTCTTGACCCAAACAATAATAATTTTTTTGTTGAACAGGATATAGCATATTATAGTGGATACTATGAATGGCTGTCTGATAGCGTTGATTATTATTACATTACAGAAAATTATGTTGATGGAAAGCTTATTGAGCCATATGGATTTTTAAAATATGATGATTTTGGGAATGACGTAATTTCATATGAAAATGAACTTAATAAATATCTTTCACAGTACGATTTTGTTACAACAGTAAATGTTGCCTCCATATGGAGTATTGAAGACGAATATAATGTTCGTATAAAGAAAATCGACGAGGCAGTTAAAAAATTCAGGGGAGCAAATCTTACTGACGGAGTTAGATTTACAAACTTAGATGAAAAAGAAAAGGAATATGTCATAATAAACGGAGAAAAAACTGATAAACTAACAACCGCTATTTCCATATATTCGTTAAGCAATAATTTTGACCTTAGTGTGCTTAACAACTTTCCAAATCTTCGCAGTGTCAGCCTGTATAGTAAAGACGAAGTAACAGTTGACATTTCCCCAATACTTAATAATTCACAAATTATAGAACTTTGTTTAGATGGTGATATTCACGTTAATACAGGCGGAATTACTGAATCGAAAAATCTTAAAATGATTAATTTTTTTGGTCTGGATAATATTAATTTCGTATCAAAGCTCGAAAGCGTAGATTATGCTTATATTGAGCCTGATTACAATAATACTGATAAAGATTACTTTAAGCCTTTATATAGTCTGCCAAATCTAAAATGGTTTAAAATAAATGGAATAGTGACTTCCGTAACAACTGAGCAACGAGAAGAAATGAAGAAAAATATGCCCGATTGTATATTTAGTCGGCATAAAATCGGATGATTTCAGGAGTTGATTTTATGAAAAAACTTATACCGATAATACTTGCGTTAATTATTTTGTCGGGCTGTACTTCAGCGGGGAAAGCGGCGGAAAGTGGAGTTACTGAAAGCACGACAACCAAAGCAGAAACTACAACTGAAATCCAAACAACTACCGAAGCTGTAACTACCACTCCCGGGTCTGTCGAAACATTAACCGAACCAGAAATGAACTTTGTCGAAGTTTCTGACGGCAATGAATTTATTGACTTTGATTATATCAAGGATTACAAAGGCACAACGGATATAGGCGACCTTGCCGAAAAAGCTATTCAGGCGCTTAAAGAAAGCGATTATTACACAAATAGTATAGCAAACAAGGAAAATTTCATAGGTGAAGAATTTACGCAATACTTTGATGAAAACGGGAATATTAAGCCGATTTTTAATCGGGCATTTGTTGAGGATTTTGACGGTGACGGTAAAACAGAAACATTTCTATTAATAGATATGCCCTATCTCTATTACGAAAATTATGCTTTGACGAGAAACTTTATGGTATATATTAGCTCTGACAACAAGGCTGAATTTTTGGAAAGCTATTATGACATTTACGAAATTTCTCTGCTGAATTATGGAAAAACCAAACAGCTGATTGTTGCTTCACGCGGAGATTGCGGTGCCGATGCTAAAACGTTGCTATATGGTGTGAAGAATGGCAAAAGCGTATATTTATATGGATTTCGCGGAGGGTTTTACAAGTCGGACTGTTTCCTTTCTGGATTTGGATGGCAAAGTAGCGGGGATTTTATGTATTTTGATACAGTTGCATTGGAATACCGCATAATTGTCGGTGAAAAGCTTGATATTGATGAAGTTTTAGCGATGGATAAAACCAATAGCCTAGCTGATTTGGTTTTGTCACCTATATGGGATAAAAAATGGAGCAAAGTTTACTATATTGGAAATAAATATTACTGCTTTGTTACTGGGTGTATGGATACAGGCACTATATATACCTATGATAACGGGAAATTTATACTTGTAGAAAATTCTGAGATTAGAATTTCAGAAAATTTCTTTGATATGAATGCTGTAAAAAATATTGACATAAACAAAGCTGTTTCAGAAATGAAAAAGCCGAAAGGATAAATTAATTGGGGGAGTTAATTTTATGAAAAAACTTATACCGATAATACTTGCGTTGATTATGCTGTCAGGCTGTACTTCGGCGGGGATGACGGCGGAAAGTCTTGTTACTGAAAGTACAACCGCAGAAGCTATAACAGACGCAGTAATGATAAAAGAAAAAATGCTTCAACAGAAAATTGGTTTAAAACTCATGCATATATTGACTGGGTAAAGGATTATTATCAATGGAACGGCGACAGCTTTACCCGTATAAAATCGATTCCTGTGGATATAAATTTTTAGGCGGTAAATTGCATTAAGGTTCGGTTTACATTAAAATATAAGGATAACCATTAAAAAGGAGAAATTATCATGCAGGGCGCAGTGAGAATGGAACTCTGGCAGTTCGGACTTATATATATTCTTCTTCTGATTGTAATTGCCATAATGAAAAAATGTAAGATAAGTCAGACAAAGCTGTTAATCGTCGCAAGCGTAAGAATGACCTTACAGCTTGTTATTGCGGGGCTGATACTGACATATATATTTAAAAACCCTCGCCCGCTTTTTACGGTCGGATATGTCCTGATTATGATTGCTTTTGCGATACACCGCGTTTTGTCAAAAAACAAGGATATCAACATTCGATTTAAAATAGGTATAGGTGCTTCTCTTGCCGTTCCGGGAATAGCTATACTTTTGTTTTTTGTGGGGATTGTAGTCGGTAAAAGTGTTTTTAACCCACAGTATGTTATTCCCATAAGCGGAATGATTATGGGGAATGCGATGACGGGAGCAAGCCTTGGTGTTAAAACCTTCAGAGAAAATTTTGACGGACAGAAAAATAAAATCGATGCGCTTTTGAATATCGGTGTTCCGCCTGAAAAAATACTTCTCCCGTTTGTCAATAAGGCTGTGGAAACCGCACTTCTCCCCACTATGAATTCCATGCTTGGGATGGGGATTGTCGCTCTCCCCGGAATGATGACGGGGCAGATTCTTTCGGGGACTCTCCCCACAACCGCAATTTTATATCAGATTGCGATAATGGTTGCAATCTGTACGGTCGTTTGTCTTTCGGTATTCGGCTCGCTTTATATCGGTTATAAAACGATGATTAATTCAAAATCTCAGATAACGGCGTAAAAATTCAAAAATTACTGGATTTTTTATAGCAAATGGTGTATTATTATTTATGATTAATTAACATTTTGGAGGACTTATGGAACTTATTGCAAAACGCCCACGCGGAACAGACGATGTTATTCCAGCAGAGGCATATAAATGGCATACCGTTGAAAAGCTTGCCCGTGAAACAGCGGAGCAGTACGGATTTAAGGAAATCCGTTTCCCCACATTTGAAAATACAAAGCTTTTTAAAAGGAGCGTGGGAGATACCACTGACGTTGTTCAAAAGGAAATGTACTCCGTAACCGCAAAAAGCTCCGCAAACGGAAACGATGATACTGAATACACGCTAAGACCTGAGGGGACAGCGGGAACGGTCCGTGCCGTTTTGGAAAACGGACTTTTAAACGATGCCCTTCCGTTGAAAGCTTATTATATAATTTCCTGTTTCAGACACGAAAAGCCTCAGAAGGGGAGATTAAGAGAATTCCACCAGTTCGGTGCCGAAATGTTCGGGAGCAAGTCGCCCTGTGCCGATGCCGATATGATTTCGCTTGCAAAAAGTCTTATCGAAAGAATCGGTTTAAAGGACATTGAGCTTTATATAAATTCCATAGGCTGTCCTACATGCCGCGCTGAATATCAGAAAGCCCTTAAGGCTTATTTTGAGGAAAGCAAGGATAAGCTTTGTCACACCTGCCTTGAACGTCTTGAGAAAAACCCTATGCGAATTCTTGACTGTAAAAGCGAGATATGCTCTAAAATCGGGAAAAATGCTCCCGTAATAATTGATTATCTTTGTGATGACTGTAAAAATCACTTTGAAAAGCTGAAAGAAACTCTTTCCGTAATGGGAATTGAATATAAAATCAATCCCAAAATAGTAAGAGGACTTGATTATTATACAAAAACCGTATTTGAGTTTGTGACAACTTCAATCGGCGCACAGGGAACAGTATGCGGCGGCGGAAGATATGACGGGCTTGTTGAACAGCTCGGAGGGAATCCTACCCCTGCCCTCGGCTTCGCAATGGGACTTGAACGCCTTATTCTCACTATGGAAAGTCAGAAATGCGACTTTATTTCCGCTAAGAAGTGCGATCTTTATATTGCGGCAATGGGCGAAAATGCACTTAAAAAGACAATTTCTCTTACAAATACGCTTCGTGATGAGGGCTATTGCGTTGAATACGACGTCATGGACAGAGGACTAAAGGCACAGATGAAATACGCCGACAAAATCGGTGCGGCGTTCACAATAGTTCTCGGCGACAACGAGATTGAATCAAATTCCGCAAGGCTCAAAAATATGAAAACCGGCGAGCAGTATGAAATAGCCTTTGATGATAAATTTATCGACAAATTTTCAGATATTGTAGTTTCGGATATGTTTGGGGAAATTTTAGATAAAATTTAAGACCAAATTATAATTGGCGGTGACATTATGAATGAAACAAAAAGCAAAAGAAAATTAAGTGGTATAACAAAATTTTTTATTGCGATATTCGTGGTGTTTGATATCATATAATATTTACGATATTAATGTATAACAAAAGGATGTGTTCAGCTTGAAAAAGACAGCTATTTTTCTTTTATCACTTGCCATTGTGATTTCTATGTCAGGATGCAAAGCAAAAGGGGGAAATCCAGTTGATTCTGATACCACTTCACAAACGACCGTTACCACCACTCAGACTACGACAGCTGAATCGGCTGTTACTTCGACAACAATCGCTACTACGGCTTCGTCTGAAACAACCGTATTAACGGCAGCCACAACAGCACCGACAACAAAGACAAAGAAGACAACTACTTCCGCCGTAACGAAGGCGCCCCCCGCTGTAACTACCTCAATTACTTCAGTAACCCCAATAATTACTGAAAATACCACCACTTCTGAAGAAACCACTTCGGATACCTGCACACAAACATCACACTCTTCTATTCCTCTGGACGATCTTCTCGCCGGAAAGCCTGTAATTTACCTTTATCCAACAGTAAAAACGGAGGTAAAGGTTTCTCTTAGCTTTGGCGGAAAGCTTATCTGCACTTATCCGCAGTATAACGGCATATGGGACGTTACCGCAAGCCCTGACGGAGCATTGATTAACAAAGCCGACGGGAAGCAGTATTCTTACCTTTTCTGGGAGGGAACTTCAAATACAGCCTATGATTTAAGCAAAGGCTTTGTAGTTAAGGGGAGCGATACCTCAGAATTTTTGCAGGAAAAGCTTTCTTATTTAGGGCTTACACCTAAAGAATATAATGAGTTTATTGTTTACTGGCTGCCAAAAATGCAGAACAATAATTATAACCTCATAACCTTTCAGGGAAAAGCATATACCGATACCGCAAAGCTTGACATTACGCCTGAGCCTGACAGTATTCAAAGAATATTTATGGTATACAAGACTCTTGAAAAGCCAATCAGCATTGAAGAACAGTCATTGACTCCGTTTGAAAGAAAGGGCTTTTCTGTTATCGAATGGGGCGGGACAGAGATAAAATAATTAATTTGATACCAATTTTGAAATTTTAATATAGTATTCAGTAAAACAAAGGAGATATAAAAATGGCAGAAAGTATGAAAGGCTTAAAGCGCACGCATTACTGCGGGAACGTTGAGGGCATAGGAAAAGAAGTTACCGTCGGCGGGTTCGTTCAGAAAATTAGAAATCTCGGTAACCTTATTTTTATTGATTTAAGGGATCGTACGGGAATCGTTCAGCTTGCTTTCAACGATGAAACCGATAAGGAAATCTTTGAAAAGGCATCGTCCTGCAGAAGTGAATATGTGCTTATGGCTAAGGGAATTGTAAGAAAGCGTGAAAGTGTAAACAAGGATATAAAAACAGGCGAAATTGAAATTTACGTCAATGAACTTAGAATTCTTGCAAAGGCAAAAACTCCGCCGTTTGAAATTGTCGACAATACAAACACAAACGAGGAGCTTCGTTTAAAATACCGTTATCTTGATTTAAGACGTGCCGAATTACAGAAAAACATTATGATGCGTCACGAAATAGCAAAGGTTGCGAGAGAATATTATTACGAAAACGGCTTTATCGAAATTGAAACTCCGATGATGATAAAGTCAACTCCTGAGGGCGCAAGGGACTATCTCGTTCCGTCGAGAATTCATAACGGAAAGTTTTATGCTCTTCCCCAGTCGCCCCAGATTTACAAACAGCTCCTTATGATTTCGGGGTATGACAGATATATTCAGCTTGCGAGATGCTTTAGGGATGAGGATTTACGCGCTGACAGACAGCCTGAATTTACACAGATTGACCTTGAAATGTCCTTTGTTGACATTGACGATATTCTTGAAATGAACGAGGGCTTTGTTAAACGCCTTTTCAAAGAGGTTCTTGATGTTGAAATTCCTCTTCCGCTACCCCGCCTGACATATAACGATGCTATGGAGAAATACGGCTCAGACAAGCCTGATACGCGCTTTGGAATGGAAATTACCGATATTTCCTCCGTTCTTGAAAGCTGTGAATTTTCAGTATTCAAGGGCGCAATTGAAAACGGCGGAAGTGTCCGTGCAATCGTTGCAAAGGGTGCCGCTGAAAAGCTGACGAGAAAAGAAATTGACAAGCTTTCCGAGCACGCAAAGGGAATAGGCGCAAAGGGACTAGCGTATATCCGCTGGAATGAAGATGCACCAAACTGCTCATTCGCAAAATTCATGACAGAGGGCGAAATTGAAGCTATTCTTGCAAAGCTTGATATGGAAAAGGGCGACGTTGCTCTTATCGTTGCCGATAAAAATAAAACTGTTCTTTCCGTTCTCGGCGCACTCCGCCTTAAAATTGCAAAACAGCTTGATATGATAAAGGACGGTTACAATTTCCTTTGGATAACCGAATTCCCGTTCTTTGAGTGGGACGAAGACAGTCAGACATGGCTTGCAATGCACCACCCGTTCACAATGCCTATGGACGAGTGTATTCCTTATCTTGATTCGGACCCGGGCGCTGTCAGAGCAAAGGCGTATGACCTTGTTTTAAACGGCGTTGAGCTTTCTTCCGGCTCGATAAGAATTACCGACTATGAATTACAGGAAAAAATGTTCCGCGCACTGGGACTGACACAAGAAGAAATTCAGGTGAAATTCGGATTTTTGGTTGACGCTTATAAATACGGTGCTCCCCCTCACGGCGGTGCGGGTATAGGGCTTGACCGCCTTGCAATGCTTATGTGCGGTGCCGAAAGCCTTAGGGACGTTACGGCATTCCCGAAAGTCAAGGACGCGTCTGAGCTTATGTCCGATTGTCCTGCTGAGGTTGATGAAGAAAGCCTTAAAGTTCTCGGAATCAGCATAAACAAAAAAACTTCGGAATAATTCAACTTTTCAACATTTTTGAAGTTTTTAATGTTGAAAGTGTTGAAAGCTTTGTCAAATACCGCAGATAAAGATAAAAGCCTCCTGAAAAATGTTTAAACAGGGGGCTTTTTATGTTGAATTCAAGAAGTTTTCAACGTTTTCCACATAGTTTTCAACGTATCGTATAATTATACGTTTTGTAAATTAATATTAAAACTATTTTAAAAAAATAATTTACCAATGAAATTAGTCAAATTACATTACTTTTCAAAATAAAAAACCATAAATCTTTACATTTTGTTTAGTGTAATATTTACATAAATATGTTATACTAAAATAAGTATATCTATTATGACAAAAGAACGGCTATCGTCGAAAGGAAAATCTGAAATGCTTAAAAACTATGATGCAGTAATAGTTGGAACCGGCGTTGCAGGACTTTACAGCGCTCTTAATCTCTCTTCTGACCTTAAAATACTTTTGATAACAAAGCGTGAATTAAAATTATGCAATTCTGCTCTTGCACAGGGCGGCGTTGCTGCGGTATATAAGCCGACTGATGACAATACACAGCTTCACACCAATGACACTCTTGTTGCGGGCGGCTTTAAAAATGACATTGAGGCAATAAAGGTCCTTGTAACCGAAGCGGCGGGCGAAATTCAGCATATAATCGACTTAGGAGTTGATTTTGACAAAAACCCCGACGGAACGCTTCATAAGACCTTAGAGGGCGGACATTCACGCCGAAGAATTTTTCACCATAAGGATGCGACAGGGGATGAGCTTGTTACTAAGCTGATTGCCGCTGTTCTCCAGCTTCCGAATGTTGATGTGTGTGAAAATGCGGTGCTTTCCGATATTCATAAAACCTCAACAGGCTTTTCAAGCGATATTTTAGTAAATGACGAGCATATTACGGTCAATTCCCATTATCTCATTTTGGGAACGGGCGGAATAGGCAGGGTATATGAATACACCACAAATTCCGCAATAGCAACAGGCGACGGGATTGCTATGGCTTATGATATGGGTGCACTAATAAAAAATCTTCACCTTGTACAGTTTCACCCCACAGCATTCAACAACAGGAATACAAGAGAATGTTTTCTGATTTCCGAAGCCGTAAGGGGCGAGGGCGCATATCTTAGAAACTGCAACTGCGAACGCTTTATGCAAAATTATGACGAGCGTCTTGAGCTTGCACCGCGTGACGTTGTTTCTCATGCAATAATTCAGGAAAGCAAAAAAACAAACTCCGAAGAGTTTTATCTTGATATTACCCATAAGGACAGCGACTTTCTTAAAAAGCGTTTCCCTATGATTTATAAAAATCTTCTCGCTCAAGGCTTTGATATGACAAAGGACCTCATCCCGATTTTCCCCTGTCAGCATTACCTTATGGGCGGAATTAACGTAAACACCAAGGCACAGGCTAACATCGAATGTCTTTACGCGGTGGGCGAATGCTCACATACGGGTGTTCACGGGAACAACCGCCTTGCAAGTAACTCTCTTCTCGAAGCGCTTGTTTTTTCTCATCAGGCGGCGCTGGATATAAATGAAAAGGCTAAAACAAATACTCTGGGATTTGAAGAATATGAATTTATCCATAAGAATAATTCAGAGCATATCCCGCACGGTTTAAGAACTGAAATCAGAAAAATCATGCAGACGGCTTATTTTGTTATTCCGGATGAAGCTGAGCTTATTTCAGGGTTTGAAAGAGTAAAGGAAATAAAATCTCTCCTTGATGAGGGAAATTATATTGTTAATGCCGATTATATCGAGGCAAAATCTCTTGCGACTGTTGCATATCTTATTTTGAAGGAAGCTACTGACATTTTATAGGAGGCTGCAATTATGAATAAGCTGAAAAAAGTTCTGATAGGTACGGCTATTTGCGTTTTATGGTCAGGCTTGGTATTCGGCGGGCTTTTGCTGTTTCTTTTAATAATGGGATATTCTGTTGTTGTTTCTGCTGCCATTCCGATTATTCTGCTCAGCTTGATTTTTATTTTTGCCGAACGCTTTATAATCCAAAAGAATATATTAAAATTTAGTCAGCTTATAATATGCACTTATGCAATACCTACTTTATTATACGTTGCTGCAGGGATTATCGGTGTTGCTACATTAGAGGGCTGGGATCAGCTTTGGGGGCTTATATTTTTTGCGGGCGCGATAGGCAATACCGGCTCATTAATAATCAGAGGACTTTATTCACTGATAAGAAATATAATCAAAACCGGAGGACAAAATGAAAATTCCTGACTTTTATATTGATGATCTAATAAAAAAAGCAATAACTGAGGATATTAACTATATTGATGTTACGACAGATTATTTAATCCCTGACGGTCATCTTTCCGACGCAGTATTTGTTTCAAAGGACGAGGGGATTTTATGCGGAATAGATATTGCCGCAAGAGTTTTTTATCTTTTAGACGAAACGGTGAAAACCGAAATCCTTATAAAAGACGGTGAGCCCGTTAAAAAAGGTGATATTATCGCAAAGCTAAGTGGAAGCACAAAATCACTTTTAAAAGGCGAGCGCACAGCCTTGAATATCATTCAGCATATGTCGGGAATATCGACAGCCACGAATAAATGCGTAAAGCTTGTCGAGGGGACGAACGCTTCAATTGCCGATACGAGAAAAACTCTCCCCGGATTAAGGGCATTACAAAAATATGCCGTAACCGTTGGCGGAGGGAAAAATCACCGCTTTAACCTTTCCGACGGGGCAATGTTTAAAGACAACCATATCGACGCTTACGGAAGCCTCACCAACGCCGTGAATGCATTAAGAGAAAAAATCGGGCACATGGTTAAAATAGAGGTTGAGGTAAGAACCCTTGAGGAGCTTGACGAGGCATTAAAAGTCGGTGCAGACGTAATTATGCTTGACAATATGGACTGTCCGACGATGAAAAAAGCGGTTGAGATTACCGCCAATAGAGCAAAGCTCGAAGCTTCGGGCAACATAACGCATGATAATATAGCCGAAGTCGCAAAAACGGGCGTTGATATAATTTCTCTCGGGGCGCTTACGCATTCAGTAAAATGCTTTGATATTTCAATGAGAATTACAAAAAAATAAAATAAAAACTGCATAAATGGAGATTAATATCGAAATTTTTGTCAATACGAAGGGGAATCTAAACAGAGCAACGCTGACGAGCAACCGCAAGATAAATGATGGATAACAGCGGTTATGACAGTAACGATATAAGAATAAATAAGGGCGCCGTTCCACAAGTGAACGGTGCCCTAAAATAATATAAAAATATGCCTAAGGCTCTTTTTTATTTACTGGTTTTTAGGCTTCTTTAATTTATGTATAAGAACGATAACTAACGTATATATAAGCGCTGTAACAATAACGCTTATCACAGAGGTTATTGCAATTATGCTGCTCATGGAGAAATTTATTGTTTTTGAAACAACTATAGGATCGGAATTATTTTCTGAATCAGTTACAGCCTCGGTTTGTGATATTTCAGCACTTGTTTCAGATGTCGCTTCAGTCAAAGCTTCTGATGAAGTTTCAGCTACTGAATCGTCGGAAGTATTGCTTCCCTTTACGATATTTTTCCACTCGTCATAGCCGCTTCCGTTCCCGGGTATTTCAATTTTCGCATCACTGGCGAAAACCTCATTACCGACAAGCTCGGGAGCCGTTTGGGCTTTAACTACTACCTTTTTAAGCTTTGAACAGCTTCTGAATGCACATTCGTCGATTTTTACGATGTTCTGGGGGATGATGATTTCCGTTAAAGCCGAACAGCTTTCAAACGCCCTGTTACCGATTTCTTTAAGTGTATCGGGGAAAATTACTTCATTTAAAAGTCCACAGCCCGAAAAAGCACCTGCACCGATGATTTCGGCATTTTTCGGAAGCTTTATTGAAGTAAGCGATCTCCCACTAAAGCTGTAATCGTCAATTTTTTTGCTTTCAAGAGTGGTACCGGACAAATCTATTTTTTCACAGCTGCTTAAGTTTTTGAGGACGGAAAGGTCGTCCGAGGTAAGCACGCCGGATTTTACCGTTACTGAAGTAATATTGTTTATATCGAGGCTTCCGCGCTTTTCATCAAACGCCGAGTTAAGCTGACCGGATGTAAAGCTGTCAATTACGACTTCGGTTGCTTCCGCCGCATTGATATTGTTTAGTGCGGAAACTAAAACGCCGATAATCATTATTGCGGCAACGGCAAGAACCGCTATTCTTGCAATCATTGGCTTGTCTTTTTTCTTCATAAACTTATTCTCCTTAATTATGAATTAAACTGACACGGCGGTTTCGGGGACGCTGAAACGTCCTGCAACGGAAATACCGTTCGAGTCAAATAAAAATACGTCTGTAGAAAGTTTATTTTTAGCTTTTTTATATTCCTGAACCACAACAGGTCCGAATGTTTCGATTATATCGTTTCTGACATCTTCAACGGCAAGAATGGAGCTTGATGACGGAATTACGATAAGAAATCTCGCGCCAAGCTTTTCGGAAACAAGCTTTTTAAAGCTTGAACATGACATAACTGAAGCACGCATTTTTTCGCTGACGGAAGAGAATTCAATAACCTTTATTTTCCCCGCTATCGTTGAAACGCTTATATTGCCTGCTCTGAGAACATCACACATATTTTTGTCGCTAACATTAAACAGGACGTCTTTCGGGACACCCCATTTTTTTATATATTCGGAATCAAGAGGGTAGACGTTTTCATCATCTGTGGTAAAAGCCATTACTTTTTTTACATTTTCAACAAAGTCCATGGAAATATATTCTTCCGAAACGTCCTCATCACGCATAAGAAGCGTTCGTAGGCTCTGCTGTGCATTGTGAAAGGAAACAAGCTTATATTTTGAAATAAAGTCAAGCTCAAGCCGTGAAATAAGATTTTCCATTGTTTTGGAGTTGCGCCCATACTCATAATCACGCCGTGCATCTCTCACATCAATATTAAAGGATACTGTGCCTGAAGATATTTCATAAATATCTTCTTCAATTTTCCTGACAACCTGAAAATTCTTTTTATTAAGAATATTTTTAAACTGTTTATAAAATTTATCTTTTACAAAAAACATTCAGCGTCACTCCAAAGCACAAATTATAATGTAATAATAACATATTTATTTAATAAAATAAAGATATTATTTTGAAAATTAGTAATGTTTTTTTGTTCCGCGGTTAACATTTCTGTCTTTTGAATCACGTTTTGGACGGTAAGAAGATCTTCTGTCATCTCTGGATCTAGACCCCTCGCCCTGTTTTTTAACGTTATCTTTGCTGTCAAAAATTCTCGCGGTAATTTTGTTTCCGTTTATTTTCCCGTTATTCATTGAATCTATAACGTGGTCGCTGTCCGTTTCAGGAACCTCTACTGTTGAAAATTTGTCATAAATATCAATCTTTCCGAAGGATTTTCCCGTCATTCCCGTTGAATCAACGAGCGCACCGAGGATAAAGTTAGGGGCGATTTTCTGCTGTCTTCCCACTGAAAGATATACTTTTACAGTATTTACATTTCCTCTTGCGGTTTCTCTCGGAACGGCTCTGACAAATTCGGGGAGAGCCTTGTTTTCTTTTGCTGCTTTAAGGCCTAACATAGCTGAGGCAACCTGTTCTGCAGAATATCCCTGTGAAACAAGCTGAGATAAAAGTGCGCTGCCTTCATCGCATTTTCCACTGTCTATCGCAAGCTTAACCTTGTCCGTGATTTTTGTAAGTTTTTTAAGTTTGATTTCATCGGTACTCGGAAGCGGCTTTTCGGTTATTTCTGCTTTTGTCGATTTCATTATGTCGCGGAGCTGATAAACCTGTTTTCTTCCGCTTATAAGGGTATAAGCCGCACCTGTTTTTCCCGCTCTTCCGGTTCTTCCTATTCTGTGGATATAATACTCAGTATCCTGAGGAAGATCAAAATTGAATACGGCATCAATATTTTCAACGTCAATTCCTCTTGCGGCAACATCAGTCGCAATAAGAATAGGTGTTTTTCCGCTTTTAAACCTGTCCATAACCTGTGTTCGCTGTGACTGCTTCATATCGCCGTGAATTCCGGCAGCCTTAAAGCCTTTTGCACAAAGTGTTTCCGTAAGCTCGTCAACCATTGATTTTGTATTGCAGAAAATCATAGAAAGGCTCGGCTCATGAACAAGAAGAAGAAGCTGTAAAGCGTCAGTTTTTCTGCCCATCGGAACTTCATAATAAAACTGTTCAACGGTATCGACAGTTCTCGTTTTATTTTCAACCTTAATTAAAACAGGCTCTTTCTGATAAAGCTTTGTTATTGCAAGAATTGCAGGCGGCATGGTTGCCGAAAACAATACTGTTTGTCTTTCCTCGGGGACTTTTTTAAGAATTTCCTCTATGTCCTCACGAAAGCCCATGTTAAGCATTTCGTCCGCTTCGTCAAGAATAATTTCACGGAGAGTATTAAGCTTTATCGTACGTCTGTCCATGTGATCCATTACTCGGCCGGGAGTTCCCACAATAATATTCGCGCCGCGTTTAAGCTCAAAAATCTGTTTTTCCATGCTTGCGCCGCCGTAAACCGCACATGGCTTTACCCACGGCATATATTTTGAAAACTTTTTAAGCTCGTTGCATGCCTGCATTGCAAGCTCTCTCGTCGGACAGAGAATCAAAACCTCTATACCTTTGTTTACATCCCTTGAAATTGCGGAAATTGCGGGAATCCCGAATGCCGCTGTTTTTCCTGTACCCGTGTTTGAACGTCCGATAACGTCTTTCCCTTCTAAAAGAACGGGAATTGATTGTTCCTGTATCTCAGATGGCGTCTGATAGCCCATTTCCTCAATTGCTTTTAATATTTCCGGCTGAATGTTTAGTTCGTTAAATTGCATATTTTATTCCTTTCAAATTAAAAAACGAGGATTCTATCCTCGTTTCAATGTCACATATTAATTAATAATATCACATTTAATATTATACGTCAAGTGTTTTAAAACAATTCATATTTACAAGTATAATATCATTAAATTGTTCGGGATTTTTACCATGCAATTCATCAGAATAATTTTGTATTATTTTATGATGAAAAATCCTACAGCAGCTATAATATAAATTGAAATAAGCTTTAAACCTTCCATCCAGTTTGTTTTTCCGGAGGATACTATCTGGACTGCAATAAGAACGCTTGCTCCGAAAATAAAAAGCTCTATTGGCTTGAAGATAATGCTCATCGGAGTAAATATAAGACTTAAAATAACAAGAAGCGGCATAACAAACAGTGCAACCTGTAAGCTTGAACCTACGGAAATTTCAATTGCAATATCCATTTTGTTTTTAATAGCCATAACAATTGCTGTGCAGTGTTCAGCAACATTTCCGACAATCGGTATGAGTATCAGCCCTACAAACATTTCAGA
>DAOPYP010000004.1:0-40057 GCA_035352975.1 Oscillospiraceae bacterium
AAAGAGCGGTCGCCGAAGCGCCCATCATCTGATTCATAACCTCGCATACGGCACTGATATTCATTTCGTCAAACTCAAAATCGTCCGTGACAACAAGCGGCTGTCCCATAAGCTGCGCAAGAATAAGCTGAACGTCGCTTTGCTTTAAAACCATTATCGACGAACCGGAAACGCCCTTTATGTAATTTATCTTTACGCGCACAGACGGCTCAAGGTCGGGAAATATCAGTTCGTCGGCAGGAACGATATTCACTCTCGGCGTTGTTATCCATACCTTTGCGTTTAACAGATTTGAAACGGCCGTCGCTGCCGAACCCATGGTGATATTTTGAATTTCGCCGATTGCGTCCATTTCGACGGCGCCGAATCCGGGAATTCCTGATTCATTACTCATACTGTTCCATCAACCTCAATTCTTGTATATATTATCAATCCTGACAGCTTTTTTGTTGTTTTTAATGCCGAGCTTCCCGTCAAACCAGACGTTGTTCCCGATTTTTACGGTTACATTGCTGTCTATCGGAGTGTTGAGCGGTATTACGTCGTTGACCTGAAGCGTTAGAATATCGTAAAGATCAACTTGAGTTTCGGCGAGAACGGCATCTATTTTAAGAGCGGTGTTTCGTATTCCGTTCATGATCTCATCACGGCGTTCGGCTTCTTTGTTTGCGTCATAGCGTTTATTTGACCTTGCGGAATACCTGTCTGAGAATTTTGACATTATTTCTTCGAGATTAAGTGCGGGAATACAAATCGAAATCGTATTTTTAACGTCTTTTATTTCAACCTCGAGAAGGACAAGTATTATAACATCGTCGGGACTGATGGACTGCATTATTCTTGAGTTCGTTTCAAGCTCGGACATGACGGGGTTAATATCAATGTAGCTCGACCACGAATCCCTTAAAAGCGAAATCATCTTCGACATAATTCCCCGCATGAGGTCTATCTCAATTTCGGTAAAGTCACGCTTGGTTTCGGAAAAAATTCCGTTTCCGCCCATAAGTCTGTCCATCATGGAATAAGCTATCGGATTTGAAAGCTGATATAAAATCGAAGTATCCGTTATTTCCTCATCATTTACGCCCATGTCGACCAGCGAAATAAGAACGTAGTCGGGGAGAGCGTTATTGAATTCATAATACTTCTGTTCTTCTATCGAAAGCAGATTTACTTTGCAGTATAATCTCATAAGTCCCGTAAGATACGATGACAAAAGCCTCGAATAGTTGTCAAATATGCCGTCAATAACCTTCAGCTTTTCCTTCGTGAACTTTTTAGGAGTTTTAAAGTCATAGCTTTTTGCTTTTTTTCCCTTTTCGTCCGCTTCAATTTCTTCAAAGGCCTTTGTTCCGACTTCGCTGAAGCTGTTTAAAAGCTCGTCAATCTGACTTTGAGATAATATGTCAGCCATAAATCTGTCTTCACCTCTTTTCGTGTTCCTGTGTATATTATCAGTTTCCTGTACCTGTCGAAGTTGTTTCTTGCGCCGATGTTGTTTCGGCTGGAGCAGCTGTTTGTTCAGCTGTTGTTTCGGAAGGAGGTGCCGCATCGTCCTGTGCTTCAACGACAAAGCCGTCGCCGAATTCCATTCGGAAAAATTCCTCAAGAACCTTAGGATCGGAATAATCCGCATCGTTTCGCGCTATTATTATTTCAACGCGGCGGTTCTGACGTCGTCCGTCTTCGGTTTCGTTTGTATCGACGGGACGGTATTTACCGAACCCCGATGAGCTGAATTTTGATGTGGGACAAACATTAAGTCCCATAAGATATTTTAAAACGGCGTTTGAACGTCCGGAAGAAAGCTCCCACTCGTCCTTTGTTGAAAATTGTGCTTCCGCCGTATATCCGTTGATTTTTATTCCGAGAATATATTTGTCAACCGCTTTTATTCCGGGGCTTATCGCATTCAGGATATTTTTCCCCTCGTCACGGAGAACAGCACTGTCGGGGCTGAAAAATACGTTGTCCCTGAACTTGAGATAAACGCTTGCCGCACCTTTTTCGACTTCAATGCTTTCGGAAAGTCCGCTTTTATCCACATATTCGGCAATATACTGATAAAGCTGGTCAAAGTTTTCGGGAACTTCGCCCGCATTAAGCTGTGCCTCTTCAACAAGGTTTCCCGACGGGTTTTCGACCTTAACTTCACCCGCGACAACCGTATTTATAACATTACCCATTGATGCAAATGCCTGTGCGACGTACTGCCATTTCTGCTGGTCAATACTCGACATTGAATAAAGAAGAACGAAGAACGTAAGAATAAGCGTAACCATGTCCCCGTAGGTATCCATCCAGTTTGCGCCCTCTTCTTCTGAGCCCGAGCCTCTTTTTCTAGCCATTTTCATCACCCCAATTTTGTTCAAATTCTGATTTATAATATTTTAGCATAAAATCAGACCATTTTCCAGTGTTTTTGACAGATATATTATTTTTCTTGCTTTTTACTCTTTTTGCCGCTGTTTTTTGGAAGCATCATTTCCAGCTTTTCCTGAACATATCTAGGGTTAGCTCCCGAAATTATCGCAAGAGCGCCTTCTTCGATTATTTGCATACATAAAACTTCGTCGTTGTGAGTATATTTAAGCTGATTTGCGATAGGGTTAAAAATTACGTTCGCCATGATACAGCCGTAAAAGGTTGTGATAAGTGCGGTTGCCATTCCGGCGCCGAGGCTAGCGGCACTTCCCGAATCCGTTGGGTCAAGAGCGGCGAGCATGTTGATAAGTCCTACGAGAGTACCTATCATACCGAAAGCAGGAGCGGAGGACGATGCTTTCAGCCACATTGATATATTTGCTTCGTGACGTTCGCACATAAAGTCGATTGAGTCGTCAAGCATTGCCTGAACCTTTTCACTGTCGTTAGCATCGACAATAAGCATAAGTGCGGACTTCATAAAGGGATCTTTACATTCGTTAGCACTTTCTTCGAGCTGGAGAATTCCTTTAAGTCTTGCTATCTTACAATATTCAACCATGTTTTCTATGTACTCGTCGGGGTTGTATTTTCTCTGGTTGAAAACCATACCAACCATTTTTCCGGCATTTTTTAAAATTTTTGCGGGGAACATGAAGATAATTCCGCCGATTGTACCGCCAACTGTGATTGCAACGCTGGCGGGGTCCCAGAAATTCATCATCTGAGACATAATGACTGCCGGTTTTCCGTTTGCATCTGTTCCGTATGCCATACCGATAACGGCTATAAGCCCAAGCGCAGCAACAAGACCTATAATACCAGTGATGTTTAGTTTTCTTTTCATTTTACGAATCCCTCCGAAGCTTTGTTCACATTCCTTGTGAATTTTTATTTATTTCAATTTTTAATTATTTTCTAAGTCATTTTCTTGAAGCTTTTTGTACTCGCGTATTTTTTCAAGAATTTCATCGATTTTTTCTCTGATTATTAGTCTGTGTCCATTCTGAAAGGTGACAACCGTATCCGGAGTTTCTTCAATAATTTCAATGTAGTTCTCGTTAAGGAGAAGCTCTCTCCCGTCAAGGCGTGTAAGCTTAATCATATTACCCTCACTTTAACGGCGCGGCATGAGGGGGAATTGTTCCCCCTCTGTCAGCCGTGGTTTTATTATTATCTCTTGAGGTTTACAAGCTCTTCGAGCATGGAGTCTGATGTGGTGATAATTCTTGAGTTAGCCTGGAAGCCTCTCTGTGTTGTGATCATATCGGAAAATTCCTGAGCGAGGTTTACGTTTGACATTTCAAGAGCTGAGGAAACAAGTGCGCCTGAGCCTTCAAAGCCAGGTGTTGCAAGCTTAGGATCGCCTGAAGCCGTCGTTGCCTGGAAGTATGAGTTGCCCGACTCCTGAAGTCCGCCCGGATTGTCAAAGGTTGCGAGGTCAATTCTTCCGAATGTCAAAGCACCGTGAACGGCATGCATACCGATAAGCGTTCCGTTTTCGCTGATATAAAAGCTTGAAAGGTCGCCGAAGGACTGCGCTTTTGCGGAGGAAACCATTGTCTGCGCGTTTGCCGTTCCGACAAGAGCCTTAACTGCGTTTGCTTTTAAGGTCTTGATTTCGGTTGAGGTTAAATCTCTTGTGCCGTCGTCAAGCTTTCCTGTTCCCATGTCAAGCTTGATTGAAATTTTCCCGCCCTTGAAGTTTTCGTCAGAAATTTCTCTTACGTCGGCAGGAACCTTTGAAGCGTCAAGCTCTCTTGTCTTTTCGTTTTCAATCATAGTATTGATTCTTGCGGCAAGATCTTCAACGTTTGTGATTTTTCCTGCGTCGCCGAGATTAATTACAATTGAAGGAGGGGTTGCAGCCATATCGGTTGTCGCATCAATTGAATCCTTTGCGCCGGCACCCGCATCGTTTATTGTAACCTTAATGTCAGCGGTCTGGTTTCCGTTTAAAAATCCTACTGTAATGCTTGAAGAGGAGAAGTTTGTAACTCCGCTGGCGGTTGCATCAAGTGTTTTTGTAACCTTTGCTATATGAACATTAGGCACCTTGATGTTGATTTTGCTGTTTGATGCGTTTGTGGATAAGCCTTCAGCAATTGTCGGGTCGCCGTTTTGTGCTCCGAGAACGAATTTACCGTTTGAGTCTATAAGGTTTCCCGAATTGTCAACGTTCAGCATGCCTGCTCTTGTGTAATATTTGTTTCCCGATTTATCCTGAACCTGAATAAATCCTTCGCCTGCGATTGCAACATCGAGTGTACTTGAGGACGACTGGAATGATGAACGGCTCATAATCTTGTCTACCGAGCCGACAGAAACGCCGTAACCTACCTGTGACGGGTTAATACCGCCCGTTGTATCGTCGCCGCCTGTTGCGGTTTTTGTTGTCTGATAATAAATATCGCGGAAAGTTACTCGGCTTCCCTTAAAGCCGTATGTATTTACGTTAGCGATGTTGTTGCCGATAACGTCCATTTTTGACTGGTGGGCTGTAAGTCCTGCTACTCCTGAATAAAGAGATCTAAGCATTTATTAATACACTCCTTTTAATGTGTCAGCCGTAAAAATCTTCCCGTCAGTCGGTCGGGGAAGAAAAAACTTCCTTAAAAGGTCCGGTTTTTACATTATTACGGTTGAATCTATGTTTGTAAATATGTTCCCCTTCATGTCATCCTGTGAAAGAGTTGTGACAACCTTGTTGTTCCTGACGGATACGATAAACGCCGTACTGTCGATTATTACAAGGGCATCGTCAGAGCCTTTCTGCTGTGCTATTTCAACTGCTTTGTTAAGGCGGCTGAGTCTGTTATTCTCGGTCATGTCAATGTTCCTGTCCTCAATTCTGTCGAGGGCATGCTTTGAAAATTCCACTCCCGAAGATTTTTTTTCAAGCTCGGTCCTTAACGTCTGTGCGAAAGGGCTGTTCTTTATATCCGAGGATTTCTGAGGGGTCGTTTGAATATTGGTATTGACTTTCCCTGTCGTTACCGATATGTTTCTTGCCTGTAAGTATTCACTGATTAACATCCCTGTTCACCGCTTTCATTTTAGGATTTTCTGTGCTTTTAAGCTTTTGGTTCAGTGGTATCTGTTTTGGTTGTGTCTGTACCTGTTCCTGTGCCTGTACCTGTGGTATCTGTTTTCGTAGTGTCCGTTTTGGTTGTGTCCTTTGCAGGGTCAGCAACGTCGGCAGCTGTCCATGTTTCAACACTCATGATTTCCTTTGAGGAATACTTCTTCCCGTTAACGATAAAGGAAAAGTCGTTGTTTGCAAAAGAAACCGCGGTAACCATTCCCGTGTCGGTGATATATGTTCCTTCTGAATCGCTTGCGCCGACTGAAACCTTTTTCCCGACGAGTGAGGATGCATATCCTGCCTGTGAATAATAAGTCATGTTCTGCTGTGCCTGTAAAGTCGAAAACTGAGCCATCTGCGCGATAAACTCGGCATTGTCTGTCGGATTGTTGAAGTCCTGATTTTTAAGCTGTTCAACCATAAGCTTTAAAAAATCGTCCTGTCCGAGCTTTGTCGAATCATCCTTTGCGAAAAATTCCTTGTACTTTTCGTAGTTACTCTGAATTTGTACGTCCGAATAACCGCTTACGCCGTCTGCCATAATCTGTTCACTCCCTTTTCGAGTACTGAATTAACTTCGTCTGTTTCCGTTTCTGATGAAGAGCTTCCCCCGCTGTGATAGGTCTGTCCCGAAGAGGAATTCTGACTGTTTGTGTTGCTTTGTCCCATATAGTCCATATACGCCGTGTTTGACGAGGTCACATTGACAACCTTAACGTCGGAGTTTGTATTCTGGAGATTCTGTACGAGAAGCGGAAGTCTTTCCTGTAAAATCTTCTGGGTGATTTCGCTCTGTGCGGCAACGGTAACTGTGATTTTCCCGGCTTCGTTTGAAATCTTGACATTGATTTCGCCTAAATTTTCGGGGTTAAGTTTCATTGTCATTTCCGACGAGGTGCCTGAAACGGAGGCTTTGATCCGCTCTGAAAGCTGAGGTAAAATCTGTTCTTCAAGCGGGAATTCCGAAAGCTTTGAGGTTACGTCGTCAAGGGATATTTCCCTGTTCGGAAGTGTGGTCTGTGACGATAAAAGACTTGTCAGCTCGTCGATTTCTCCTGTTTTCTGAACTCTCTTTGAAAGTGCGGACAATTTGAGAATCTCCGATTCCGCCATTAGCTTTGATGTCTGCGGATTGCTTGCGACTGCGCCGTATTCCATTGCTTTTGAGGTGTTTGCCGAGAAAGATTTCACCATGTCCGAATAAACGGAAGTGTCGGCTGATTTTGGTGTGCTGTCGATAAGCTGCTGTTCGCTTAGCTTTCCGCTTCCAAATGATAAACCTGAACCGGATACTGCCGCTGAAACAGTCTTTGAAACGCTGTCGTAATTCGGGAAGATTTCGCTTGTCGGTTTGTCAACGAGGAACGATACAATTTCCATAAGCCTTGATGCAAGCTGTTTGTGCGGTATGGAATATGTGCCGGTTCCATCGATAAGTCCGACTGCGTCTGTATTTGCCTGATAAATCTGTGAATTTGCCGTCTGTGACGAGGTATTCATCTGCTGTAAAAGCGCCGCCAGCTGACTTAAAAGGTCGGTATTTGTCTTGGTCTTTTCATCCGAATCGTCAATGCTTGACTTTAAAGCCTGAAGAATCTCATCGATTTTTGCGTTTGTTGCTGTGTTCTGAACCGTTCCCGAGGTTTTCCCCGCATAGAAAAGACGGTTGATAAAATCCTGTGTCTTTCCGCTTGGGCAAACTTCTGCATTTTCATTCATAGCATAGCTGATAATCTGCTGGAGAATGCTTAAAATCTCGACTCTTGTCATATTGTCCGAAAAGCCTTCAAACTGGGTTTTAAGTGCCTCAAGTCCTGACTCGTCACCTGAAAGAGCCGCTTTAACTAAGCTTTCCGCCATGCTCTGAACATCGCTGTTATCCGTCAGCTTTGTGAAGGACTGCTTCGTGTTCTGGACAAGAATTTCTTTCTGGAATACTTCGTCAAACTTCGTGTCGTTTTGTGTAACGGTGGTATTCGACGGTATGTATTCCGAGCCACAGTCGAGCATTCTCTGGATTTCGATTGCTGCTGCCATTTTCTCACTCCTTTTCTTAAAAAATATTTATTTAAACGGATATTATCCGGTTAAACCGTTATACGGGGCGGCTTTGCTGGTTAATGACAAATTCCTGAATGAAGTTTTCGTCCGCTTTTCTGACAGCCGTGTTGTATTCCTCAAGCTGCTTTTCCTCAAGCTTCTGAATGGTGTTTACTTCCTTAGTCGCTTCAATAACGACTAAAAGCTGCTTCTGGATTTTCTCTTCATAAATTGCTATGATTTTATCAAGCTGAAAAATTCTGTCGGTGAGCGAGTTTAGGTATCTCTTTGAAACAACCATGTCCTGTGCGGACATTCCCGCCTGGGATTTTTCTATATAATTCTGATTTGAAACCTTAAGATGGTTTTTAACCTCTAAAAGCTCCTCCTCAGCGGATTGTTTTTTGTGTCTTAAAGCCGAAAGTTCATTTTTTTCCTTATCGAGAATCTGTTCCTTATAATTAAGGAGCTTATCGAGCGAAAATTTAAATTTTTTCATTATTCAACCGCTTCCTTAAGCATTCTCACTGTTTCATCGTATTCAAAGCTGTCTTCCGTTTTTTGCGTAAGAAATGAATTTATCCTTGTGATTTTTTCTATCGCTTCGTCAATTAAGGGGTTCGTGCTTTTTTTGTATGCCCCTATCGAGATAAGGTCGTAGTTCGCTTCATAAACCGACATAAGGTTTCTTAGCTTTGAGGCGGCGTCCTTTTGGCCTTCGTCGGCAATTTCATTCATAAGACGTGAAATGCTCCCGAGAATGTCAATTGCGGGGTAATGGTTTTTCATCGCAACCTTTCGTGAAAGAACGATGTGTCCGTCAATAATTCCGCGGACGGTATCCGAAATCGGCTCATTAGTATCGTCGCCCTCAACAAGAACGGTATAAATTCCCGTTATCGAGCCTTTTTCAAAGTTGCCTGCGCGCTCCAAAAGCTTTGGCATGGTCGTGTAAATCGACGGTGTATATCCTCTCGCTATCGGTGCTTCACCAACGGCAAGCCCTATTTCACGCTGTGCCATCGCATATCTCGTAAGACTGTCCATCATAAGGAGGACGTTTTTGCCCTGGTCTTTAAAATATTCGGCAATCGCCGTCGCTGTCATCGGGCATTTGTTTCTCATCATTGCGGGCTGGTCGGAGGTTGCTATAACAAGAACGGAGCGTTCCATTCCCTTCTGACCCAAATCCCTCTGAATAAATTCGAGAACCTCTCGTCCACGCTCGCCGACAAGTGCGATTACGTTTATGTCAGCTTTAACTTCTCTTGCGATCATGCCCATAAGGGTGGATTTTCCCACTCCCGAGCCTGCGAAGATTCCCATTCTCTGTCCTCTGCCTATGGTTAAAAGTCCGTCAATCGCCTTTACTCCCATGGGGAGAATGTCTTTTATTGCGGGTCTTGTAAGCGGATTTACCGGCGCGCCTGCGATATTATAGGAGATTCCTCTCGGGATTTCTTCCTTTCCGTCAAGCGGCTTGCCTATTGCGTCGATAATTCTTCCGACAAGGTGGGGGGAACAGTTTACGCTTAATTTCCCGCCGGTCGAGTCAACAATGCTTCCCGGGCCTATGCCCTCAATATCCGAATACGGCATTAAAAGCACGCGGTTCTGGTTGAAGCCCGCAACCTCGGCATAAATAAAATCGTCCTCTTCGCCCTTTTTATAAATTCTGCATACGTCGCCGATATTGCAGGAGGGTCCCGATGCCTCGATGGTCATTCCGACAATTTTCGTGATTTTACCCATATAGCGGTATAAATCCGCATTTTTCAGCGTTTTTTGCATTGCGGAATAGTCCAAGGTATCACCTCTGCGGTTAATTTTTATTTTTGGAGTTTTTCATGATTTCCTTTAAAAGCTCAAGCTGTGTCGGAACGGAGGCGTCAATTATTTCGCTGTTGTTGTCGAGAATAACCGTGCCCTCAGCCGCCTCGGGGAGAATTTCAACCTCGATTTCGGGGATATTCCCCACAAGAGTTTTAATGAACTCAAGGTCGGTGACGACTTCCCTTGAAACGTCGCCTTTTGCGAAGGAAATTTTTATGTAGTCGCTGTTGCGGAAGTTTTTTGCCGCCTGTTCGACAATTCTGAAAAGAACATTCTTGTCGGTTTTCAGCTCTTCGAGGGTGATTTTTTCCGCCATTTCAATTGAAATGTCAAGGAGCTTTTCTTCGTTTTGTATAAAATATGCTTCCTTGCGGGAATTTATTTCAGAGAGGAACTGCGCCGCGGTTTTGACATAGGTTTCGCACTGTGAAAGCGCCTCGCCCCGTCCCGCATTAAAGCCCTCTTCAAAACCTTTTTTTCGGGCATTTTCAAGCTCATTTATAGAATCAAGCTTTACCTTTTTCATAATTTCATCGGACTGTGCTTTTGCGTCGTTTATGATTTCCTGACGCATATGCTCCGACTTTTGAAGATATTCGGCGTTTTCCTGTTCAAGCTGATTTTTTATCATGTCAACCTGACGGGAAATTTCCGATTGAACCTCATGTTCGCGGCGTTCTTTTTCAAGCCGCTGTCTTAAAGCGTTCTCGTCCTCGGGGTTATCCTCTGAGAAAATCGGTTTAACCGGTATAATAACGGTGTTATCGATGAAAACGGGTTCGCCGTTTTCATTAATCCGTGATGATTTTACTACCTTATGCAATAATTTCATCATCCTTTCCGCCCTTGCCGATTACAAGCTCGCCCTCGTCTTCAAGACGTCTGATTATTGCAACTATGCGCTGCTGAGCTTCTTCAACGTCACGCATACGGATGTTATGCAGATATTCGATGTCGGTCTGAATGGACTCCTGCATTCTCTGCGGCATGTTCGCATAAAGCGTAGCCGCAACCTCGGCGTTTGAGCCTTTGATTGCAACGGCAAGGTCCTTGGATTCGACATCTCTGATAAAACGCTGGATTGCAGTTGCATCGAGGCTGAGAATATCTTCGAAAACGAACATCTTCTGACGAATTTCGGTAACAAGCGCGGGGTCGCGGACAGCAAGCTCGTCGAAAATGTATTTTTCCGTTCCTCTGTCTACGTGGTTTAAAACGTCGGCTATGTAGTTTACGCCGCCGACCTCTGCGAGGTCCATTGAAATAAGCGACGAGAACTTTCTCGAAAGCGTTTCTTCGATTGCCTTTATAACGTCAGGGGATGCGCTGTCCATCTTAGCTATTCTCTCAACAACGTCAACGCGCTTTTCCTTGGGGAGCTCGGACAAAACCGCTGAGGTCTGGTCCGCATTCACATATGAAAGAACTAAAGCAATTGTCTGCGCCGATTCGTTCTGTAAAATTGCGAGAATGTTTTTGTAGTCGGATTTTCTTACAAAGTCGAAAGCCTTTGTCTGAAGCGACTTTGAAACCTTTTCCATAAGAACTCTTGCGCTGTCCTGTCCGAAAGCCTTTTCGAGAACCTGACGGGCATAATCCACGCCGCCCTCGGTGATAACCTTTTGTGTCAGACAAAGCTCATAAAATTCCTCAAGAATGTTGTCGACCGTTTTTATATCCATATACTGAAGTCTTGAAACCTCATAGGTAAGCTTTTCAATGTCCTCGTCGGTAAGATGCTTATAGACAGCCGCCGCATTTTCAGCACCCATTGCGGTGACAACCGTTGCCGCCATCTGAATAGGGGAGGGCTTTTCTTTTCTATTTTCTTCTAGAACCGGAGCCGGAACCGGAACCGCCTGAGCTTCCGCCATTCTTTGCCTCCTCCTCTCTCAGCCAGCTTTTTAAGAGCTGTGCGACAATTTCAGGACTGCCATGTGCAAAATCAGCAATTTCACGCCGAACAGCCGCCTGTTTTGTTTCCTTGACTTCGCCGTTCATCAGGCTTTCAAGTTCAAAATCTTCTCCCTCAGGATGCTGCTTGTTGTTGAAATGTCCCTGAACTTCGCCGCTTTCACCCGCCGCCTGTGCGGCAAGATATGCCTGTTTTTCGATAAATCTGCGTTTTTTCTTTGCTTTTCCCGAAACGCTGACATAAACGAAGGTGAAAAGAATTATCATTGCAACGTCAAGAGCCATTACTATTAAGTAAACCTGTCTTGACCAGCCGAAAGGATAGCTTGAAGTATCAAATATGTCTGATTTGTCGCCGTTTTTCTGGAGGTTCATGACGGAAACGAACTGCTCGTTTACCGACGTCGCCCTTGCAACAGCCGTGACAAGCCCTGCTTTTACGTCGTCCGAAAGAAAATCGGTATAAATCATAACCGAAACGGTAAGGTCTTCTACATAATAGCCCTGCTTTTCGGTCTGCTGTTTTAATGTGTTGATGAGATAGCTGGTGCTGGACTCAGAATTGCTCCATACCCCTGCTTCGCTTTCCGTTCCCGTCGGATATGTATCCTCTGCATTTGTTTCAACGCCGACAACGCCGCCCGATGTTCCCGCCGTTCCCGATGAGTTCTTGTTGTCCTCGTGCTGAATCATTCCGCTTCCGTCATCGTGTGACGGAGTATATTTTGTATCCTCGGAAACCTGCTTGTCGTAATTAAGGTTTGCATTTACGGAAATTTTTACGTTATCCTCGCCGTAAGCGT
Organism: Oscillospiraceae bacterium; assembly: GCA_035352975.1. Classification (GTDB taxonomy): domain Bacteria; phylum Bacillota; class Clostridia; order Oscillospirales; family Ruminococcaceae; genus DAOPYP01. The sequence continues at coordinate 12,100 of DAOPYP010000004.1, forward strand.
CGGCAAGAAGGTTCATAACCTCACTTCTAATAACGTCCTGATATTCCTGCTTAAAGCGGAGCTTGTTCCTCTCAACGGTAATGTCGTCGCCGTCATTCCCTGCTCCTGCGGCAAGAAGCTTGCCCGTATTGTCGGTTATTGCTATATTTTCTTCAGTCAGCCCCGGAACACCCATCATAATAAGCTTTGTTATTCCGTTTATCTGTGCGTCGGAAAGCGCGCCGTTGTTACGTAAAGTGAGCTTGACCGATGCACTTGACGGCTGAGAATTTACGGAGATAACGGTATTTTTCTGCTCCGGAATGTTTAACGTCACAACGGCATCTTCAACCCCGTCAAGCTGCTTCAAAGTGGCGATAAGCCTCTCCTGAAGCTGCATACGAGCCTGTTCACGCTTTTCATAGTCGGTCGTGAACATATCGACATTCTGGTTGAATACATTATAATTCAAATCGCTTTTTGGGTAACCCTTTACGGCTAAATCCATAGCAATAGTATCGGCATTTTCCTTGGGTACGGTTATCTGTCCGCCCGAGGTATAGCTTACGGGAATGTTCATTTCCTCAATAAGCCCGACAATTTCGGTTGCCTCTGAGTTTTCAAGTCCGTCATAAAGCACGACATAATCCTTGTGATTAAGGATTATGGTCAGAACTACGGCAAGAAGAACAATCCCCCCGAGGACGCTTATGTATAATATTTTTCTCTTTTTCTCCTGTGCTTTCCAGAAGTCGGAAAAGCCTTTGAATATCTTAGAGAACTGATCCTTCATTTAAATTTTCCCTTTCAAACGTTCTGCGCAAATTAATATTAGAGGCCTATCGACATTATTTCTTTATAGGATTCAACCGCTGTGTTTTTTAAAGCCACAAAGGTTTCAAGGGCAATTGATGCTTTTTTTGCGTTGAGTGCAACGGTGTGAAGGTCGTCAATTTCGCCGAGAGCGACCTTAACGCTGTCCTGTTCGGAAACGGCCTGCGTTTCCTCCGCTGTTTTGAAAGCGTTTTTAAAAACGTCGGCAAAGGATGCTCCCGTTTCGGTCTGCTCAGAAGCGGCTTTCTGCGGAGCCTGTGATATTGTATTCAGCGGCGTAATACCGCTCATTGGGATTATGTACATTTCAATCTCTCCTTTAAATCAAGAGGTTATTTCATAAGCTCGAGAGCCTTCTGCGCCATAGCCTTTGTTACACCCATAGCGGTTAAATTCGCCGAATATGAATTTGATGCGGCAAGAAGGTCAATCTGTTCCTTTGCGTTGTCAACGTTCGGCATATAAATATAGCCGTTTTCGTCAGCATCGGGGTTCGTCGGGTCATAAACCGGGGTAAAAGGCGTTTCATCCTTTACAACCGCCGCAACCTTAACTCCCGAAAGCTTTAATTTCTTTGAGCCGTCGCTTAAAAACTTCTTAAAGCTTTTATCCTCTTCAAAAACAACAAGCTGTCTTCTGTAAGGCGTTCCGTCTGAGGTTTTAGTGGTAGCCTGGTTAGCAATATTCTGTGAGATTATATCCATTCTCGTCCGCTGTGCCGAAAGCGCAGACGCCGAAATATCAAGCGAGTTTAAAAACGACATTTATTATTCCTCCCATTATCTCTGAAGTGCGGTTCTCATCATCGAAAAATCAGTATTTGCCTTGTCAATAAGCGTCTGATACTGAAACTGTGCATCGACAAGAGCGGCGGATTCCTTTTCAATATCGACGTTGTTCCCGTCGAGAGTCTGCTGAGTGTTAGGCTCTTCCGTAACGGCAACGGCGAATTTGATTCCGTCGTTTTCCTGTTCGCCGACATGATAGCGGCATTTGCATTTTTCATCAAGAACAGCCCCGAAAGTCACTGTTTTAGCCTTATATCCGGGGGTACTGTCGTTCGCAATATTTTGATTTATGACCTTTTGTTTGTACCAGACAGCATCCATACCTTTTTCGAGCATTTTAAAGCTTGTATTGTCAAACAAATCGCACACCATCCTTTATATAAATTTAACAAATATTTTAGTTTTAAAATTCCATTTTTGTAATTAAAAACAACCGCGTATTTTGTCATTTAAATGATTATAACTTAATTCGGCAAAAAATTCAAGCAATTTTTGTTTAAAAATTAGAAAGCGCGTACAAATTTTAAGAACGTGATTTATACATTTATACAGTTTTAGAGGAAATGTATACAAAATAAAAAAAATAGCGAAAACGTATTCGCTATTTTTCGTCATTATTCATATGTTTTTGGAGATTTTTTCTCGAGATAGCAATTTTAACCAAGGTCATAATTACTTCGCTTTTGCACTTTTCTTTTATCTTTCTTACTTCGTCATAATTGGTTTTGCTGTCTATGTAAATATATTTAGGCGGAATTCTGTTAAGCGCTTCAACCGTGATTTCAGCCTTGCATACATCGCATTCGCATATGTTAAATCTGTGTATGCTTTCAGCAAGCCATTCCTGTACAAGCTCGGACACGACATTAATTCCGACGATTTTTGTTTCGACGGGCTTTTTGACGGAATTTTCACTGACACTGTTTTTTGTCTGTCTGTCGCGTATATTAGGGGTTCTGACATGAATTACGTCTTCTTTAAATTCCTCGTTAATAATGGGATTTTCCAGACCGTTTTCGTCATTCCCGGAAATAAGTCTTAAAAGCGGAGCTGTCTTGTTTGTTTTTCTTGACACAGTATTTTCCTCCTTTTTTTATTTCTCTGTCTTTTTCTTTTGTTTTGTTCTTTTTAGTCCGTAAAGCTCTTCGGCTAAGCTGAAATAATCCACGCTTGCCCTTGAGTCCGGGTCGTAAATCGCAAGTGTCTGTTGGTGTGCGGGTGCTTCCGCCGCTGAAATGCTTGTACCGATTTTGGTTTTGAGAATCTGTGAATCAAGCTGCTTTGCGACGATTTCGACAAGGTCCTCAACCTCTCGGGTGAGAAGATAGCGGGGGTTGTATTTGGTGAGAAGAATTCCTCTCAAATTAAGCTCTTTATTATAATATTTTTTTACGGCGACAATGGTATCGCGAAGCTGTGCAATGCCTTGAAGACTTAAAATCTCGGGCGTCATAGGGATAATTAAATCGCTTGCCGCAATATATGCGTTTATCGTGAGAATGCTTAAAGCCGGCGGCGTGTCGAGAAGAATATAATCATAATCGCCCATAATCGGTTCGAGCTTTTCTTTTAAAATGTATTCTCTGCCGACGTTTGTCAGCTCAAGCTCCGAACCGCTCAGAAGAATGTTTGAGCTTATAACATCGCAGTTGTTGCTTGTGTGCTGAATGGCATCTTTTATGTCAGCTTTCCCCGTTATTACGTTGTGGATTGTAATTCCGTCGTCCTTTGCACCGAGGCTGAACGTCATATTCCCCTGTGGGTCAAGGTCTATCGCAAGGACTTTCTTTTTGTGTGCGGCAAAAACTCCGCAGAGAGCGCATATGGTGGTCGTTTTCCCCACGCCGCCCTTTTGGTTTGTAACAGTTAATACTGTAGCCATAGTCCTTTTAAAATTCCTCTCTTTTCAAATGCGGCTAATATCCGAGCTTTTTAAGACGCTCTCTCTCCTGAAGCTGACAGTCAAAAATGAATCTCGAAACAGTTTCTTCCTCAGATGCAGTCAAAGTTTCGAATTTACAGCCGAAACCTACTTTTTCTGTATCGCCGACAGGCTGGAGCCTTAAAACCTGAGCCATCGGCTTAACCTTTCCATCAAGGAAAGAGAGAAGAAATTTGTCACCCGGTTTGAATTCAAAATCAGCGGACATAAATATTCCGCCGATATTTATGTTTAAAATATTTACATTAAGCTCAGGACTGAATTCCGATGTTTCCTCATCGCGCGTATACATCAGAATTTTCCCCGTAATATTTGTGGAGGTTTTAAAGAATCTCCGCCTTTCCTCAAGTAGGGTATAGTCCTTCCCGAGGTGGATATTAACCTGAAAATCAGTCGCCAAGTCGAGTGTGGTTTCGTATTTTATTCTGTTCCCGTTTCGGTAATAAAATATTGCTTCAACCTTGTCGCCTTTGTTTGCGGGAATTTTACAGTCGCCTTTTAATACGACAAATTCCTTTGCACTGAAGGAGAAAAAATCCTTTGGGAATTCAAATATGTCGGTAGAAATAACAACGTTTCCGTTGGCGTCAAATATTTCTGCCTTAACTATTTTTTCCTTATTGAGCACTGATTTTCCTCCTGTCTTTTATTTTATAGAGTAAAATATTAAAATGTAAAGCATAAAATATTAAAATATAACAAAAAGAGCACTAAACACCTAAAATAATTATATAATAACAATATAATTATTGCAATATAAATTACGCTAAATGCAGTGATTTTTAATTTTTACACAAATTTCTTAACATTTTTTGTATATGTTCATAAATTAAATTTTACAAAATGTATGTATTTGGAATAAAGTGCATACCAACTTTAAACATCTGTACAAATTTATGATTATAATGTATAATTGATAAGTCGGAAAAAGTGTTTTTCGGGGATAATCGGGTTAAATGGGGTGAAAGGATTGACAAAGCATTTTTATGCTTCACAGAAAAAGCTGAAAAGACGTTATAACAGAAGAATGTTTCTTGTAAACACACTTCCGCTGTCGGTAATTCTTGTGACGGCGGTCATTGTCTTGTCAAATTATAATTCTGTCAATCCCCCGTCATATTATTACGCCGTTTCGGTTATTTTCAGCCTGGCTGTCGGATACGGCTTTGTTACCGTGCTGACAGGCTCGATAATATCCTCGTCGAAACAGAAAAATCATTCGGCACACACATATGTCGAAATATGCGGAGAAATGCTTATTATAAGCAGATTTTGTCAGTCATTTTCTTCAGAAAGAAAAAAGCTTGTTTATAAAAAGCTTTATGTTATAAATCTTCATGATATTACCGATATTTATTTTTACAAAAAAAATGTTGTCATAATTGCCCCGACAAGGCTTCTTTACGAAAGGGCGGACTGGCTGACTTATAAAACCGACGGGAAAACGCTTTCCTTTGACCGCTGGTGGTATGACAAAAACGGCGGAACGCTCGTGAACGGGGCGGAAATAAAGGATATGTTTTCAAGCACCGCACGCATAGCCCGCACCGTTTCAAACGCCTCGGGAAAGGCGAGAAAGCGCTTTGAGGAGCGTAAGCACTTCCGTGAGAAAATGCTTTCGATTGCACAGATGGCGACATATGAGCATAAAAATCTTTCAAAATAGTATCATTTTATAAACGGGATTATTAGGGGTTTCACCCCTAGAACCCCACCCCTTTTCTGTGACGACAGAAAAGGGGGAAAGAACGTTTTCTTTTCTCTGTCCCAGATAAAAGAAACAAAAGAGATGTTATTTGTGTTCTATTTCCGCAATCCCCTCTAAAGTTTATTTTGTGGGAAAAAATGCGTTATTCCCCACAAATTGCAGCACTTGATTTTACTTTTAGGGGAAAGCTGGTTTGCTGTTGAAAGTCGGTCTGTACGGAGGCTTTGTTTCAATGTTATCTTTGCAAATTCGTTGAAAACCAAAGAGAAACAAAGCCAATGATAACGAGTGAGCCTGTCGCCGATAAAATCGGCGTAAAGGTCGAACGGATTAAACATAACCGTTCCTTAGCACTCTTTCCCCTATTTCTCTTGCGAGAGAAATAGGGTGGGGTTATAGGGGCAAAGCCCCTAACAGAACTCATTGCCATTATTATCGGTGGCTTTGCGGTCGCCCCCGAACCCCTTCGCCTTGCCAAAATAAAATATGTGGGGTTCAAGGGGTATTGCCCCTAACAAAAGCCTCTTAATAAAAACAGGATAACCTCATCTTGAAGTTACCCTGTTTTATTCATTTTCGTCATTTTCTTCGTCAAGAATTTTTTCTCCTAAAAGCCCTATTGCCGCCGACATTAGCTTTACTCCGTCGGGGAGGGCGATATATACCGCCGCGGGAATCCCCTTTTCCTCAGGAATGGGATATTCAAAATCCTCACCAATAAAGGAGAATACCGCTGTGTCAGCGCCGGTCCGCTGTAAATCAAGCATATAGATTTTATCCTTGTTGGCAATGTTTCGGGTATTTACATATGCCGTCAGCAGAAAATAGAAAAATGAAAAAGCAATAAGCGTTGTAAAAAATGCGGCGGCAAAAACATGACGTTCTTTTTTTCTTCTCATTTTGTTTCCCTTATCCGATATTTTTACTTAATTATTCCCCATTTTTATGATGATATTCCTTTAAGCGCATTTGCGAGTGACTTTCCGACAAGCTCGCCCGAATACTGCGCCTGTTCAATGCTGTTAGCGTGGCCGCCGACTTCTATTAAAAGTGAGCCTGTCGTCAAATCCTGATTATATTTTTTATATGCAAATAGAACAGGCCGCGTAAGTCCCGGATAATCGCTTTCCGCCTGCTGCTGGATAAGTGAGGCAAAACGGAAGTTTTTCAAGTAATTCGGCATATTCATAGTCCCGTTGTCACAGCCCGAAATAATCATAACCTGAGCCGCCTGTTTTCCGTTTATGTCAACTGTCGGGGCAATTCTCTCACCGCCGTCCCGTTCAATAGCGTCGCGATGAATGTCGAGAACGACTTTTATTGACGGATGCTGGGCTAAAATTGCCTTTACCGTTACCCTGCTTCGGTCATACGAGCCGTTATAGGACGGGTAATCGTGAACGGTTTTGTCATGGATAACGCCTATCCCTTGTGAAGTCAGCTCCTTTTCGATTGCGTTTCCGACGGAAATCACGTTTTTTGTTTCGTCGGTTGTTCGGGAATTAAAACTTGCATCGTAAAAATTTCTTGCATAAGGCTCATAGCTTTCAGTCGTGTGCGTGTGCATGATAAGCACCTGAGGCTCGGAGGCTTTGCTCTCATCGCCAACGGCTATTTTAAATTCGGGGAGCTTTTTGCTTTCCTCAATAAGCTTTGACATCGGAATTTCTGTGGCATTCCTGACCTGTCCGCATTTTTCGAGGTCAAAGAATTGCTTGCCGTCCTGCTCTAAATAAGCCATTGCGGTTATCGTTCCGCTGTGCGTTTCAATGCTCTCGGGATACGGACTGGGGCCCTTATATGTACTTTGGGTTTCGTCAGGATTTAAGGCGTCTTCATTTTCTGCGGCGTTATATTCATACGGCATACCCTCCGAAAGCATGATACGATCATCAAGCGACATTTCGGTTTCTTCAGTCTGTGCGGAGGCTTCTGTCTGTGCGGAGAAATATTCTTCGGGCGGATACATCTCGCCGAAATTTAAAACGGCGGAAAAGCTTGCCGCCTTAGCCGCCGCCGCGGAAATTGCGGGAAGGGATTTAATCACCCACGCCGTAACAAAGGGCGCTCCCGCAATTACGCAAAGGCAAATCAGCACTTTTTTAAACTTCTGTTTTGATGAATGGTGCAGCGTCAATCCCTCCCCTCCGTCTTTATGTTACTATATTTATGCTGATAAAGCCGCAAATATTCAGGACATTGCGTTAAGCTCTTCAAGGCTGAAATACGGCACAAAACAGCGGTTAAGGGAGAATGCCACAAGTTTTGCCGTCCGCTCGATAAGCTTGTCAACATCTCTCGGTGTAACCATCATGTTCGGCATATCCTCCGAAACTGCTTTTCCCGTAATGTTTTCGGCAATCGTGTGCATATCGACAACAGTCGGAACGCCAATCGCAATAACGGGAACACCGAGTGTTTTGGGGGAAAGCTCTTTTCTGCTGTTATTCACGCCAGAGCCGGGGGAAATTCCTACGTCGGAAATCTGAACCGTCGTCCCGAGGCGGTTTATGTCGGAACAGGCGAGCGCATCGATAACAACGACAACCGACGGCTTGATTTTGTCACATACCGCTTTTGTTATTTCAGCAACCTCAATCCCCGTTTGTCCAAGAACTCCCGGCGCAATTGCCGAAACGGGACGGAGAGAGGAAAGTTCGCTATCTTTTGGAAGCTCAGAATTAAGGTGGCGCGTCGCGACAACCCTGTTTATTGTCTGAGGGCCTAACGCGTCGGGGGTGATGTCGTTGTTCCCCAAGCCGATTATTAGGACATCGCCGTCAGGCGGAGAAAGCGCTGAAATTTCTTTAGCAATGCTTTCCGTCATTTCGTCGAATTCTTCCGGGTGTTCAGAAAGGTTGTGCGTTTCAATGGTGATGTACCTGCCCTTTCCTTTTCCTATCTGTGCGCCCGCCTCGTCGGATTCTATCACTATTTCGGTAATGTCGCACCCCGCCCCGTCACGCTTGTTCTGAAATATCCCCGGATAAGCCGTTGCATTTGACGGCATTTTCTCAACCGCAAGGTCTGTTCTTATGCTCATACTAATATTCCTCCCGAATTTGTATATAATAAACAACATATCATTGTTTTTTAAGAAATAATTTTACACTCAATTCTATTGCTATTTTTATCTTAAAATGATAAAATATTTATTAGACTTATGTTATTGTGGCTTGTTGACGAAGTAACATCCACATTATATTATCCAAAAAATCCGGATTTATCATTAATTTTCTGATATTCCGCATATCTGTATCAAGGAGGTGTCTTTAATGCCTAACATTAAATCTGCCAAAAAAAGAGTTAAGGTTACAAAAGTAAAGTCTGACATCAATAAGGCTGCTAAATCTAATCTTAAAACAATTTTAAAGGGTGCAAACGATCAGGATTCTATCCTTTTTGCAATAAAGAAGGTTGACCAGGCTTGTGCAAAGGGACTTATGCACAAAAACTGCGCAGCAAGGAAAAAATCCCAGCTTGCTTTGAAGCTTAACGCTGCAAAGGCTTAATCTTTTAAAAAAACGGGGCGTACTTATATAGTACGTCCTTTTTGTTTTATGTAACATTTATTGACCTGTATCAATTTTGGTGATACAATGAAAATGTTAAAAAGAATTTTAAATGTGGATTATTTATATTAGGATAAGGAAGTAAAAAAACATGGAATGTAAAGACTGGATTCTATTGCTAGTACCAATTATTCTCAATGGGTTAATGGTTTATATAGTCCAAATTCTTTTTCAATCATATAATAAGAAACAAATGGATTCTTATGAGAAAAAGAAGAGTATAAATAGCACTTTTTATGAAGTATTATTAAATTCTAAAAATGCTTTTAGAACTTTTGGGTATGCAGTAACCGACACTCCGGATGATGAAGATAAAATTAGTAATGCACTGGGGGAATTTTTTAGGAGTATCACAAAAATATTGGACTATTACGATGATCATAATTATTTTTTAGAAAATTACAAAGAAAAAATATCAGAAATTAGGAATTATTTTAATAATTTTATAGATAACAATAGAAACAAAGCTACTTTTACCGTTACCGAATCGAAATCTATAATGGAATGTGTTAAGACATTACATAGCTATGTGGATGCGTTAATTGATGCTTCACAAAAAAACATTTAATAGATACATGGGAATAAATTTACTGCTTAATAACATAACCATCAATCAGCCTGAGAAGATTTTTCTTTTCAGGCTGTAATTATATATATTCTGTTTTATGTAACATTTATTGACCTATATAAACTCAGATGATATAATTAAAATGTGAAATATAAATTGCTTATACTTAGTGAAACAAGGGGATATTACATAATGAAAAAAACATTGGCTGCCTCTGCAATCATTACAGCGATTATTTCAATTATCAATTTATTGACGGGATATTTTGGGTCTGCACCGATTTTTTCGATTCATTCAACCGGCGGCGAATATGAGTGCTGGATTGGGTTTGGGGTGTTTAAAGAGATTTTCTGGCCATTAATTTCAGAAGACGGTATGGACAAGGGGTATACAGAAATGCACTTTTCGCCCATTTCGCTTATCATATGTTTTGTGCTTGTGCTGATAGTTACATTTTTAGTCAGAATAATCTATGAAAAGATACGCCGCAGAAAATGAGCCAAACACAAAATCCAATTAAATTTATTAACTCAGCCTGAGAAGATTTTTCTTTTCAGGCTGTAATTATACATAGATTTTGTTTTTATGTGACATCTATTGACACATATCACCTTTGACGATACAATGAAAATGATGGCAAATAAAAAGCTTGATTCAGGATTGTTTATAAAAGGATATATGTCAATAAAGGGATAGAGGATGAAAAGTGGGAAAAAAGATGGAGATAATAAGAGTTTTATTGAAAATAGCAATGTGGCTGTTGATTATTGGTTTTGGCTGTAATTTTATCATGCAGACAATCAGCTATGCATTTTATAAGAACGCCGAGAAAATGGCGGAGGTTTCGTGTGAGCCTCAATTTATTCAGATGTCTGACACGCTGACGGGATACGGCTATAATCTTGATAAACAGTCGGATCAAGTGATTTTATTTTTTGGCGGATCAAATTACATTGCATATAATTCTGTCGGGAAATATGCCGGTGAATTTGACTGCCCTTTTATTTCGGCTGACTATTATGGAACGCAGGACAGCAAAGGAAAAATGAATTTATCTTCAATACAGCGTACTGCAGAAGATATGTATGACTGGGCAAAGAAACAGTATCCCACAAGTAAAATAATAATCATGGGGCACAGCTATGCAGCGGGCACAGCCGTTTATCTTGCAAGCGTAAGAAAATGTGACAAACTGATTTTAGCTGCGGCATATCGGGATGTTTCTGATTTATATAATAAAATAATACCTATTTTCTGGGGGCCGCTTAAGATTTTTATATCAAATAATATTGAGGCGTCAAAATATGCAAAGAATGTAGATTGTCCAGTATATATTATCGGCTCAAATGGAGATAAAACCTTGAGCGCAGCCTTACAGGAAAAGGTTTCAAAGGATTACGCCGACTCAAAAGTTAAGATATTTGATAACATCAGTCACGAGGATTATTATGTTACGCCGGAGGTAATTGAATATATAAAAGGCGTATTGGAATAAAGTCGGAAAAATGCAAGTCAAGGTCTTTTATTCGGCAAAAGTGCGAACCCTTTTTATATACACTCGCATCCATAGTTCAGGTAATAATGGTTGCTTCACTTTGTTTGCTAAAACGAAAGGATCATCACAAATGAAAAAATAATTATCAAAAATAAAGCATTGAATATTATTTTTAAGGTGTTAGTTTATATAATTATAATATTTGTGATAATGTCTTTTGTTAGTATTCCTATATTTATATTATTTATATTAAACGGCGGGGTACAATAATAGTTTGTCGTTTGATAATATAAAGCTAATTCTAATTTTTGCGCGGGAAGAGTTAGAAAAGAAACTCTACGCCGCGTTGACATCAGGTTTTTCATTAAACTCTACGCTTCGTGTGTGTTTTTTCATTAGTTCATCAGGCATAATTAAAAGCAGAAAGGAGAACTCAAATGGATCAAATTAAAATCGGCAGATTTATAGCCGAATCAAGAAAGATTCACAAGCTTACTCAGATACAGCTAGCTGACGCATTAAATATCAGCGACAAGACTGTTTCTAAGTGGGAATGCGGAAAAGGTTTTCCGGAGGTTTCTCTTATGCTCCCATTATGCGAAAAGCTGAATATCAGCGTCAACGACTTGCTTTCGGGGGAAAGAGTTTCCGAACCAGATTATCAGAAGAAAGCAGAGGGGAATATGATGGATTTAATGAAGCAAAATGAGGAAAACAAGAAGAAGCTTGCGCTCTCAATAATTAACGGCGTAATAACAGTTATTGCTGTCGTTGCCTTATCCTGTTTGGCGGGCTATGTCGAAATGCCGATTGCTGCGCGTATCGCGATAATTGCAGCTGCGGTTATTACAGCTGTATTCGGCATTGCCGGCTCGGCAATGCTTGACCGTGAAGCGGGCGTATTTGAATGCTCTTACTGCAAGGAAACATTCGTGCCAAGCATGAGCGATTATACAAAGGGCTATCATACACTTACAAAGCGTAAATTAAAGTGTCCCAAATGCGGGAAAACGGGAATGTGCAAACATAGAATTACAGGATAAAATTATTATAGACATAAAATTGGGATGGTGCATTGTGGAGATAAAAAGTATTTGCGAAAACAAAAAGCAGTTCCTGGATTTACTCTTGTTAGCTGATGAACAGGAATCCATGATAGACAAATATTTAGAGCGAGGGGATCTTTTTGCCTTATATGACGACGACTTAAAAAGTGTGTGCGTAGTTACACGCGAAAGCGATGATGTATGTGAGCTAAAAAACATAGCCACTTATGAAAAGTGGCATGGCAATGGGTATGGCAGCAAACTTTTGCATCACATTTTTTCACATTATAAAGGCAAGTACACGAACATGACTGTGGGAACAGGTGACAGCCCATGGATATTACGGTTTTATGAAAAAAATGGTTTTAGGATTTCGCATAGGGTTAAGGACTTTTTCACAGACAATTATGACCACCCGATGTTTGACAACGGCGTTCAATTAGTGGATATGATTTATTTGAGTAAGATTTTGTAATTTAGTCAGCATTTTACCCAAAGGCATTATGAATAAAACAGATATTTCAACCTTATTTCTATCGCTGCTTATAGCTCAGCCTGAGAAGATTTATCTTCTCAGGCTGTAATTATAGCGGCAGGTTTTCTTTTATATACGCTTGCCTGTTGCATTTTCTGAAATAATATGTATAATACTATTATAATAGTATAAAAGGAAGTGAACGCTTTGAATAAAAAGGAAATTGATTATCAGACTATACGTTCGGCACTCCCTGTTGTCGGGGCGCTGTTTTTGGTGATTGCTTCTGCCGCATATATTCTTTACCGCACAATGTCAAATCGCGCATATCAGGAAAAGTGGAAAGACTACGACGAATGCGGATTGTCCTGATAAACCCTCAGCCTCTGATTTTCAGAGGCTGTTTTTGTTTTATTATGGTAAAAATCCTATGCAATCCGAGTAAAATTTAAACTTTGTAAACAATCACAATTATATCAGCAATTGTCTTAAAGATATTGTATAATCTGTATAAAAACGATAATAATTTACGTCTATAAAATGAATACTTTTTATTTGAAAGATATATTTAAGGTGAATTTTATTCGGTATTAACGCCTAACCCCTTTGTTATCGGGGATTTTTAGCTATTTGCATAAATACGGGCATTTTTTTTATTGTCAAAATTACTATAAAAGATGCGGTTTTAACTGAAATTTAAGCTCATTAGAATCTTTTAAGAAATTAAATTTGTGCATATTGAACAAAAATATTATACAATTTGTGATTGACAAATGCAAATGTGTGAGATATAATAAGCTACAAATCGGTAACAAAATGGTTACTGCATTTTTATGCCTAAATCGTAGGGCTTTCGGTGTGCATTTTCCCTTATCGTAAGCTTAAAGAAAAAGGAGAGAATTTATGAGAAACCAAAGAACATTCACGGCAATAGGAAGTACAATTAAAAAACAGGGTTTTTATATTGCTTTCTGTGCGGTAATGGTACTTTTGGCAGCAGTACTGATGACAGGCGTTATGCTTTTTACCAATCAGGTTTATGTGACTGATGACGGAGAAACCAAGTGCTTTCTTACTTCCGGTGAAGATATTGACGCAATTCTTGCCGAAAACGGCTATGACATAAAAAAAGACGACGTTATTGAATTCGGCGGCTTTGAAAGCAATACCGCCAAGGTTAATATTATAAGAGCATACCCTATATCCTTCATCTGCGGAGGGGAAACGAGTTATATCAGCGTTACCGGCGGTACGGTCGGAGATGCACTTAAAAAATCGGGAGCACTTATCAATCCGCAGGATATTATTGAACCGTCCGAGGACACTGCTGTATCAAAGGACACAATAATAACATTAAAGCGCGTAACCTATAAAACCGAGGCTTCTGAACAGCCTATTCCGTTTGAAACCGTTGAGGTTAATTCAGCCGCCGTTAAAAAGGGCGACAGCGTTGTTTCAAATCCGGGAGAAGAGGGAACACTTTTTGTTACCGTCAGAAAAACTTATGTTGACGGGAAGCTCAGCGGCTCTGAAATTCTAAAGGAAGAGGTTGTCAAGGAGCCTGTTAACCGTGTTATTTCAAAGGGGACAAAATCCTCTAATACTATTTCACAGCTTAACCCTCCCGCTGATTTTCAGCTTGATGAAAACGGCGTTCCGGTAAGCTATAAGAGCGTATTAACGGGGAAATCCGCCGCATATTCCGCAAGACCGGGCGCAAAAACTGCAAGCGGACGTACCGCAATGGTCGGATATGTTGCCGTTGACCCTAAAATCATACCTTATGGCACAAAGCTTTATATCAAGTCGGCGGACAGCAGACACGTTTACGGCTATGCCATAGCCGCAGATACGGGCACATCGCTTTTGAACGGGACGATTCTCGTTGACCTTTTCTTCCCGAGCTATGAAACCTCCTGCAATTGGGGAATTCATAAGGTGAATGTCTATATACTCTAAAATTATAAGCATATAAAAAGGTACAGCCGTTAATTGGCTGTACCTTTTTTGATTTGTAAAAAACCTATTCAGTGAATAAAACGTCATTATTTCATAAGCTTTTCAAGATATTGAAGAGAAGTCCGCTGTCCATCCGTTCCGTTCACTTCAATAAGAACGGGAACATCGCTGAAATATTTGCGGTAATAGGATAGAAAGAGGTTCCAGTCAATTTCCCCGTCCCCGACAGGCTTGTGCTGGTCGCTTATGAGGTCGTTGTCATTTATGTGAATATGCTTTACATATGGTGCAAGCGCTTTTACCCATCTGTCAATATCGTTCCCGAAAATTGTTGCGTGGGCATAGTCAAAGCATATTCCAAAGCGCGGATGGTCCTTCATGCGTTCGCCGAGTGCGGCTAAAAGCTCGGGGTCAGAATCAAACATATTTTCAATGTAAATATTGATGTCATCATACTGTGAAAGCTTATTGCTCCAATACTCGGCATTTCGTTCGACCCAACTTCTGCGATAGCTTTCGAGAAGAAAATTAGAAATGTAATTAGTATGGAAAATTACCGACTTTGCCGACATTTTTTTTGCAATGTCAAGGCTCTGATTTATTCTCATGTCGGCAATTTCACGAATTCTTTTGTCGTCGCTGTGAACGGTTACGTCAAGAAATGCTCCGTGGAAGGTGCATTCAGAGGGAAGTCTTTCTTTCAGATACATTTCCTCCACACGCTTTACAGCATTACTATCGTCAAGGAAATCCGGCAAAAAAAAGTCGTTGTATTCAAATCCGGCATTGTATTCTGTGGCAAGTTCAAGACTTTTCTGAATGTTGTTTTTATTGGGTATAATATAAAATTTCATAAATTCAATCCTTGATTTTAATATTAGCTCATTTCGTGAGATGATAGAACGAACCTTATCCATATACTATTATTTTCCGCGGCATCTAACGTTATCTCAGCTCCCGCTTCAGTTTCTCCAAAATCACTTTCAGAAATGGTATGTGAGAAGGTATATGTCACTTCTTGCGGATGCGTTCCGGCACTATCCGTTAGTTGATATATTACTGTCATTGTTGCGGTTATTGTATCGCCGATTTTAAGGTTGCTTGTTTTTGAGAATACAACGTCTAAAACCTCGCCCGAAGGTCCGTCGCCAAAGCCGTAGTTATCTGAATAGTATAACCTATAAGATTCTCCTATCGGAGGTTCAGTTGCGGGAGGCTCAGTTGCGGGAGGTTCAGTTGCGGGAGGCTCAGTTGCGGGAGGATTAGTTACAGGAAGCTCTGTGACAGGCGGCTCAGTTGTAGGAGGAGTGGTTGTCGTAGCGGGAGTAGTTGTCGTAGCGGGAGTAGTTGTCGTAGCGGGAGTTGTAGTTGTAACAGGAGGAGTTGTTGTGACAGGCGGAACCGTGGTGGGCGGTGTCGTTTCCACTGTCAGCGGAACAGTCGTCACAATTGCGGGAGTAACCTCGGGAGTTGTTTCAGGCGGCAGCGTTGTTTCTGGCGGCAGCGTTGTTTCTGGAGGTAAGGTCGTATCAGCACTTGTTTGCGGCGGCTGTGTTTCTTCAGGCGGGAATAAAACGTCGAGAATTTCCTGAACGGTTACAGAAAGCTGTCTTCCGCCTTCTGCCGCATCTTTAAGGGCAAAAAGCACTTCTCTGGGCAATTCGTCAAGGTTGATATTTTCGTCGTCAAATACCCATATCGTTGTCTTATCGTCTTTTTTAAGCTTTGCAGCCTTGCCCTCAGGGATAAGAACCTCCTTCCCGTCGGTTGTTCCGTCGGGATAGATTATTCTGCCCGCAACGGTTCCGTCAAGCACCTGTACGTCGGTGTAGGTTTCATCGCCGTCCTGGGTTACGGTCACGGTAAAGACTGTTCCTCTTACCGACATGGTTGAAGTTGGGGTATTGACCTCATATGTCGAACCCTTGCTTAGCTTTTTCGTAATTTCGTTTAATATTGTGCCTTTTTCAAGGTTAATTAACGTTCTGCTTTTTTTGGTACTTCCGTCAGCTTCAAGAGTAAGCTCCGTCGAAGAATCAAGAAGCATATATTTGTCATCGTCAAGAGCAAGCCTCATTTTGCTTTCGGGGGCAACGATTATTCTGTCGCCGTTTTCAAGGCTCATTCCCGAATAGGCGTCAATTTCACCCGTGCCCTTTCTTGATATTATCGCCTCGCCCGTTACCTCGGACACCTTAATAATTCGGTATGTATCGGGGGCGGTGACAACGGCGACCGTCACTGCGGCGGCGGATACCGTTACGGTTGCCGCGGCTATTCCTATAAACAGCTTAGTTTTTATCAGTGCAAGTATCGCAGTTTTCATTCGCTTCTCTCCTTATTGATGACACGGAATAGCATTTGACGGGGAGTGCTTTGTTCTTGAAGTATTTTTCTTCACACCCGTCGGTTGTAATTCTGTCCTTTATTGACTCATAAACCTCTTCACTTATAAGAACCTGTGCTTTTTTTGCGCCGCTTTCTATTCTCGCGGCGGTATTTACCGTATCGCCTATTGCGGTATAGTCCATTCTGAAGTCACAGCCGATATTCCCGACTACGGCGTATCCGCAGTGAACGCCGATTCCGAAGCCCACTCCGCCGTCCGAACGCTCTTTCCAGCGTTCTCTTAACCGCTTGACGGATTCCTCTGACAGATTTTCCTCAAGCTTTTCGTTGAATTCCTTGTCGCCCGCACAGATGTCCATTGCGGCGCATACCGCTTTGAAAACATAATCGTCAAGCTCGAACGGTGCGTTAAAAATTGCCATTGTCGCGTCGCCCACGAACTTGTCGAGAGTGCCGCCGTTATCAAGGATTGAGTGGGTTGTGAGGTAAAGGTATTTGTTTAAAACCGTCACGACTTCCTCCGGCTCAAGACATTCCGAAAGTGCGGTAAAGCCTCTAATATCGACAAAAAGCACGGCGATATTACGTTTTTCTCCCCCAAGTTTGATTGAAAAGTCGCCTTTCTTTGAAATTTCAGCAACGATTTCTGGGTCAACATATTTTTTGAAAGCGTTTAAAACTTTTTTTCTGTTAAGCTTTTCAATAAGGTAATTCTGAACGACGACGGCAAAATATGCAATAGCCGTCATTATAAGTATATAAAAAATATCTGTGATTAAGTTCATTCTGCTCAAAAAAAGTCCCGTCAGAAGCTCAAGGATTATAAATCCCGCCGCCGCAAAGCTTGAAATGATAAGCTTCATTTTTGAAAGGGCAAGGAAGATAAGCGCACAGATTATTCCAGTAAGAACGGCGAGCAAAATTCGATTCGCCTGAACGGGAAATTCGCCGTCGATAAACGCCTGAAGAATGTTTGCGTGAACTTCGACACCAAACATCTGCTTGCTCCCGCCCGTGGGGACATACATTGCGTCCTGCATTCCCTCGGCATAAGCGCCGACAAGAACTATCGAGCCGGCAAAATTCCTTGCGTCCGCCGTTTTGTCAAGAACGTCACAAAGCGAAGTCGCTTCGTAATCCCCCGGCTTCCCCGCAAACTTTATCATTACCTGTCCGTTTTTGTCGGTTTTTATATTATTCGGAGTTATTCCGGAATTTTCACAGTACATCGAATAAATTTTATATGCGAAGCTCGGAACCTTTTCTTTATCATATGTAACATAAGGATATGTTCTTCTTACGGTTGAATCGTCGTCGGGGGCGATGTTGACAAAACCCTGATTTGAGGCGGATTTAAGGCTTTCATACGGATATTCTATGCCGCTTATGAATGAATCGTCAATAACAAGACTTCCGTCGGCGGCGGTGACAATCTTTTTTTCAAAAATAAGCTGTTCGGCGGCAATGACGTTTTTACTTTTTTTCGCCGCCTCGGCGAATGCAAGGTCGCCGTCCTCGTCAAGATTTCCGAAAAAGCTTATATCAAAGGCGATAACCGACGGTGAAAGCTTTTCGTTTTCGTTAAGTACATTTATAAGGTCGGCATAAGTTTGCCTTGACCATGTGCCGAAATTCCCGTACTTTGAAAGGGTTTTTTCATCTATCGCAATTATTTTTATTTTCTTGTTCATATCATCGGGTAGCTGATACAGACTGTCCTTGACAAGGCAGTCAAGCGGGGCAAGAAGCTGGAATATCGTCATAATTGCCGTAATGACGCCGATAAGCGCCGCCTGTATATAAAGGGAAGTTTTTTTGTTTAGCATTTTACGGCGGATCCTTTCGTTATAAAATAAAGTTTATGTCTTAAAAAACAAAAAATAAATCAAAAAAACACAGTATAAATGTCATTGACATTACAATTTTTAGATGTTAAAATTAATAAAATGATAACGGCATTCAAATAATGCCGAAAAAATATTGAATGAGGGCGATAAATATGGCTGAGGTAATTACAAAACCGACATCGGATCAGCTTCTTGAGCGGATTTTTCACTATATGCATTTACTTTTTGAGGAAAAGGAACTTTCAAAAATCCTTGAGCTCTTAAACGATTTAGGGAAAACGCTTGTCTATTCTGATCGCTGCAGTTTTTGGTTCTGGGACAAAAAGGCTAAACAGCTTTGGACACTTGCCGCACACGGCGTAAATAAGATAACGATTGCAGAAAATACAGGGCTTGTCGGATATTCCGTATTGAATAACGAGCTTCTCATCATAAACAATCCATATGAGGACTCACGCTTTAACCCTGAGGTTGACAAATCCACGGGCTATCACACCGAATCTATTCTCGTAACCCCCGTGACAAATATAAACGGCGAGGTTATCGGTGCATATCAGGCGCTTAACAAGCTTTACGGTGAAAAATTCTGTGAGGAGGACAACAAAAGGCTTTCTCTAGCCGCCGCATTTCTCGCAAAAACGCTAGAGTCACATCTCCTTTATAACGCCGCACTTGAGGATCAGCTTACGGGACTAAGAAACCGCAAGGGCTTTTTCGAGCATTACGAAAAGAGTATTGTTCCGCTTATTAAAGGCTCGGGAGTTGCGTCGCTTATTATCTGCGACATAGATCATTTCAAGAGTGTAAACGATACATACGGACATAACGCCGGCGATGCGGTTTTAAAACACGTCGCTGATATTTTCAGAAAAAACATACGCGTTGACGACGGGATTTTCCGCTGGGGCGGCGAGGAATTTATATTTTTGCTCCCCCGTTCAGATATTGAAGGCGCGGCTGTATGCGCAGAGGGTCTTCGTTCGGAAATAGAAGCATCGGAATGTCATTTTGAAAACCTCACTCTTAAAATAACCATGAGCTTTGGCGTTGAGCAAATGACAAAGGATGCCTCAATAAGCGACATAATTAAAAAAGCCGATACAAAGCTTTATACCGCTAAGGAAACGGGAAGAAACAAGGTAGTAAAATAATCTATATTTATTTTAACACCATAAAAATACAGTGTCAAGCATTTGTTAAAATACCGTTCATTTTATTGATATAAATTTTAAGTCCCCGCAGCGTACAAGAATAATCAGTACGCCGCGGGGACTTTTGTTTATATTTCTTCGCCGTTGAATAATCTATAGATATTTCCCGTAATGGAACCTGAGCTTGATTTCTCAATCGGCTTGTTGATAAGTACGGTGAGCATAACATTTTTTTGAAGATAAACAACGTTATAAGAATTGAATACATATGTCGAACCGCCGTGAATTATACTATTTTCATCAGCAATGACGCCGTAACAGTATGTCGGGTCGCCTGTCGTCATTTCGGTGAAGGATTTTTCCGAAATAACCTTGTTGCTGGTAAGGGCTTTATTCCATTTAAAAACATCAATGACATTTGAATTTATATCTCCGCAGCCCATTGCAATATTAGGGGTTATGCTGAGTGATTTCCCCGTAACGTCATAGCCCTTGGCGTCGGTTGCCCTGAAATCGGTATTGCTTTTTGTCATGTCACACGGAACAAAGATTTTTTCTTTTATATAATCCTCATATGTCATTCCTGAAAGCTGTTCCACGATTTTCCCCAAAAGATAATAGTTTGTGTTGCAGTAATAAAAGTTTGTGCCTGGTTCCTCTTTTAAAGGCGCGCTGTTAAGATATTTCTCAACGAAATCACGCTCGACATCTTCATTCTTTTCAGACTTTTCAAGATATTCGTCAGCAGCTTCCTTAGGGAAAAATTTGCTGGGGTCGTTAATGTAATCATAAAGCCCAGACCTCATTCTGAGAAGATTTTGTATGGTGATTTTCTTCCCGTTTTCAAAGTCTTTAAAATATTTGTCGAGAGTATCGTTCACCGAAAGCTTCCCCTGCTCCTGAAGCTGTAAAATCGCCGCCGCGGTGAACTGCTTTGTTATCGAGCCTATTTCGTAGGTGGTGTTCATAGTGTTAGGAATGGTTTTCTCCTTATCGGAAAAGCCGTAGCCCTTTGCAAGAACGATTTCCCCGTCCTTAGCCAGAAGAATCGAGCCTTGAAAGCCGCACTTATTAAGATATTCGTCGGCTTTTTCTATAAATTCCTTATAGTTTTTGTTTTCAATGCTATCCTTTGTTTCATCGATTTTGCCGCTCTGACAAGCAGTCATAAACGCAGTAAAAACAGATACTGAAATTAATACTGATGAAAGTTTTGAAAATGTTGATTTAGTCATATCACACCGTCTTTTCATGTTGTTTTTTTAAGTATATTATTATTTTATCTGTTTTTATGACTTTTTTCAAGAAAATAATAGACAAATAAATTAACATGATTTTTCCGTATATGACAAAAGTAAAACGCCCGCATGGCTGGTGCGGACGTTTCAGAAAGAAATATGAAAAATTTAAAGAATTGGTTTAATTATTTTGCGCTTTCAGAAAGGAAGAATTCATAAGCGAGCTTGTCTGTTGCATTTTCGTGAACGATCATTCCTACTGCCTGTGCCATAGCTTTGGGGTCTGTGCTCTGGAAGATGTTTCTTCCCATATCTACGCCTGCGGCGCCCTCTGAAATTGCTTTATAGCACATTGTGAGAGCTTCGTCTTCGGGGAGCTTCTTTCCGCCTGCAACAACTATCGGAACTGGACAAGCCGATGTGATTTCCTCAAAGTCCTCGCAGTAATATGTTTTAACGATATGTGCGCCAAGCTCAGGGAGCATTCTTGTGGCGAGCTTGAAGAAACGTGATGTACGCTCCATCTGCTTTCCTACCGCAACAACACCCATTGTCGGGATACCGTATCTTATTCCGGCATTAATAACCTGACTTAAATTGTCAAGGCTTGACTTTTCGCCGTCAGCGCCGATAAAGGTCTGAACAGCCATACAGTCAGCGTTCATTCTTACTGCGTCCTCAATGCTTACGGACACGATTTCGTGGCTTAAATCATCGTCGATAACCGATGAGCCTGCGCTTACGCGGAGAGCAACGCCTTTACCCGTAGCCGGTGAAATACAGGTACGGAGAGCACCTCTTGTTCCCATAAGAACGTCGATATACGGAACCAGCGGAGGGATAACAAGGTCGAGTCTTTCAAGACCTGCCGTTGAGCCCATAAAGTATCCGTGATCGAATGCGAGCATTACTGTTCTGCCGCTCTTTGGCTGAAAAATATTTGAAAGACGGGTTTTCATTCCCCAGTCGGTATCGTCCATTCCTTTTACATAAAAGCCGCCCTGTTTTCCGAATGCCTTGTCTGTCTGATAATCCTTTGCAATTTTCATGCCGTCCTTGTCTGCCATGTTAATATCTCCTTTATTAATGGGGAAAGGTCTCGGCGGAAATCTCCGCCGAGACCCATCCGCAGTTTCTTAGAAATTGTAGTCGTCGATGTTATCCTTTGTGAATACTGTACGTTCAGGGAGAAGAACGATACCTGAATCGTCTGCTGTGTAAGCCTTAGGATCAAGGATAGTATTAGGTTCAACCTTAACTTTTCCGATGTCAGGAATGTCGATTGTATCGCCTACTTTAAATGTGTTTCCTGCTGCGAGCCAGTATGCAAGGTAAGCACCCATTGCACCCTGAATTTTACAATCCCAGAGGCCGAACTTAGCTACTGTGCCGTCTTTGCAGAAGTCACGCATTGAGTTAGGTGTTGCAAAGCCTGTGATGATAACTTTTCCAGCCTTGCCCTTGTTCTTAGCAGCCTGTGCCTGTCCGGGAAGTGCTGTTGAGTCAGGACAAAGAATGATGTCGATGTCTGAATAAGCGTCAAGGATTGATTCGCCGATTGAGATAGCCTTTTCAGCATCCTGTTCGCTGTAATAAGGATCAGCTACTGCTTTCCATTCAGGATATTTTTCAGAAATATACTTCTGAGCTGCAACAACCCATGAGTTCTGGTCTGTTACTGTTGATGAAGAATAATGGAATACATATTTAGCATTTTTCTTGCCTTCAGGAAGCTGTGTTGCAGCCATTTCAACGAGCATTTCTCCGAGCTGTGTAGGTGTTCCCTGTGCAACGTGGAGCGAACGGTATTCGTTGCTTACGTCGGAGTCCCAGCATACAACCTTTACGCCTGCGTCTTTTGCTGATTTAAGAGCCTGATTAAGTCCGTCAGCTGATGTTGACGAAATTGCGATAGCGTTTGCGCCCTGCTGAACGGCACTGTTGATAACCTGAACCTGGTTAGCAACTGAAGCTTCCGGGTTTCCGTCATATTTGCAGTTAAAGCCTACTTTTTTAGCTATATCCTGAGCACCGACATTTGCCGATTCAAAGAATGAGTTTCCTGTGAGCTTAGGAATAAATACTACCTGAATATCTTTTGCGTCTGCTGTCTTCGATGTTTGTTCAGTCGCTTTTGTCGTTTCTGCTGCAGAGCTGGATGATGAAGTGTTGTTTGCATTACATCCTGCAAGCATAGAAAGTGCTAATGTTGCCGCTAAGGCTGTTGTAAAAATTTTACGCATATTATTTCCTCCTAAAAATATATTCATAATACCCCATAAAGAATAAGTCTGTCAGGCGGTTAAACCCCACATATTCTGATTATTCCCGAAAGTCAAGCGAATATCACCCATTTCGATTAACACTTTAAGGAAATAAGAATACCAAAAACAGATTTCATGCCGCCGGACTTATTCCAGAGATAAGAATGACTTTAAGCTGCTTTGTCTGATTTTTTGAAAAGTGATTTAAGGTTTGAAAGATAAGGGATTTTTAAAGAGCCGTTAAGTCCGCGTACCGTCGCGGCAACGATAAGAAGTATTCCGACCGGTATATCAAGGTACTGTGTTGGAACGCCCGACATCTGAAGACCGAATTTAAGGATACCGATAACAAGGCTGGCTATTGCCGTGCCGATTACGTTTCCCTTTCCGCCTGTGTCCGAGGTTCCGCCGAGAACTACCGCCGTGATGATGGGGAGAGTGAGCTCTTTACCTAAGTCCGCACGGGACGAGCCGAGATAGCTCGTTAAAACTATTCCCGCGATCGAGGCACTTATTCCCGAAAGAATATAAGTGCTCATGGTAATAAGCTTTGTGTTTACTCCCGAATATTTTGCGGCATTTTTATTTACGCCGACTAAGAAAATTTTTCGGCCGTATTTTGTTTTATGAAGAATAACATAAGCTATTGCCGTCAGGACAATGAAGATAAGAAACGGATTAGGGATTATTCCGAAAAGCTTTCCGTTAGCGATTTTGATGAATGAATCGGGGTATCCGCTTATTCCTTCAAATGCGCTTGAAACGCCAAGCCCCGCAACAATTACAGCAAGCCCCGAATAAAGGAACTTTCCGCCGAGGGTTACGACCATCGCCTGAACCTCGGTATATGCGATGAAAAATCCGCTTAATGCTCCGCAGGCTGCTCCGACGAGTAAAACCATAGGGATAACCACCCATATGTTAATTCCCACGTCGTGCCATAAAAGCCCCATTACGATTGACGTCAGCCCGACTATTGAGCCTGCCTGAATGTCGATTCCACCCGAAACGAGTACAAACGTTACGAAAACGGAAATGATACAGATGCTTGCGAAGTCGTTGATGCTCCCCAGAAGAACGGGAAGTCTTAAAAACCTTGGATTAATTGCGCCGAAGATAATGATTTCGGCTACAAGCATAATCACCAGAACAAATTCCCAGCGAAAAAAGATTTTTTTAAGCCTGTTCATTACTCGGACACCTCCCCGACAGACAGAGTTCTTGCACTAAGGCGAATACGGCGAGCCTTTTCAGCGGCACGTCTTTGCATTACTGCATCAAATACTACGATTGTTATAAGAAGAATTCCTGTGATTGTGTTGTCCCAGTCGGATGAAAATTTCATAAACACAAGAACTCTGCTGAGAGAAGCCATGATTATTGCGCCGATTGATGCGCCAAGTACCGAGCCGACACCGCCGCTTAAGCTTATTCCGCCGAGTACGCAAGCCGCGATTGCGGTCATTTCATAGCCGGTTCCGGCAGTTGGGGAAACGAAGCCTATTCTGCTGACGAAGACAAGACTGGCGAGAGCGGCTGAAATTCCGCAGAAAACGTAAGCTAAAATCTGGGTTTTCAGAATCGGTATTCCGATAAGTGTTGCTCCGCCTATATTGTCACCGAGAGCTTTAAAATAACGTCCGCTTTTGGTTTTTGTGATGTAAAAATGTATGGCAACCACGATGATTACTGCGATAAGAAGGAATATGTTGACAGGTCCCAAAGCCGCCTGTGAATACTGCTTGAACTGGTCGGGGAGATTTTCAATCCATGCGCCGTTTGTGTAAATATAAATTATTCCGCGGATAATTCCCATTGTGCCGAGTGTGAGAATGATTGATGGGATTTTAAGCTTTGCAACGACAAAGCCGTTGAAAAGGCCGATAGCCGCGCCGATTAACAGCGTTACGGGGATTGTAAAGAAAAGCGATCTTCCGTCACGGACACAGGTAGCCGCAAAAGCCGCACACAGTCCGAGGGTTGAGCCGATTGAAACGTCAATCTGTCCCGTCATTAAAACAAAAGCAATTCCCACGGCGAGAAGAATGTACATTACACTTCCGTTAAAGCAGGTAATAAGGTTTGAGGGAGAAAGAAAGCTCGGGTTGATCATTCCGACGATCAGGAACATTCCCACAAGGAACAGGAGAGAGGAAAGCTCCCTCACCTTTTTCAGACTTGAAAAGATTTTGTTCATACTGCTTTTTCCTCCTCGCTTACGCCGAATGAAGCCGCCATAAGATTGTCAAGATTAATCTCGGCTTTATTGAAAAGACGGTTGATTTTTCCCTGAAACATTGTAACCGCTCTGTCGCTCAGCTCAACAACCTCCTCAAGGTCGGACGAGATAAGAAGAACGGCAACGCCTTTTTTCTTGAGCTGATTTATAATTGAATAAACCTCGCTTCTTGCACCCGCGTCAATTCCTCTTGTCGGTTCGTCAAGGATAACAAGCTTAGGCTCTGTCGCAAGCGCCCTTGCGATTACTACCTTCTGCTGATTTCCCCCCGAAAGTGCGCCGATAAGCTGATCCTGTCCGGTAACCTTTGTTCTGAAATCGTCGATATATTGCTGAGTAAGCGTTTCCTCCGACTTTTTATTGAGGAAGAACTTGCTTAACCTGTCAAGAATTGCCGATGTGGTGTTTACGGTAATGTCGCTGATCTTGAAAATACCGTTCAGATGTCTGTCCTCGGGAACGTAATTCAGCCCAAGACTGATTATTTCCTTAGTTTTCTTTCCCGTGATGTCCTCACCGTCAAGATAAACATTTCCGCCCGTCGGTTCGTCCATTCCGAAAACGGTGGTTGCGAATTCAGTTCTTCCCGCTCCGACTACGCCCGCAACGCCTAAAATTTCGCCCGGATAAACCTCAAGGTTTATTTTTGAAAAGCCGTAGCCGCTGAAATTTTTTGCTTCAAAAACAGGCTTTTTATTTGTATAGTCAACGTCCGCTGTTTCCTTTTTGACTTCGCTCTTTGCATCGCCGTTTTTCGACGGGGGGAGAAGTCCCTTTACAAGCATTGGTTTTGTGAAGTCGGAAACGGGGCCGCTTAAGGTAATTACTCCGTCACGCATTATCGCAACGTGTGTGGCAATTTCAAAAACCTCGCTTAAACGGTGTGTGATATAGAAAATGCTGATGCCCTTTTCTCTTAAATCCATTACCAGCTTAAAAAGCGATTTTGTTTCGTTAAAGGTAAGCGCCGATGTCGGCTCGTCAAGAATGAGTATTCTCGAATTTCTTAAAAGTCCTCTCAGAATTTCAACAAGCTGCTGTTCAGCGATTGAAAGCGTATCCGCTTTTCTGTCAAGCTTTAATCCCCAGCCGAGCTGTTCGATAAGAGCTGAAAGACGTGCTTTTAATTCGCTTTGATTTTCGTTGAAGCCCATTATAATGTTTTCCTCAACGGTCATATTCGGGAAAAGCATAGGCTCCTGAGGGACAAGATAAATTCCCTGCGCAAGAGCGGCGGCGGGACGGTTAAGCACTGTCTTTTTACCTTCTATATAAATGTCGCCTTTATCGGGAGTGTGAATTCCCATTAAAATTTTCATAAGAGTACTTTTGCCCGCACCGTTTCCGCCGATAAGAGCAACAACCTTGCCCTTTGATACTTCGAGGCTTATACCCTTAAGCACAGCGTTTGTTCCGAATGATTTGCTTATATTTTTTATGGAAATCATGGGTGCATTTTCATTGGCTTTTGTTTCTGCGCTCATATCGATAATCATTCCTTTCGGGCTTTACATTTTTATATATAAAGCAAATATTTAAACAATGCGTTAACCGGAACAGCACTCTATACATTTGTTACGGTGCAAAACATTTAGTCGATAAACAGACTATAATACATTTTACGAAAGCTGTCAACTGTTAAAAAAATACAATACAAGTTTTTTTGACGCCTATTTTACAAATCGGAAGAATATCGGTAACAAATTAGCCTTAAACGACGCGCTTTTTTGTGCATACTGCACTATAAAATTAAAGCCAATCCGTCAATACAGAAATTTTGATACATTTGTTATTGATATAAACAAATGTATTGACAACGCTGTTATAAGCTGATATACTAGGAACATGGACTTACTATTGTTTTAATTAAAAACATTTGTGATGAGTGATATAATATTATTTATATCCGCATTATTACGGAATAAACTATAATATTCCCTGTTAAAATAAACGGGACTAAGGAGCGGCGTATGGAATACGAAGAAATACTTATGGCTAGAATAGCGTGGTATTATTATATTGAGGGGAAAACTCAGCAAAGCATTTCCGATATGCTGGGGATCTCAAGAATGCGTGTTATAAAGCTTCTTGACAAGGCGCGCGAACAGAAAATTGTTCAGTTCAGAATTCGTCCCGACAATGAACAGCATGTCGAGCTGGAAAATAAAATTATTGAAAAATATAATTTGAATGATGCGTATATTGTGCCCTCGATTTCCGAAAATATTAATGAAAGCGTTGCACGTGCCGCCGCAATGTATATCAGCGAGCGCGCACAAAGAAGAAGCTTTATAAATATAGGATACGGCGACACGGTTTCAAGAACGCTGAAAAATCTTTCATTCGGGAGCGATTCAGAAATTTCTCTCGTTTCGCTTACGGGCGGAGTAAGTCATTACATTTCCATAATGGATCCGAGCGCGAAAAATGCCAGCTTTTATATTATCCCCGCACCGTTTCTTGCCTCAAGCGGAGAAATGGCGAGGGCAATAACCGAGGAAGCA
>DAOPYP010000005.1:0-40037 GCA_035352975.1 Oscillospiraceae bacterium
GTTGAAGAATTCAACAAAGAAATAATGCCTTATTATATAAACCGCGTAATTGTCGATGATTTAACTGCTGTTGATGACGATATTTTTAAAATTGCAATATGCGATTTAAACGGTCCTGAGAACTATTCATACAACAGACTTAAAGAAAAGCTTGGACAAAAACTGAGTATGCAGATTTCGGGCGCAGTCTGGATGGATGCTATGAACAAAGGCGTCAATAAAGGTAATGCCCTTTACAGTATACAAAAGAAATTCGGTATATCTTATGACGAAACAATGGTGTTCGGGGATTTCTATAATGATATTGAACTTCTTAAACAGGGTAAATACAGCTTCGTTATGGCAAATGCAAATGAGGATATGTTTCAATACGGCAATTACAAGGCAAATTCTAATGCAGAAAACGGAGTTATAGAGGCGATAAAAAAATACGTATTGTAGAATTATCATCTAACAATACGTATTGTAAATTCACTTTTTCTTTAATATTTCTTTTTTTATATATTTAAAGGTTTCTTCTTCGCCGTAATCCTTAAGGTGAATAAGCATATCTTCAAGAAGAACCGCAGTGTCGGGATTGATAAGTATTATTTCTCTCGAACGCATGAAGTACGCAAACGGGTCGCCGTCGGTATATTTTTCTTTGTTGTATGTTCTGCAGGCGGCAATTCTGTCACAAAACATTTCAACCACATAATTGATCGGCATTTCCATGCCGACCATTTTTTTGTCCTCACCGAGAGAATAGTCTATCCAGTATTCGAGGTGGTGCTTGTTTCGCCCCTTATGATGAAGCCATGCGGTGCTTAGTCCTTTATCCCTGCGCTCCATGTCATTCGGACTTCTGTTGCCCTGATAGTATTTAATTCCGACAAGAAATTCCGTCGAAGAATATTTTGACATATCATGAAAAATCCCCTGCCAGTAAAGACCGACCTTGAAGCAGTATTTCAGAACAAGGCGTTTGTGATGATTTATCGTGTGTAAATGCTGAAAAAATTTCATGGCTTTACAATTCCTTTTTGATATGTTTCATTAAATAATATAAACATATTTGTTCCTAATATCAATAATTACTGCGGCAAATTTTATTTTATCTGCTGAAGTACCTTGTCGGTGCTCCAGAAAAAGTTTTCTTCCCCGACCTTTTGTGTCATGCCCCAGCGCTCAAAAAGCTCCATTACGGCAGGCTGAACGCAAGTGAAATAAACTGCGGTATTGTTTTCGGAAAGCTGAAGAATAATCCTTTCAAGCGCCTGTACCCCCGAAATATCGGCAAGCGGAACACCTCTCATCGAGAAAATAAGTATGTCTTTTTCTTCGATTTCAGAAAGCTTTTCTTCAAGCTTGTTTGCCGTGCCGAAATATAACGGTCCGGCAATATATATAACGCTTGTATGTTTATGTTTTTCGTTGAATTTTGTGGAATTGTCAAGCTTTTCAGGGTCTACGCTGCTGATTGAAATCTGCATATCCGAAACTTTGACAACAAACAGAACGATTGAAAATACAACACCAATGACAATTGCTATTGTCAGGTCAAAAACAACCGTTGCAATCATCGTTATAAGGAACTGTGCCATTGCCGTTTTTATTTTTCTTCCGAAAAAGTCTTTTATAACTGTCCATTCATTCATTCGCCATGCGGTGACAATAAGAACTCCAGCTAGTGCCGATAAAGGTATTGCCGACATTACTCCGCCCAGAGCAAACATTGAGAGAAGAAGCACAGCCGAATGAACAATTCCCGTTATCCTTGTTTGTCCGCCTGATTTTATTGCAACTGATGTTCTGGCAATTGCTGCTGTTGCGGGAACTCCCCCGAAAAAAGGAATAATCATATTTCCTATGCCCTGTGCGATAAGCTCCTGATCGGAGTTAAGTTTTTCGTTTTTCATTCTTCCCGCACACGCTCCGCACAATAGACTTTCAATAAGTCCGAGGGCGGCTATGCTGACAGCGGGCAAAAAAAGATGCTTGATATTGTTTAGTGAAATTGATGAGATGCTAAGCCTGTCCGCAAGAAAAATTGTTTTTGGAATCTCTCCCACAACCGAAACGTCAAATTTAAAAATCATATTAGCCGCCGTTGCAAGAATTATTGCGGCAAGAGATGAAGGACAGAACTGATTCCACTTTTTAGGATAAAACGCCATAAGCAGAATGACGAGAATCCCTATGATGAGCGCAGTTATATTTACACTTTGTTCAAGCTTAAAATAGCTTATAAGCTTTTCTATTGTTGTAAGTCCCTCTGACTTCAAGCCGGAAAGGTTGTTAATCTGTCCGAATGCAATAATTACCGCAATTCCCGATGTAAATCCCGTAATTACGGGGAGAGGGATAAAAGATACGAGGTTTCCGAGCTTTAAAAGCCCTGCAACAAGAAGGATTATTCCCGAAATAAAGCAGGCAATGAATACTCCCTCAAGCTTATATTGTGCAACAAGGCTGACGAGAATGGCAGTCATTGCCCCCGTTGGCCCGGAAATCTGATATGAGCCGCCTGAAAGTGAGCCAATAACAAACCCAGCGATAACCGCAGTTATAAGCCCCGCCGCCGCCGTTGCACCCGAGCTTACGCCGAACGCAAGTGCAAGCGGAAGTGCAACCGCCGCAACCGTAATTCCGGCAAGAAGATCCTTGCTTAATTTTTTACCGTTATAGCCTTTGAATTCTTTTTTAAACATTAACCCCAGGTTTTTTATTAATCCCACTTTAATTCTTCCTTCTCAACATTAATAAGCACGAAAAAAGGCACATTATTTAAAAATGTGCCGTATAACATCTTAATTTTACACCTCATGCAAGGCGGTGTCAAGTAAAAAACTTTCCACTTTAAATATCAAAACATAGTGATTATTACTATTTTAATGTGCAGGAAAGCTTGTCGCCGCTATCCTCAAACACTTTTTTTATCGGGCATAGGTCGCATAACGGCATTCTTGCCTTACAGTAATCACGTCCGAACTGAACGATTCTGTGGCAGAAGTCCGACGATTTCTCAGGCGGAATTATTTTCACAAGCTCCTTTTCGACATTTAAAGGGTCTTTTGATTTTGTAAGCCCCAGCCGCCCAGAAATTCTTATACAGTGCGTATCCGCGACAACTGCAGGCTTATGAAAAATGTCACCCATTATTAGGTTAGCGGTTTTTCTTCCCACGCCCGAAAGCTTTGTAAGCTCGTCAATGCTGTCGGGTATTTGTCCGTTGTAATTATATAAAAGCTGTTTTGACATTTCGACAATGCTTTTAGCCTTTGTTTTATAAAGTCCGCAGGATTTTATAATCGCTTGTACTTCGCTTTCGTCCGCCTGTGAAAAAGCTTCAAGACTATCAAAACGCTGAAACAAATCCTTCGTGACGATGTTGACACGCGCATCGGTGCATTGTGCGGAAAGCCTCCCCGCAATAATAAGCTCATACGGCTTATCATAAACAAGCGAACATTCGGCTTTAGAGTATTCATTTTCAAGTGCCTTTATTATAAGGGCTACCTTTTCAGCTTTTTTCATGCCTGAGCCTCTTTTCGACGGCGTCAAGAATAACTCTGTCCTGAGGGAAATTTAAAAGCTCCACAGCCTCGTCAAATCCGACAAGCCAGCTCTGTGATATTTCGCTTTCCTGAATTTCTGCTTTCCTATACGGATATTCCGACATAAAATAAACGCAGGTTTTATGCGTGTTATCATGGGTTATATACTGATATTCCATTCTTAAATTATCTATGAGGTTAGCTTTAATTCCTGTTTCTTCAAAAACTTCACGGACGGCGGTTTGCTCCTCACTTTCGTCAAGCTCAATATGCCCTTTGGGGAAGCCGATATGTCCGCTTTCGTTTTTTATCAGAAGATAAAGCCTTTCGTTGCCCTTATAAGTGAACATAACCGAGCCGCAGGTTTTTTCGTAAAGACATTTCACTTTTTCTTTCTGGGAAATTCCCAGAAACTTTTTCGCAAAAGGCTCAAATAACTTTTCGCTTTCATCAGCGATGACGAGAATATTTTTGTATACGGCGGATACAACCGAATTTTCTGAAATATTTCCGTATTTTTTTACATTATAATCCTTGTCGTTTTTTATATCAGAATATTTTTTACCGAGCATAAAAACCTCCCCAGCATTTATTAACTTTGGCATAAATATATTATATCATTTTTTCGGACAAATGGTCAAATTATTATTGACTTTGTTACGTTTTTTTGTTATACTGGTTTAAAGTTTAACGCATTAAAGCATTTGGCTCAAAATAATTTAAAGCAATAAATCAAAAAGGGGTTAAATTATGTCTTCTGTCATCATTTTAGGAATATATCTTGTGCTTATGGTTGCAATCGGTATATTCTCTTTCAGAAAAACCAAGACCGTAAGTGATTTTGTTCTCGGGGGACGAAACATAGGCTCATGGCTTACCGCCTTTGCTTACGGAACAACTTATTTTTCCGCGGTAGTATTTATAGGCTATTCCGGACAGTTCGGCTGGGCATACGGTGTATCAACGGTCTGGATAGGAATAGGCAACGCATTTTTGGGGAGCATGCTTGCATGGATAGTTCTCGGACGCCGCACAAGGACAATGACCAAGCACCTTGACAGCTCAACAATGCCGGACTTTTTTGAAAAAAGATATTCCAGCAATGCTTTGAAAATAGTAGCATCCGTTATTATCTTTGTTTTCCTTGTACCCTATACCGCGTCAGTTTATAAGGGACTCGGAAATTTATTTGCTCTTGCGTTTCATATTGATATAAATGTATGCCTGATTATTATGGCGGTAATCACAGGCTTTTATGTAGTTGCAGGAGGATATCTTGCTACCGCTATAAGCGACTTTGTTCAGGGAATTATTATGCTCGCGGGAATTATTCTTGTTGTTGTTTGCGTGCTTAACGGCCAAGGCGGATTTACAGAAGCCATCAATAAGATGAGTGAAATTCCAGCTGCTGACGGAACAAAGGGAATATTCACTTCTCTGTTCGGGCCTGATCCTCTGGGACTTCTCGGAGTTGTTATACTGACATCTCTCGGTACATGGGGACTTCCTCAGATGATACATAAATTCTATACCATCAAGGACGATAAGGCAATTAAAAAGGGTACTGTAATCTCAACGATTTTTGCCTTGATTATTTCAGGCGGTTCGTATTTTATGGGAGCATTCGGAAGACTTTATGTTGAAGCAGGAGCCGACGGAAAGCCCGTAAACGGTTTTGATATGATTGTTCCCGATATGCTTAAGGGTACACTGCCGGATATTCTCATGGGAGTCGTAGTTGTGCTTGTCTTTTCGGCTTCAATGTCAACGCTTTCTTCGCTTGTAATGACCTCAAGCACAACACTTACTCTGGATTTTATAAAGAGTATTTTCGTTAAAAACATGTCGCATAAGGTTCAAATGCTTGTTATAAGAAGCCTATGCGCGTTCTTTGTAATTCTTTCGGTTGTTATCGCCATCAATCCGAACAACCTTATTACCGCACTTATGTCGCTTTCATGGGGCGCGCTTGCCGGAGCGTTTCTTGCACCGTTCCTTTACGGTCTGTTCTGGAAGGGTGTTACAAAAGCAGCTGTATGGGCAAGCTTTGCTACGGGAATTGGCGTTACGCTTTCAAACTACATAATATCCTTGATTAACCATACCCCCAAGGGCTTTGCTGCTCCGCCGACAGCGGGAGCAATCGCTATGATTGCATCACTTATAGTTGTTCCGTTGGTAAGTATTCTTACTAAAAAACTTGATAATAAGGTTGTAGAAAACGCTTTTTCGTGTTATAATAAATAAAATAAAATTTTGTGTCGTGATATGAGAAATTATTCTCATATAGACTAAAATAATAAAGGGGGGCGGAAAAGCCCCCTTTTGCCCGTTATTAGAATATTAAAAAGGAGATCGCATATAATGTTTTTTCAGAAAGAAATTGAAACAATGCCCCGTCAGAAAATCGAAGAATTACAGCTTGAACGCCTAAAGCATCTCGTAAAATACTGTATGGATAACATTCCGTTTTATAACAAAAGGCTTACAGAAGCAGGGGTTACCCCCGAAAAAATCAAAACCCTGTCTGATATTCAGTACATACCATACACGACAAAGAGCGATATAAGGGATACCTATCCGTTCGGACTTTTCGGACAGCCTATGAAAAATATCGTGCGTATTCACGCTTCAAGCGGAACAACCGGAAAACCTACCGTTGTCGGCTATACAAAAAATGACCTTGACAACTGGGGCGACTGCGTTGCAAGACTTTGTGCAGCAGCAGGCGCCACTGACGAGGATATTGTTCAGATTGCTTTCGGATACGGTCTTTTTACGGGAGCATTGGGACTTCACTACGGACTTGAAAAGCTCGGGGCAACTGTTGTTCCGACATCGAGCGGCAACACTGAAAAGCAGATTATGCTTATGCAGGATTTCAAGACAACCGCGCTTGTTTCAACTCCGTCATATGCACAGTATATAGGCGAACTTGCTAAAGAAATGGGTGTACTAGACAAAATTGGCTTGAAGATTGGACTCTTCGGCTCTGAGGGCTGTACGGAAGAAATGCGCGACCAGATAGAAAAGACATTCAGCGGGCTTTTTGCTACTGACAATTACGGAATGAGCGAGCTTATGGGACCCGGCGTATCAGGCGACTGTATTTTCCGCTGCGGAATGCACATAGCTGAAGATCACTTCCTTGCTGAAATTATCGATCCTAAAACAGAACAGGTTCTTCCTCGCGGAGAACAGGGCGAGCTTGTCATCACGACTCTCACAAAAGAGGGAATCCCTATGCTCCGCTACCGCACAAAGGATATTACACAGATTGACTATGAGCCATGCAAATGCGGAAGAACTCACGCAAGAATGGCTAAAATTAAGGGCCGTTCGGACGATATGCTTAAAATTCGCGGCGTAAATATATTCCCGTCACAGATTGAAAGCGTACTTATGGGCTTTGACCAGATAGCTCCGCATTATCAGCTTGTTGTGACGAGGGCAAATTATTCTGACGCGCTTGAAGTGAAGGTTGAGCTTGCAGACGACAGCCTTGTTGAAAAATACGGCGAGCTTGAGGGCTTGCAGAAAAAAATACATCACGATTTAAAAACCATTCTGGGTATAGACACTAAAGTATCGCTTGTTGAGCATAAATCACTTGAACGTTTTCAGGGAAAGGCAAAGCGTATTCTGGATTTGAGGAATAAATAAACTTTATGAGGTAAAGTCATGGGAATTCAATCTGTAAATATAGTTTTTTTCAGTGGAACGGGTGGAACAAGGTATGTTGCTGAGAACATGAAATCTGCTTTTGAAAATAAAGAAACAGCCGTTACTTTAACTGAACTTAATACAATTTTACCAAAACATGAACAAGCTGATTTATATATTCTGCTTTATCCTGTATATGCAATGAATGCACCTATTCCGATTGATGAATGGATTGAAAATTCACCGAATGGTAAGGGGAAGCCTGCTGCTGTTCTATCTGTTTCAGGCGGCGGGGAAGTGACGCCGAATACTGCTTGCAGAAGTGCATGTAAAAAAATGCTTACGAAAAAAGGCTACGATGTTGTATATGAAAGAATGATTGTGATGCCTTCAAACTGGATTGTCAGGGGAGATGACAGCATTGCAGTAAGGCTTTTAAGAAAGCTTCCTCAAACATCTAAAAAGATTGCTGATGATTTGCTTTCCGAAAAAAAGCGCTTTACAAAACCAAAGCTAATTGACAGTATGCTTTCAAAAATATCAGTAGTTGAAAAGAAAGAATCAAGTTCTTTTGGAAATAATATTTCTGTATCTGATGACTGTATTTCATGCGGATTATGTGAAAAGAAATGTCCGCGGCAAAATATACATATGTCCGATTCTAAACCCGTTTTTGGAAATAGATGCGTAATTTGCCTTAACTGCATTTATTCGTGTCCGAAAAGGGCTCTTGAACCTAAAAAGCTTAAATTTGTAGTCATAAAAGAGGGTTTTAATTTTAATGATTTTTTCAATAAAATCAACACCGATGAAACGCTTCCTCCGATTGAAGAAACTGCAAAAGGTGCTGTATGGGCGGGTGTCAGGAAGTATTTAAAAGAAATAGATTAGAGAATAGCAGTAATGAAAGATCATAAGAAATAACTTTACAACAAACAAGCTTTTATGCTAAAATAATATTAATCGCTGATTACTAAAATCGTATATATCTTGAAAGGAAACACATATCTATGAAAAAATTAATGCTGGGGAACGAGGCCTTTGCAAGAGGTCTTTTTGAGGCGGGATGTAAGCTTGTTTCGAGTTATCCGGGAACGCCTTCAACCGAAATCACCGAGGAATCCGCAAAATACAATGAAATCTATGCCGAATGGGCACCAAATGAAAAGGTTGCCATGGAGGTTGCAATAGGCGCATCAATAGGCGGAGCACGCGCATTCTGCGGAATGAAGCACGTCGGACTTAACGTTGCCGCCGACCCTCTTTATACCGTTGCATATACGGGAGTAAACGGCGGGCTTGTTATTGCCGTTGCCGACGATCCGGGAATGCATTCGTCACAGAACGAACAGGACTCACGTCATCATGCAATTGCCTCAAAGGTTATGATGCTTGAGCCGTCGGATTCTCAGGAATGCCGTGATTTTGTAAAAACTGCATTTGACCTTTCAGAAGAATTTGACACTCCCGTAATTGTGAGAATGTCGACAAGGGTTGCTCACTCACAGTCCTCCGTTGAGCTTTTTGACAGGGAAGAAAAAGCTTTAAAGGAATATACCAAAAACCCTCAGAAATATGTTATGATGCCGGCTTTCGCGAAGGCAAGACACGTTTTTGTTGAGGAACGCACAAAAAAGCTTATCGCATATTCCGAAACATCATCACTCAATAAGGTTGAAATAAACGATACAAAAATCGGCGTAATCACAAGCGGAATTTCTTATCAGTATGCAAAAGATACGCTCGGTGACACCGTTTCATACTTAAAGCTCGGAATTGTGAATCCTCTTCCTGTTGATTTGCTTAAGGATTTCTGCAAAAAATTCGATACCGTTTATGTTATTGAAGAGCTTGACGGAATTATTGAAGAACACTGTAAAGTAATCGGCATTAACAACGTTAAGGGCAAAGAAATTTTTGGATATATAGGCGAGCTTTCACAGTCGATAATTGCCGAAAAGCTTTTGAATAAGACTTCGGAATTTACAGCATTTTCTGAAAATGTACCTATGCGCCCCCCTGTATTATGTGCAGGCTGTCCGCACAGAGGCGTTTTTTATGCACTTTCAAAAAATAAAATTACCGTAAGCGGCGACATAGGCTGTTATACTCTCGGTGCAGTTGCTCCGCTTAACGCTATGGATACAACAATCTGTATGGGTGCTTCAATTTCGGCACTTCACGGCTTTAATAAAGTCAGAGGAACAGAATCCGAAAAAACTTCAGTTGCCGTTATCGGTGATTCAACCTTTATGCATTCGGGAATTACAGGACTTGTAAACATCGCTTATAACTCGACAAATTCAACCGTAATAATTCTTGACAACTCAATTACGGGAATGACGGGACATCAGCAGAATCCGACGACAGGCTATAATTTAAAGGGCGATCCTGCTTCTAAGGTTTGTCTTGAGGACCTTTGCAAGGCTGTCGGAATTAAAAGAGTGAAAGTTGTTGATCCTTATAAGCTTTCAGAAACCGAAGCCGCAATTAAAGAAGAAATTGCCATAAATGAGCCGTCGGTAATTATTTCAAGAAGACCATGTGCGCTTTTAAAATATGTTAAGCATAAGGCTCCGCTTTCTGTTGACCAAAATAAATGTACGGGCTGTAAGGCTTGCCTTAAAATCGGTTGTCCCGCAATCAGCATAAAGGATAAAAAATCGGTTATTAACCATACACAGTGCGTCGGCTGTGGAATTTGTCAGGAATTATGCCGTTTTGATGCAATAGGAGGGAACGAATAATGTCAGATACAAAATCAGTTATGATAGTGGGCGTCGGCGGACAAGGCTCTCTTCTTGCGTCGCGCCTTTTGGGGAACGTACTTCTTGCACAGGGCTTTGACGTTAAGGTTTCCGAGGTTCACGGAATGTCACAAAGAGGCGGCTCAGTCGTAACATATGTAAAATACGGCGAAAAGGTTTATTCACCTGTTATTGAAAAGGGCGAAGCGGACGTAATTATTTCATTCGAACAGCTTGAGGCTGCACGATGGGTATCTTATCTTAAAAAAGGCGGACACCTTATCGTTTCGACTCAAAAGCTTGACCCTATGCCAGTTATTATCGGCGCCGCAAAATATCCCGAAAATATAGTTGAAAAGCTTA
Source organism: Oscillospiraceae bacterium (assembly GCA_035352975.1). Taxonomy (GTDB): domain Bacteria; phylum Bacillota; class Clostridia; order Oscillospirales; family Ruminococcaceae; genus DAOPYP01. Next base: position 10,310 of record DAOPYP010000005.1, read on the forward strand.
AAGACCTCGAAGTTGACGTTATCGCTGTCGATGCACTTTCTCTTGCCGAAGAGGCAGGCTCCTCAAAGGCTTCAAATGTTGTACTTATGGGAGTTTTATCAACGAAAATGAGCTTTGACGACGGCTTGTGGCAGGATGCACTTAAACAATGCGTTCCCGCAAAATTCCTTGAGCTGAACAAAAAAGCGTTTGAGCTTGGAAAAAATGTTTAGGAGAATGATTTATGGAATTTAAAAACGTAACGGTGATTAAAAAGGCAAATGTTTATTTCGATGGAAAGGTTACGAGCAGAACGGTTCTTTTTGAAAGCGGCGAAAAGAAAACACTCGGATTTATGCTGAAAGGTGACTATGAATTCGGGACATCCGCTGAAGAAATCATGGAAGTTATAGGCGGATCAATGGACATAATGCTTAAAGACGAAACCGCATATAAAACATATTCAGAGGGCGAAAGCTTTGTCGTTCCCGCAGATTCAAGCTATAAGATAATCGTAAAAGAATATGCAGATTACTGCTGTTCATATATTGAAAAATAGAGGTGTCAGCAATGTCAGAATATTGGAACGAATCGATGGAATGCGCAACCCCTTATGAAATGGAATCGCTTCAGAGCTTCAGATTGTCACAGACCGTAAGACGAGTTTATGAAAATGTTCCTTATTACCGTCAGAAAATGGACGAACACGGCGTAAAGCCCGAAGATATTCGCTCGGTAAAGGACTTGTCAAAGCTTCCGTTTACGATTAAACAGGATTTGAGAGATACTTATCCTTATGGACTTTTTGCCGTTCCTATGGAGGACGTTGTCCGCGTTCACGCCTCTTCCGGAACAACAGGAAAGCAGATTGTAGTAGGATATACTCAGAATGACGTTGACACCTGGTCTGAATGCGCCGCTCGTGCAATTACCGCAGCAGGCGGCGGGAAGCACGACTTTATGCACATCTCATACGGATATGGCTTATTTACGGGCGGTCTGGGTATGCATTACGGGGCTGAAAAGGTCGGCGCAACCGTTATCCCAGCTTCTGTCGGGAATACAAAGCGCCAGATAACTATTCTTAAAGATTTCGGCTCGACGCTTATCTGCTGCACACCGTCATATGCTCTTTTCCTTGCCGAAACCATGCAGGAAATGGGGCTGACAAAGGACGATATAAAATTAAAGGCAGGCGTTTTCGGAGCAGAGCCTTGGACTGAGGAAATGCGCCGCGAAATTGAAGATAAGCTTGGCATTAAAGCGTATGATATTTACGGACTTTCCGAAATAATCGGGCCCGGTGTTTCATTTGAATGTGAAGAGCAGACGGGAATGCACATTAACGAGGATCACTTTATTCCTGAAATTATTGACCCCGACACAGGCGAGGTTCTCCCCGACGGTGAAGAGGGCGAGCTTGTATTTTCTTGTATTACTAAAGAGGCATTTCCTCTTCTTCGTTACAGAACAAGGGACATTGCTGTGCTTAAAAGAGAAAAATGCAGCTGCGGACGAACTCTTGTCAAAATGCTTAAGCCCCGCGGACGTTCGGATGATATGCTTATTATCCGCGGCGTCAACGTCTTCCCGTCACAGGTTGAAAGCGTTCTTCTTTCTCTTGGCAATACCTCTCCGTATTATCAGCTTATTGTTGACCGTGTGAATAATACCGACACCCTTGAAATTCAGATTGAAATTTCACCTGAAATGTTATCCGACACTGTAAAAAATATTGAGGAGCAGGAAGCTGCCATAAGAACCGCGGTTGAATCAACTCTCGGAATTGCCGCTAAAATTCGCCTTGTTGAGCCTAAGGCTATTGCACGTTCAGAGGGTAAGGCCGTAAGAGTTATTGACAAACGTAAACTAATATAAACAGGAGGGATTTTTATGTTCATAAAGCAGTTATCTATTTTTGTTGAAAACAAACCGGGAAGACTTTCGTCAATCACAGAGTTACTTGAGAAAAATAATATTGACATCCGTGCATTATCTATTGCGGATACGAGGGATTTCGGAATCCTCCGTCTTATTGTAAACGATCCTGACAAAGCACTTAATGCACTTAAGTCAGCAGATTATTCGGTAACGCTCACAAATGTAATTGCTATCGGAATTGAAGATACTCCGGGCGGACTTCACAAGGCTATGGATATTCTCTATAAGAATAATATCAGCGTTGAATATATGTACGCCTTTATAAGCAAGTCAAAGGATACGGCATATGTAATTCTTAGGGTAGAGAATAACGACAAGGCTGTTACCGCGATGGAAGAAAATAATATTCAGGTTCTTACAAGCAAGGATATTTACGAAATGTAATAATATCATTAAAAATGCCGTTCAGTATAAACTGAACGGCATTTTCCGTAAAAGGAAAACAGAATGATTATTATTCACTGATAATATCAGCATCAGCAACAGCCTTTGCAACAGCGTCAGCAGCAGCTCCGATTGAGCCGATGTCGGTAACTATAACAAAAGTATAGAATCTTATACCTCCGTTAATTGTAAATTCGTTATCAATATTAATAAAGCTTCCTCCTGGCATAGGCGGTCTTGAAAAATCAGTAACCTTCATTTCAGGGAAATTATCATTACAACACATAAAACATTCTCCTTAAACTTATTTTACGGAATCACTCCGCTTTATATATTATGCTTTTGTCGAATTTTGGTGAAAACTTTTTCAAACATTATTTTATCCTCCGCATATATTAATAATATTTGATATAAAGGAGGATTTTGATAATGAATGACACTTATCCATTTCAGCTCCCTGCTTTACCGTATGCGTATTCTTCGCTTATGCCGTACATAGACGAGGAAACTGTAAATATTCATTACAACAAGCACTTTGGCAAATATATAAATAATCTCAATGATATTCTGACGGATTATCCGAGGTATCAGAGCTGGAGCATTGACAGGCTGATTATTCAGAACAGGTTTCTTCCGTTAAAAATTCAAAAAGACGTTTATAACAATGCGGGCGGGGTATATAATCACCAGTTTTATTTTGATATGCTTACTCCCCGTTCGGACGGAGTAATGAGCGGTCGGCTTTTGTTGGCGGTTAATAAATGCTTTGGTTCCTTTGAAAATTTTAAAGAACAGATGACCGAGGCGGCACTTGATGTATTCGGTTCGGGATATGCCTGGCTTTTATATGAGCCGAACGGCAGACTTAGAATTGCTAAAACTCATAATCAGGAAACAGACCTCAGTGTTTTTGGCGAAAAGCTTTTGACAATAGACGTGTGGGAGCATGCGTATTACCTGAAATATCAGAACAGACGTGTGGAATATATCAAAAATATATTTAATATTCTTGATTATAAAAAAGCTGAAAAAATCTATTCGGATTATCTTGATTCGGTGTAAGTTTATGAGAGAGATTGAATACAACAGAATAAAAGCATTGGAATACGCCGAAAAATGGGCGTTCGGGAGAAATCCCGCATTCTATGATTTTGAGAATAACGGCGGGGATTGTACAAACTTTATTTCACAGTGCATTTTCGCGGGGAGCGGGGTAATGAACTATACCCCGACATTCGGATGGTATTACAATTCGCAGTATTCCCGTGCGCCCGCATGGACGGGGGTTCAGTATCTGTATAATTTTCTTATTTCAAACAGAAGTGTCGGACCTTATGGTATACCGTCAGATGAAAGCGGCTGTCAGACAGGTGATATTATTCAGCTTATAATAGAGGGGGATTTTTTTCACCATTCTTTAATAATAAACAGAATTGAAGACGGAGAAATTTATGTGGCTACCCATACCTTTGACGCTTTTGACCGACCGCTTTCAACATATGATATAAAAGAAAAAAGGTTCATACATATAATCGGAGCAAGAAAATGGGAATAAATCAGGAAAATGTGACAATAATATCGGTAACACCTTAATAAAGGAGAGATATTATGTCAGTAAATTTTATGCAGAGCAAAACAAAAGAAAATCTCATGCGTTCGTTTGCGGGAGAAAGTCAGGCAAAAAACCGATATAAGTTTGCTGCTGACGAGGCAAAACAGCAGAATATGTACTTTATAGAACAGATTTTTAAGCAGACCGCTCATCAGGAGGAACAGCACGCAAAAATCTTTTGGGATTTGCTAAAGGAAGCGAACGGTCAGAAAATTACCGTTGACGGGGATTATCCCGTTGAAAACGTAACCGACCTCATTGTTCTTTTAAAGGATGCACAAAAGAATGAATACGAGGAATGCAACTGGGTTTATCCTGAATTTCAGAGGATTGCGGAGGAGGAGGGCTTTCCCGCTATTGCCGCAAAATACAAACAGGTTTCACAGATTGAAAGAACGCACGGTGACCGTTTCGGGACTTTTGCGGTATTGATGGAACAGAACAAGCTTTTCACATCGGATACTGAAACGGAATGGTTTTGTTTTAACTGCGGGAATATTCACAAGGGAACCTCCGCCCCTAAGCAATGTCCGTTCTGTGCTAAGCCTCAGGGATATTTCGTGCCGTTTAAATATTATAAATTCCTTGCTGAAAATTATGCAACAGGAAATCAGGTATAATAAAAAGCCCTTAAAGATAGATCTTTAAGGGCTTTTGTCTATTTGTCACCATATGGAGAATAAGGGGGCGGATTACAATCACAACAAATGCAGCTTTCTCCTGCTATTGCGGTTACGTTATATTTTACCGGTATTTTTATGCATATTTTCTGATTCAGAATAACTTCACAGTAACAGCAATTATATTCACAGCATACTATTGTAGGAGCTCCGCAGCACTGCGTTTCAATTTGACCTATCGAGATGTCAGGACAAATTTCGATAGGTATGCTTATATCGGCATATTGATAGCCTGTCGCTGAACAACTGCTGCATGTACAAGGCTGTTCTGAATAATTATTGCTGTCCATATGAATTAATCCTCCTCACTCTCGCAGTTAATACATATATTTTCCGCAGATGCTTCAATACAATCAACATAAGGGTCGCCGACAGTAGCCGTTGCACCGAATTCTACATTGACAGCAACGCAAAGTGTCTGCGTCATTTTGAATACGCATACTCCTTTTTTGCTGCCTTTACATGGCGGAGCAGAACCTGATACTACCTCCGCATCGCCGCAGCATGTTGTGACTGTGCCTGTTACTTTGGCATATGGTTCAACAGTAACCGGAACGCATACATCAACTTTCTGATAGCCGACAGCGGGGCAGGTGCCTTCGTCGGCTTTTACTGAATCTAAAACACGAACTTCACTATTATATTCTGACATACATTTCCTCCTTTCGATATAGGATATATCTTATAATATTCAGAGAAATAAAAGTTGTGATTACATGATATTTTTCAGCGCAAAACAAAAAGCCTCGTTTTCTAATTAAAAACAAGGCTTTAAAACTTTTATTTAATTTTTTCAAGCATATCTTTAAGATAATCGCCCTCAAATAATTCAAAACATCCGTTGTCACAAAGTGCGGCAAGCTGAGGGTCAATGGGGAGTTTTGCCAAAACCTCAATACCGTATTTCTTTGCAATTTCGACTATGTGGCTTTCACCGTAGATTTTAAATTCCTTATTGCAGTCGGGGCATTTTACATAGCTCATATTCTCGATTATTCCGAGGATAGGAATATTCATTTCCTCAGCCATTTTAACAGCCTTTGAAACAATCATTGAAACAAGCTGCTGGGGGGAGGTTACAATAATTACCCCGTCAAGCGGGATAGACTGAAAAACCGTCAGCGGAACATCGCCCGTACCCGGAGGCATGTCCACGAACATATAGTCAACATCGTTCCAGATAACTTCCGACCAAAACTGCTTTACAACACCCGCAATAACCGGACCGCGCCAGATTACGGGGTCGCTCTCATTTTCAAGAAGAAGATTTACCGACATGATTTCCGTTCCCATTTTTGAAACGACAGGATAAAGACCGTTTTCGTCGCCGTCAGCCTTTTTGTGAATCCCGAAAATATTAGGGATTGACGGGCCTGTTATATCGGCATCGAGAATAGCGGACTGATAGCCCTCTCTCTGCATTAATACGGCAAGCATTGAGGTTACAAGTGATTTACCCACTCCGCCCTTTCCGCTAATTACTCCGATTACTTTTTTAATTTTGCTTAAAGCATGAGGTTTTTCAATAAAATCCTTTGGATTATTCTGTCTTTCACCGCAGTTCGAACTGCAGCTTGAACAATCATGAGTACAGCCTTCGCTCATTCTTTTACCACTCTTTCTGAACAATATTATACACTATTAGTATATTTTATATTATACCCTTAAAAGATATTTGTCAATCTTAAAATACATCAAAATCACACGAGATTTTTAAAATAAAATATAGCAAGCTGTGTTCTGTCCCTTAAACAAAGCTTTTCAAGGATAATGCTTATATAGTTTCTGACTGTCCCCTCGCTTAAAAACAGCTTTGAGGAAATTTCCTTATTTGAAAGCCCTTCCGCAACAAGCCCGATAATTTCAAGCTCTTTCTCGACAAGCCCAAAATCGGAACAGTCTTTTTTTGCCGTTTCGCTGGTCATTATCGACGGTATCTTTGATATTATTTCCTCTCCGAAAACGCTGTGCCCTTCAAAAACCGCGGTAAGTGCCGGAACAATTGCATCGTAATGCTGTTTTAAAATATAGCCCTTTGCTCCGATTTTGAGTGCAGTAATGATATATTCGTCATCGGCAAAGGTGGTGAGAAAAAGGATTCTTGCATCGAGGGAAGTCTTTAAAATTTCTTTTGCCGCATCAATTCCCGTCATCCCCCCCATCCTTATATCCATAAGCAGAATATCGGGGCGGTGTTCGGAATAAAGCTTTATCGCTTCTTCACCGCTTTCACCTGTGGCAAGAACTTTTATGTCTGAGGAAGCTTCGATTATGGTTTTCAAAGACATTCTTACAAGCTTGTCGTCATCGATAATAATAATATCCATTTAGCCCTCCAATATATATTTATTGAATGATATAAAAATCTTAAATCCGTTTGAGATATCAAAATTTACTATGCCTTTAAGCGCATCCACACGCTGACGGATATTTTCAAGTCCCATTCCGTTTGGATTTGTACGGAATACCTTTCCGTTGTCCTGAATGACAAGCTGATAAAGTCCGGGATGTTCAAAAAGCTTAACGGTGACTTCGGTTGCGTTGGAATGTTTTATTACGTTTGAAAGTGCTTCCTTAACAATTGCAATTATAGCATATTTTATACTTGTGGGCGGGTCGTTAGGATAACTGTAGCTGAACGAAATCTCACAAAATTTAAAGTCGGAAACAATCCCTTTTAAAACAATATATAAATCTATTGACTCATCGTTTAAGTTATGAACGCTTTTTCTTATTGAATTCATTCCCTCGTCAAGGGTGTTTTTTACAACGCCAAGGCTTTCCTTCGTGAATTCTTCTTTGGTTACTGCCATTATCGCACCGAGCTGAATTATCGAGCTTGAAAGAAGATGTCCGACGTTATCGTGAATTTCCCTTGCGATTCGGTTTCTTTCGTTAAGTGCGGCAAGGTTGCATTCACTGTCCTGTTTTAATGTAAGCTCTGATATTTTCTGCTGCATTAAAATAGACTGCTCCGTCATATCGTCGCGCTGTTTATAAAGGCTTTTCTTCATTTCTTCCGTCTTTATCGACCAGCTTTTAAGTTGGAAGGAGGCTATAATAATCAGCACAAGAATTATCATTTGAAATTTTGTGAAAACAGAAAAATTAATTCCGATAGGGAGAAGTGATAAAATCATAACTGCCTGAAAGGTTGTGAAGATAAAATCGTAAATTATCGCAGGAATAAAAATTATAAGCGGAGGGTAAAAGCACGCGGCAGCAGTATATATCAAAAAAGTAATTAATTTGAATTTACGATTTTCAAAATATTCAAATAAGCCGCATATTGTCACCGCAATCAGTGCGGGCGCTATCATAGCTTCGCCGTCATACATCGAAAAGCCAAAAATTGATATAGCCGCAACAAGCATTATTCTGTTAAGCATGCTGTTCAAATGTTGTCCCCCCCTTATTCAGCATTTGTAATAAATTATACCATATAAATATTTATAATTAAACCACTTTTTTGATAAATTACAATTGTCACATAAAATTATGACAATTTGCACTTTAAGTTTTTTAGCACATGATTTATAATTTTAGAGTAATAAAGTTATTGGGGGTAAAAATATGGTAATTCAGATTGAAAATCTTGTGAAGAGATACAGCGATTTAGTGGCAATAGATCATTTAAACCTTGAAATAAAAGAGGGGGAGATATTCGGGCTTTTGGGGCCGAACGGCTCGGGTAAAACCACAACCATAAACTGCATTCTGTCATTGCTTCAATATGACAAGGGCACAATAAAAATTTTTGGAAAAGACATGACACCGCACAGCTATGACATAAAAAAAGATATAGGAATAGTTATGCAGAATGTAGCTGTTTTTGACGAATTAACTGTTTACGAAAACATAGATTATTTTTGCAGTCTTTATATAAAAGACAGAGCCGAGCGCAAAAAATGCGTTGAAGAGGCTATACGCTTTGTGGGACTTGAGGATTTCAGAAAATTTGTTCCTAAAAAGCTGAGCGGAGGCTTGTTAAGACGTCTTAACATTGCCTGCGGAGTTGCGCATAAGCCAAAGCTTATAATTCTTGACGAGCCAACTGTTGCCGTTGACCCTCAGAGCAGGAACAATATTCTTGAGGGAATTAAAAACCTTAACAAGAATGGCGCAACGATTATTTATACCTCTCACTATATGGAGGAGGTTGAACAGCTTTGCACAAGAATTGCCATTATTGACAAGGGAAGAGTAATCGCACAGGGAACAACAGATGAGCTGAAATCAATGATTTCTCAGGGCGAAAAGGTTGTTGTCGAGGTATATTATCTTGAAGATGAAGACCTTGAAAAAATACGCGAGCTACCCAATGTTGAAAGCGCCGAGTTTGAAAACAATATCCTCACTGTCCGCGGGAAAAAAGAAAAAACAAATCTTTCTGATCTTTTAAGCTTTATTAATTACAAAAAAATCAGTTACGGAAAAATATATTCCGAGCTTCCCACATTAAACGATGTTTTCCTTGAAATTACAGGAAAAGAGCTTAGAGATTAAGGAGGGTGACTATGTTTTTCAGCATGTTTAAATACAGCTTCAAAAGGCTGTTAAGAAATAAAGTGATAGCCTTTTGGCTTATCTTCTGGCCAATTATTCTTGCAACGCTTTTTCACCTTGCTTTTTCAAATATTCTTTCTGATGAGCAATTCAATGATATTGATATAGCGATAGTGAATGCGGGGAATAACGAGGAATTTGTTGATGTTCTCAAAGATACGGGAATATACAACATTTCCGAGCAAAGTCTTGATGAAGCAAAAAAAATGCTTATTGATAAAGAAATCACAGGATATATCACTGTCGGCGATGAAATTACCGCAACGGTAAATCAGTCGGGAATTAACGAATCAATTATCAAAATGACACTGGACAAATATGAACAGGTTTCAAACAGCTATACGGCATTAATAACGGCAAATCCACAAATAGTCCAGTCGGATTTTTTAACCGAGTTCGACTTTTCACATGATTATATAGGCTCTCAAACTCAGAATAAAAACAACTTAAATCTTGTCGTAATTTATTTTTACACCGTTATAGCAATGGCAGCACTATGCGGAGGGTCACGCGGGGCTGAAGACATCAGTGGTATTCAGGCGGACCAAAGTGACGTCGGCGCAAGAACGGCAGTTTCCCCCGCTAAAAAATCAGTTATGTTTTTTGCATCGGTTTGTGCATCCATAACGACAACTTTTATTTCAGTTCTTCTTGTTGTCTTTTATCTTATGTTTGCTTTGAAAGTTGAATTCGGAAACCTTTTCGGATATATCGTTCTGCTTTGCTTTATAAGCTCTGTTACTTCGGTATTTTTAGGGACAATGATAGGAGTGCTTGTTAAAAAGAAACTCCCCTTTAAAATTGGTCTTGTGATAGCAATAACGATGGTGGGCTGCTTCTTCTCTGGAATGATGGCAATAGATATCAAATATCTTGTACAGGAAAAAGCTCCTCTGCTTGCATATATCAATCCAGCAAACCTCATTACAGACGGACTTTATTCTCTTTATTACTATGGCGTGGGCGAGAGATATTACATTAACATTGCAATACTTTCCGCTATGGCAGTAATTTTCTCAATTGTCACAATTCTTGTAATAAGGAGGCAGAAGTATGCACACCTTTAAGCTGTATTTTAAAATAATCTCACGCGGGCTTATATGGTCATTTCTGATGTATTTCGGAATATTCAGCCTTTTTGCCGTTGTTTTCAACAATACGGGTGACAGAGAAAAATCCTATGAATTTTCTTTATATAAATGCGATACTGTCGTAATAAATTACGATGACTCAAAATTTTCCGATAGCTTTGAAGAATATATAACAGATCAATCTTCTGTCAAAAATGATATTAAATCCGAAGAAGAAATTAAGGACGCGCTTTTCTTCAGACAAATTCAGATGGCTGTTATAATACCCGAAAACTTTTCTGAAGATTTTCTTAACGGGAAAAATCCAGAGCTTAAGGTAGAAGCGATTCCCGATTCACCGAGCACTCATCTTATGTCGCTTATGATGAACAGCTATCTTAACACATATAAGCTTTATTATGATGGAAATTCCGGATTTTCGGAGGACGAAATCATTTCTCACGTTAAAGCGGACCTTTCAAAAGAAAGTGAAATGAATATCCTCAATGATTCTTCAAAGGGAAATTTATCGGGCATTAATTTCTTCTTTAACTTTTCGGCATATGTTTTTCTGGCAATGCTTATTCTCAGCATAAGCTCGATTATGGCAATATTCAACGAGCTTAATTTAAGACGCCGCTGTATTTGCTCACCAACAAAAGAAATACGGTTCAGCACGGAATACTTTATGGGGAATCTTGTTATTTCACTTGCAGTATGGTTTTTATTCAGCGTTTATGCATTTATTCTTTATCCGGAACAAATGCTTTCACAGGGCGGACTTTTATACGCTTTAAATTCACTTGCATTTGTTATGATAGCATTAAGCCTTGGTTTCCTTTTGGGGAATGTATGCAGCCCTAAAATTATAAGTCCTATTTCAACGATAATATCGCTAGGCTGTGCATTTCTGGGCGGCTCGTTTGTTCCACAGGAACTTCTTGGCGAAAACGTCCTTAAAATCGCAAGAGTAATTCCGTCCTACTGGTTTGTAAGGGCAAACAATACAATAGCTGAAACGGGAGTATTCACATCCGGCGCTTTAAAAGAGATATTCGGGTATATGGGAATCCAGCTTTGCTTTGCCGCCGCATTCCTTGCTGCCGCACTCGTAATTATTAAACGAAAAAGAACTGCATCGGTATAAAAATAAAACCGCATTATGAATAATAATGCGGTTTTTTATTTACAAATTATTATTTATATGGTAAAATATATTAAAAGATAGTTTGGGGTGACATAATGAAAAAAGTATTTTTTAGCTGGTTGTTATGCATATCTTCAGATTTAATAATAAATGTAGGAATGATATTCCTAATATTTATGATAAGAGCAATATTTTGTGGTTGTCCAATTCCTTTTATAGTATTAATCATTAGTGCCTTTATAATTATCTCAACAGCAATCATTGAAATTGTTTTAACAATAAAATTCGCACGCTCTTTTATATGCTTACCAATGACTAGGAGGGCAAAAATAATATATTATTCTGTTGCTTTTTTGATAATACTATTACCATATATTTTACTGCCGGATCTTTATTTAGGAACATTAGTTGACTTATGGCATCAATTAATAAAATAAAGACGGAAGTATTATTCTTCTGCAGTCTAACTTACTTAAATTTAACGTGAACATAAAACATTTGACTTTTTTATTCAATTAATATATAATAAATAAGTATTTGAAAATTGCGAATTTTTTCGCATGAGGAGGATAAAAATGTCGATTTTTAAAAAACTGACAGCCGGACTTTTGTCCGTTATTATGATAATTTCGCTTTCCGCTTGTGGAAGCGATACCGCCTGGGCGGCTAAAAGCGGGGACGAATCGATTCCTGCGGGAGTATTTCTTTACTATCAGATGCAGGCAACAACAGAAGCGGGACAGCAGCTTACTGCTGAGCAGACTGATTTGTTTTCTGCGAAAATTGAGGACAAGGACGCTAAGGTTTGGATTAATGATAAGGCTACGGACTATCTCAAAAGCTTTGCTTCAATCAATCAGAAATATGATGAACTGGGACTTGAACTCAGTGACGACGATAAGCATCAGATAAAGACTTCCCTTAATAATTTCTGGCCGGATAAAAAAGAATCTCTTGAGAAAAACGGGATTTCTGAGCAGTCAATAAATGAGATTATCACTAATTCATTCAAAGAACAGAAAATTTACGAAAAATATTATAACAAGGGCGGAATAGACGAGGTCACCGACAAGCAAATTGAAAAATGCCTTGATGATAATTATGCAAGAGTAAAATATATTGCAATCCAGTTAAAAGACGGTGAGGGGAATTTATTCAAATCCGCCGACAAGGAAAAGGCTATGACAATGGCGAAGGAATATGTCGAAAAGGCAAAAAGCAGTGGATCCGATATGGTCATTAACGAATATACCGACTATTACACAAAGCTTGTAACAGATGCAACAGGTACCGCTCCGACCGACAGCGTTTCTTCAAAATCCACTGAAGAGGGCGATTATCAGTACGAAACAATTATTCAGAAGGATTCGTCTGTTCCTTCACAAAAGGTCTGTGAAAAGGTATTTTCGATGTCAGCTTCCGATACGCCCGTAATCGTTGAAGAGGACGAGGTTTATTACGTTGTACAAAAGCTTGATATTCTGAAAAGAACCGACCTTCTCGAAAACGGAAGAGATTCGTTGATTTACACATTAAAGGGTGAGGAATTTACAAAGCTTAAAGAAGAATGGAAAAACGCCGTTCAGCTTGACTTGAACGAAGCCGCATACAAGAGATACGATCCCGAAAATCTCAAGCAATAATATTTTATCCCTCCGATTAGGATAGTAACGATATGAAATTATCTTTCGTTACCGAGCCACAAGCTTTGGGTACATCGTAAAGAAAATTACGAAATGCCAAAGGCGGCTCGCCTTAAACGGAGGGATTTTTTATTTGATAAATATGATTTATTATTGAATAATTCATTGAATTATGCGAAATTTTGTGATAGAATTATTCTTGAGAAATTATATGCTTCGTTGGAGGAGATTAATATGATAAATTCAGGGAAAAAGAGAGTTATATCACTTATAACATCTGCGGCAATGCTTGGGGTATTGCTGTTATCAGCGCCGATAACGGTCAGCGCTGCTGTGGTTAATATTTCAAGTTATAATGATCTTGTTACGGCTTTTACAAATGCCACCGCAAATGAAATAGATATTAATGATGATTTTGTCCTTATGGCGGATATCACAATCCCGACAAATGCAAAGCCTCTTGGCTCGGTTGTCGCTGATTCTATTACTAACCCCGATTATACGACAGCACAGGCGAAAGTTGCGACTTATAATGCCGATTCCTCTAATGCAGGCAATCCTATTAATTTGCCTTATTATACTTCTCTTCTAACGTCAAATCCGCTCACGAATGATTCCACAACACCGCTTATCGACCAATATCTTGACAGTGGGCTTGTTACATTCAAAGGAACTTTTGACGGAAACGGGCATAAAATAGCGGGACTTTCCGACAGCTTGTTTGCTTCAATCGACGGCGCTTCACTAAAAAATATTGCATTCACTAAAGTAACCGCGACCGCTAATGTTGCCGCAAAAAATGCTGTATCAAGCATGTTTGATAATTCATATGCTCATTCGCTGACTGTTACTCCTGCAACTGCACTAACGGGACTTACAAACTTGGGCGTATTCTCCTGTACGGGTGCAAGAACAAATTACGAATTCTTTAGGGATGCAGCCGACAGTAATAAATTGAAAATACTCGAGGTCCCCGATTATTCCGCATCGGCTTATCATATAACCACCGCCGATAACTGGAATTCCGTCGCTAAGCTTATAAATGCTAATAAATTATATGATACAGGCAAATATTATTCGGGGGAAACTTATATTCTCGAAAATGACATAACAACCGCAATGACTGCGGCTTCTCCGCTTATGACGTGGGGCATTGACAATACTGTGAAATTCAAAGGGATTTTCAACGGACAGGGCTATACGATAAATGCCGCAGCGGGCAAAATGCTTTTCGGATATGCTGACAAAGCTGACATACGTAATGTTGGCGCACATATCGGTGACGTTTCGAGTAATGACCCAGCTGACTTTGTCGGCGGAATAGTCGGGAATGCCGTAAATCAGACCGTTGTGACAAACTGTTATTTTGTCGGTCAGTCAACTAATGTTAAGTTCGGCGGAATTGTCGGAACTCTTGACAACAGCACAATAAGAAACTGCTATTCGAGAACAACAACCGAAACGGGCGGAGGACTTGCGAATACCGCAAATGTGGGCAAGTTCTATAACTCATATACAACACAAGGCGCGGCAATTTACAATACGGGCGCTTCAAACAACAATGAATTCAATAACTGCTTTGCTTCGGCATCGTCATCGGGAATAAGCGGAATAACATTTACACCGATAGCCGACATGAAAAAGGCAAACTTTATTCCTGAGCTTAATAAAAATATAAGCGGTGCTACATATGTTTATATGAACAACCAGACGCCCGGAATTTCCGGAATAGGCGAGGGGAAAAATCCCGGAACAGCACCTATTGAGTATTTTAAAGTCACAATCACCGCTCCCGTTACAGGCTGTGAATTCAAGGTATACGACGGAACGAAATACCTAAAAGACGGCGATATGGTCGCTAAAGGAACAGTTCTGACGTTTTCTCAGAAAAACACAATCGGATATGTTTTCAGAAGCTATAAGGTCAACGACAGTTCGTATGCAACGAACCAGTATACCGTGAATGCAAATACTACGGTTGCCGCTGATTTTAATGTAATCGAGGTTTATACCATTACCGTCAAGACCTCAAAGGGCGGAACAGTTACCCCGACCGACGCAACGGTAAAGGTAAACAAGGGCGATACATATACTTTTAAAATTGTTCCCGATGCGGGATATAAAATAAAAAGCGTTAATTATTCCGGTGCGGCAATAGTTAAAAGCGGCGATTATTACACAACATCGATAATGATAACGAACACCAATCTTGATGTTGCGTTTATAAGCAAATCCGAAAATGTTACGAATGTTGAAGTCGGCGAAAAAGGAAATATCGTTTCGGTAAAAAGCACACTTGACATTATAGACATAATCGACGAAAATTACGGCAATATATTCAAGGCTCCGCTTTCGGCAACCAAAATGATTGAGGACAACGTTCTTGCCGCAATTAAGGGTAAAGACATTACGCTTATTCTTGATGGCGGAACATATACTTGGACAATTTACGGGAAGAGCATAACAAGCGCCGACAAGTCTATAAACATGGAGGTTAAGCTTGAGGAAGGAACCATTCCTGACAAATACCTCAATCAAGTTTCATCTTTTCAGGACAGAAAGCAGTTCCAGCTTAAATATGACGGGGCATTCCCCTTTACCGCAAAGCTCACCATGAACGTGGGGGAGAAGCAGGCAGGGCGATATGCGAACCTTTTGTATTACAACCCCAATAAGCTTAATCTTGAAATAATCGCTTCTTCAAAGATTGACAAAAACGGAAACACCGCTTTTGACTTTAATCACGCGAGCGAATATATCATAGTAATGGCAGACAAATCGCTTACCCGTGCCGACCTTTCTCAGGCGGCGGGTTCATTCCAGAACAACTTTCCTCTTTTATCGGGAACGCATTCCTCACTGATTATTGCGGCAATTCTTCTGATAGCTGCGGTAGCGGGCGCGGGTGTGGTATTTACCATAATCAAAAAACATCAGGACATATAAAATAGTTGAAAGTAAAAATCAGTGGGCAGGAATTTTAATTCCTGCCCACTGATGTTATCGTAAGAAAATGTATAGATTTATTTACCGAAATATCTGTCGTGAAGCCCCTTGAAAGCGCAACCGTGACGTGCTTCGTCTTTTGCCATTTCGTGAACGGTATCGTGAATAGCGTCGAGGTTCTGTTGTTTAGCGAGTGTCGCAAGCTTTTTCTTTCCCTCACAAGCACCGTTCTCGGCCATGATTCTCATCTCTAAATTTTTCTTTGTGGAATCCGAAATTACTTCGCCCAAAAGCTCGGCAAATTTAGCCGCATGTTCAGCTTCTTCCCACGCTGCCTTTTCCCAGTATGCTCCGATTTCGGCATAGCCCTCTCTGTAAGCTACTCGTGACATTGCAAGATACATTCCCACCTCTGTGCATTCGCCGTTAAAGTTCTGTCTTAAGCCCTCGAGGATTTCTGGGTCAACGCCCTTTGCAACGCCTACAACGTGCTGGTCAGCCCAAGAGAGCCCTTCTGACGGAGCCTCAGTGAATTTTGAAGCCGGTGCCTTGCACTGTGGACAGAATTCGGGTGCTGAATCTCCCTCGTGAACATAGCCGCATACAGAACAGACAAATTTTTTCATAATAACGTCTCCTTTTATTTAAAATATAGTTTTAATCAAATTACCATAATCTAAGTATACCACATTAGTATATTTAAGTCAAGCCTTTTTTAATTAATTCACGTAAATTCTTAATAACTACATAATTAAACAATCTGATGAGCGTTCAGCGGAATGTATTGCAGATGTTGCTTTAAGGGGAAGCAAAGAAATTGGTGGGTCTGAGTTATTTTTCAGAACCCTCTATTTTTTATACAATTATTATATTTTATAGAATGTTGGCTATTTATTGGCTTATGGACTTATAGGCAACAAAAAAGGCGTTCCTGATTTCTCAGAAACGCCTTTTCTACATTATGGAGCTGATGAACGGATTTGAACCGTCGACCTACGCCTTACCAAGGCGTTGCGCTACCGACTGTGCCACATCAGCATAATGCTAAGTAATTATACATTATTTTTAAGCTGATGTCAATACAGTTTTTTAACTTTTATAAAATAATATCGATTAAATTATGCTTTTCCAAGGTTCAGGTATTTTTCAACTTCTTTGTAGTCTGTCTTTGAATCACTATCTTTATCGTCAACAAAAGAAGGGAGTTTTGCACCGCAGACGCCGCAGAACATAAATTTTTCATCAATCTGAGTACCACAGTGTTCACAAACCTTGATACCTTTAAGCTCGTTCAGCTCGAAATTCATTCTCTTGATTCTTTTCTGTCTTGTAATTATATCTTCACAAAGAGAATCAAGAAGTTTCTTGTTCTGAATAGGCTCTTCAAAATACTTTTTGCCGATTTCGCTGAAAATTTCTTCAATTCTTTCTTCTTCATACTGAAGTCTTTTTTTCAAATTGCTTAACTCGCTAATACTTTTTGCCTTATCAGCCGTGGTGTTTATTGTTTCGCCAACTTTATCAAAGATTCCCATATTAACCCTCCTAATATAATGTTATGTTTCGTTAATATTATTATAATATAAATTATATACTATTAATATATTTTGTCAAGATATTATTATTATTTTATTCAATAATAATGCCGAAATTCTTTTCAACTTTGTCGCTTATACTATATGAAGAAAGGAATTTTTGTTCAATTTCGCTAATGTCAATATTTTGAGAGGTATAAAACACTGCAATTACCTCTCCCGCTTCGACTTTATCACCTAAAAGTTTATTAAGAATTATGCCGGCCGAAGGGTCAATATCAGCATTTTTTACTGCTCTTCCCGCTCCTAGCATAAGTGCGCATATGCCACATTCCTCACAGTTAATTGACGAAATGTAGCCGCTTCTGTCTGCCCTTACTTCATATTTATGTGCGGGTGCTTTAAATAATCCGTAATCGTCAATTACTTTTTCATTTCCGCTCTGTAATTTTATCATTTCTCTTAATTTTTCAAGTGCAGTACCATTTTCTATTGCATTTTTTGCAAGATGACGGCATTCCTCAACATTCGCCATTCCTGAGAGTGAAAGCATATTTGCCGAAAGCTCAATACAGATGTCGTATAAGTCGCCCCTGACTTTATTTTTAAGGACTTCTATCGCTTCGATAACCTCTAGCGAGTTTCCTATTGCACGGCCGAGTGGCTTGTCCATATTCGTAATTATCGCCTTGCACTTTCTGCCGGCAAGATGTGCTGTCTTTGTCATTGATTCGGCAAGCTTTCGTGCGTCGTCAATATTTTTCATAAAAGCACCGCTCCCGACCTTTATGTCGAGAACAATCCCGTCAGCACCCGTCGCAAGTTTTTTACTCATAATGCTTGAGGAAATAAGCGGAATGCTTTCGACGGTTGCGGTAATATCGCGGAGAGCATAGATTTTTTTATCAGCGGGGGCAAGATGTGCCGTCTGTCCGACAACAGCCAGCCCGCATTTTTTAACAACGTCAGAAAATTCTTCAAAGGATAAAGCTGTTTTAAAGCCCGGAATGCTTTCGAGTTTGTCAATGGTTCCGCCTGTGTGTCCAAGACCTCTTCCTGACATTTTAGGGACCTTAACGCCATAAGATGCGACAATAGGTGCAATAATAAGGGTGGTTTTGTCGCCGACTCCGCCAGTACTGTGCTTGTCAACGGTAAAGCCGCCGAAAGAGGACAAGTCAAGCATATCGCCCGAATTAGCCATAGCCATTGTAAGGTCAGCGGTTTCCCCCTCATTCATTGAAGCAAAGCATACTGCCATTAAAAATGCCGACATTTGATAATCGGGGATAACTCCGTTAGTAAAGTTTTCGACAATCCAGTATATTTCTTCCCTTGAAAGAGAAAGACCGTGGCGTTTTTTATTAATAAGGTCATACATCTGCATACGTACACGCCCCTTTAATGTTTTACTGAATGGTTATGCCCGTGTAATAATGTTCAAGAATTTGTCTGAAATTATATCCGCCCATAGAGGCATAAAGGTTTGCACCGTTCTGTGACATTCCCACTCCGTGTCCGTAGCCATAGGTTGTAAAAGTGAATATTCCGCTTGAATAAGAAACGTCAAATTTTGAGGATTTCAGTTGGAAAGAGAAAATGTTCTCTCTTAAAGCTCGTCCTGTGATAGCTTTTCCGCCTTTATACGTGGATTTACCGTCTATTAGGAGATTCCCTATATATCCGCCGTCGAGAAGTCCTCCCTGTTCAGCGGGGAGAAGTGTAAACCAGTTCTGAGGGTTGTCCGAGAGGCTGAAGCCTGCATTAGTGAGAATTGAACGTACCGTATCCTCAGAGAAAGTCTTTTTAACGCCGAAATTGCTGTCATTACTGTCATATTCGCTCTGAACGCTCACAAGGTAGGGAACGTAATTTCCCCAAACGTCCTTTGCCGACGAGGTATATCCCCCCGAGGACGAGCAGTAAACCGTCTGAGCAATGCTCCCGTTATAATAAGCGGTAAGTCCGTAAACTGATTTTACAGCGTCTGATACTTTTTGTGGAACGCTTGACTTTAATGAAACGGACGGATAAATGCCTTTTTGATTGCTGTATTTTATGTAGGAATATGTAGCGACAGCCTGTGCCTTTATCGCTTCTTCGTGGAAATACGTCGGCATTTCCGCCGCAACGACCTTGCATATCAGATCATATCCGCCGCCGCTGTATGTTGAGCCGTTTACTTTAACCGTAAGCGTTTCGTTATAGTTAGAGGACGGCGGAAGAGTGGTCTGTACGGTTGTTTTTATTTCAGGGGTTGTCGTTTGAGCAGTTGTCGTAGCAGCAGTTGTTGTGGCTGAAGTAGTTGTTATTTTAGTTGTTGCCGCCGCCGTGGTGGTTGTTACAGGGGCAACCGTTGTCGCAGGCACGACCGCATAAGTTTTTGTGACTGTTGTTTCCGGGAACTTTGGAAAGTCGGTTTCGGCGGTTGTTTTTATATTCCCTGCAAGATAATGCGCGGAGCCTTGAACAGGCAGGGTAGAAGTTATTTCATTTTCGTAGGTGTTTAAATCGTATTCAGAATCGGAAATGAAATTCACTTCCGAAAAATCACTGTCAGAATTACTAGATTTCGTTTCACTGCTTTCGCCTGAATATGTATCATACTGTATAACGGCAACATCAGAATTGTCAATATTGTCGGTCATTAAAAAAACGAACGTATAGAAAGTTCCGACAAGAAGTGCCGCCGCTATACCCGTTAAAGACAACTTTTTCATTTCTGATGCTCCTTTTTATCAGTCTTCGCGATAACTTCCGCCTGCAAATTTATAATAGATTGCAGGATAAAGAGGATTATCGTTCACTTTAAAATTCGTCATATCGACTTCGTTTGATTCGCCCTCTCTGACTTCTCTACCGACAATTACCAGACGTGACGGGTCAAATTCTGTACTGCAGGTTGAAAGGGTAAGGAATTTGTCGCCGTATTCAACATCAACCCCTGATATTATAAACGAACGCTTTTTGCACTGGTCAACAAAGGTGTTATACCTTTCTTTATCCGAAAGATCTATATAGTTTTGATAATCAAAAACATTTCCGTTGTCATGCTCGGGATTAACATTAACAATAAAGATTGCGAAGATTTTGTACTCACGTTTGCCATATGCCGTATCAAAGCTTATAAGCGGTCTTGATTTATAATACTCCTTGTTCCATTTATATGAATCAAGCTTCCCGAATCGGGTTCCGTTTTTCTGATTATGCCCATAAAGAATGACATTGTCGGACTGCTTGCTTGTGTTAAGAACATTTCTGTAATCGGCGAAAATTGTTCCGCCCTCATCCTCAGCCTTGTCTTTATATCTGTGGTTGATATAAAGGTCATTATTGTCCGTCTGAACAATAGGCTCATCAACTACATTGTCAATTTTAATCCAGCCCGCATAATGTTCGTTGATTTTAAGCTGTTCCTCAGCCTCAGGGAGAAGAACAAGGGGCGCCTCGGTAGTTGTAACTGTTGTTTCGACGGTTTCAACCTTTGTAGAATAGCTTGTTTCAATCTCAGATGACGAATTTTTATCCGCCGAATTGCAGCTCGTTATTATAAGCATACCTGATAAGGTAAGCACCGCTATTGAAATAATTCCTGCCGTTCTTCTAAAAGCTGTTCCCGTACTGTTATTTTTTTTATTTGTCATCGGTAACCTCCGTAAAATTCATTACTTGCTGTAAATTGCACTCCAGTCAGGTGAATGCGCATTTTCATTGTATTCTACCGCATCTGTATTGATTGATGTTGATTCACCGTTCCGAACCTTTCGCCCGATTACAACCATTCTCGCAGAAGTGGTTTCGTTGCTGCAGGTTGAAAGGGTTAAGAATTTATCACCGTAACGGCAGTCAATATCTGTTTTTATCCTATTCCTAAGATTGATATTGTCAAAAAACTGATTATACCGTTCTTCTGTAAAATCTATATAGTTGTTATAGTCAAAAAGGGGATAATCCGGGTCGCGTTCCTGTTTTGTTTCCGTTACGAATATTGCAAAAATTTTGTAAGTTCCTTTTTCGTAGTTGGTATCAAAAGTGAACGTACAGTTTTCCTTATAAAACTGGAGAGCCTTTTCGCCCCAGCTTTCTTTCCCACCGCTTAATTTATAAAGGTCAAGGTCGCCGAACATTGTGTTGTTAATCTCGTTATGAGAATAAAGCACGATATTGTCCGACTGTTTTCTGTCAGTGATGGTTGTTCGGTAGTCGGCAAAAACCGCACCGGCACGTGCTTCCTGTTTGTCAAAATTGTGGGTGAGGTAATATTCATTTTTTGTGTCCGTCGGATTTAAAACAACAGGATAAGAAATTTTTGTATTGTCAATTTTTATCCATCCAACAGTATCCGGATTTTTTGCCAGAAGCTCTGTAGCTAGGGGCAGAAGCGGCTTCGGCTCGTCATTTTCCGGTGTCACCGGTGTAACGGACGTTCCGGTTTCTTTCGCAATAGAGCTATAAAGCGAAGAATAATTGTCATATTTCTTTTTATTTGAATAATCCTGATAAAAATATGTCCCTACTATTGTTACGCTCATTATCAGAACAAACGTTGCGATAAATATCAGCAGCTTATTAAAAAAAGACGAAGCTGATTTGTTTTTTCTTTTTACCGGCTGTCCGAAATCATCTTTTTCTATCGGCTTAGGCTGAGGTTTCTTTTTAATTTCATCCTGCATTGCCACGCAATAAAAAACCTCCTTATAAAAAATTATCTTCCGTAAATAGTATCCCAGTCAGGCTCTTTTGCGTTTTTATTTACGGTCGCTCCCGCAGTGTCGACAGCTGGGTCCTCGCCTTTTCTCACCTTTCTTGCGATTACTACAAAGCGCGAAGGCTCAAATTCGTTGCTGCAGGTCGAAAGGGTAAGGAATTCATCGCCGACTTTTGTATCAACGGTGGTATTGACCTGGGTTCGCAGCATGACATTCCCGATAAAATCGTCATATCGTGCTTTGTCCATGTCTATGTAATTGTGATAATCGAAAACCACGCCGTTCCTGTCCTGACTTTTGAGAACATTTGTGACGAACATAGCGATTATTTTATATTGTCCCGCTTCATAGTTCGTGTTGAAATTTACAACAGGGTGCTGACGGTAGAAGTCAATATCTTTCTTGTATTTATCAAGCTCGCCGAACATAGTTCCGTCAGCCTCGTTATGTCCGTAAATAACAAGATTGTCGGACTGCTTGTTAGCTCCGATAGTTGTTCGGTGATCTATAAAAAGCGCTCCAGCCTTTGCTTTCTGCCCCTGAAAATTATGTGTAAGATAATAATATTTTTCCTGGTCGTCGTCTTTTCTCAGAACCACGGGGAGGTCTATTTTTGTCCCGTCAACCTTAACCCAGCCCACAGTATCGGGGTTAACCTCCAAAAGCTTTTCGGCATTGGGAAGAAGCTGTCCGTTCCCGCCCAAAACGTCTGTAACATTTCCGTATAAGTCCTGAAGCGTTGTGTTAAGACGCATATTGTCAAACGATGCTTTAAAGTAATCAAACAAAACTACACAGCATACGATAAAAACAACGGCAGCAATCTGAGTGAATATCTTGCTGAAAACTTCTTTTTTGCTGTCGCCCTTTCTGATAAAAAACCAGTGATTGTTGCGGCGGCGCTTTTTACGGGTTTTCTGAGCTTTTTTATACGCTCTTTTTGCTTCACTTGATAATGCCACTTTTCTGCAACAACCTCTCATCATTTAAAATAGCCTCAAGCTGTAAAAATACAGCAAGTGCGGTGTGAAATCTGATACTGCTTCTGGATTTGTCCTCAAGCTCATAAAGCTTTTGAAGCTTTTGTGCGGAAAGAATGTTCCCCAAATACATTCCGACAAAAACAGTTCCCAAAGGCGTTTTCTCCGTTCCGCCGCCAGGTCCTGCAATCCCCGTCACAGAAACGCAGATTTCAGCCCCCGAAATCTTTCTTAATCCTTTTGCCATAGACAAAGCAACCTCTTGACTCACCGCGGTAAAGGCTTCAAGCTCAGAAAGGGGCACCCCAAGTATTTTATTCTTAATCCTGTCTGAGTATGTGCATATTCCGTATTCATAACATTCCGAAACGCCGGGGATGTCTGTAATGACCGAGCTTAACAGCCCCCCTGTACAGCTTTCGGCAAATGAAATTTCAATTCCTCTTAATAACATTAATTCTACTACATTTTTTGCAGTTTTGTCAAGAATTTCAGCCAAATTGCCGTAATTTACCGTGTAATCCGTTTCGGGGAAGATATTCATATAAAAATCCTTTCGTTATGCCTGGGGCTTAAAAACCTCAACGGTCGTATTTTTCACCGCTTCTTCAATAAGCGGCTCAAAATCAAACATCGCCTGTGCCTTTAAAACCTCGTCAAGCTGAGGCTTTGTTTTCGGATGCTTTGGCGTAAACACGGTACAGCAGTCCTCATATGGCTCGATGGACGTTTCAAAGGTATCTATTTTTCTTGAAATATTTATAATTTCAGTTTTATCCATTCCTATAACGGGGCGGAAAACCGGAATTCTTGCCGCCTCATCGGTACAAGCTATCGCTGACATAGTCTGACTTGCGACCTGTCCGACACTTTCACCTGTGATAAGCGCTTCAAGTCCATTTTTTTCAGCTATTCTCTGTGCAATTTCCATCATTAGCCTTCGCATAATTATTGTAAAAAGCTCCTCAGGGCATTTATCTCTGATTTTCTCCTGAATTTCCGTAAACGGCACACAGTAAAATCTTATGTTCCCGCAGTATTCCGAAATGATTTCACAAAGCTTTTCGACCTTCATTTTTGCTCTTTCGGAGGTATAAGGCGGACTTACATAATGGATTGCCGAAATGTGAAGTCCTCTTTTTGCCATCATATATCCTGCAACAGGGCTGTCTATTCCTCCCGATAAAAGAAGAAGTGCCTCGCCCGAGCTTCCGACAGGCATTCCGCCTGCACCCTCGATTTTTTTCGCGTGAACATAGGCGCTGGTTTCTCTTATTTCAACGGTAACGGTAATTTCGGGATTTTTAACGTCAACGGAAAGATGAGGAAAGTGCTCTAAAATATCTCCGCCAAGCTCCGTGCATATTCCAGGCGATTTCATGGGGAAGTGCTTGTCCGAACGCTTTGCTTCAACCTTAAAAGTTTTGTGAAAGGGCATTATATCCTCAAGATATTCCATCGTCATTTCAGTTATTTTCTGAAAATCCTTAGGCACCTCAATGCTTCTGCAAAGAATTGCTATTCCGAATATCTTTTTCAGCCTTTCAACCGCAGTATCTACGTCACACTCGTCATTCATCGGCTCAATATAAATTGTTGACTGTGCCCTCGTGATATTGAACTGACCGAGGCTCTTTATTCTTCTCTTTATATTATTGACCAGAAGCTGCTCAAATGTATGCTTGTTAAGCCCTTTAAGCGCGATTTCTCCGTATTTTGCAAGAATAACTTCTTTCATTTATAATCTCCTTTTTAATGTGCTATGCTCTGACAGCCGTCAATAATTCCGTTTATCAGGTCGTCAATGTCGCTCCATATTGTTTCGCGTGAAATGCTTATTCTAAGGGCACTGTCGGCGTTTTTGTCAGATATTCCGAATTCCTTGAGAACCGAGCTTTTTGCTCCCTTTGAACAGGCAGAGCCGCTTGAAACATAAATACCTTTTTCTTCGAGAAAATGGAGCATTATCTCCGAGCGTATGCCCTCAACCGAAAGGTTTAGTATATACGGCGAGGAATTTTCAATATCCGAATTAATTGAAACTCCGGGAATTTTCAACGCTTCCTTTCTTATGTAAGCGTTAAGCTCCTCAGCGTTTTTTAGTGCCTGATGAAGTCCCGGCTGCAAGGCTCTTACCGCCGCGCCGAAAGCTGAAATAAGCGGAACGCTTTCAGTACCTGAGCGAATTCCTTTTTCCTGTCCTCCACCCAATAAAAGAGGCGCAACCCGTATACCACGCTTTATCATCAAAGCTCCGCAGCCCTTTATTCCGTGAACCTTGTGGGCGCTTACAGAAATAAGGTCCGCATAAAGCTCTGTCGATTTTATCGGGATTTTCATAAATGCCTGAACAGCGTCGCAGTGAGTCACACATTCGGGAAAATTGCGCTTTATCGCCGTGAATGCACGCTTTATCGGAAGAATATATCCCGTTTCATTATTGACCATCATACATGAAACCATACAGGTATTTTCGTCAACCGCCTCAATAATGCTCTGATAATCAATCTGTCCGTTTCTCTGAGGAGAAATTCTTACAACCTCAAAGCCGTTTTCCTCAAGATATTTCAAGGGCTGTGAAACCGAGGGGTGTTCTATTGAAGTGGTAACGATTTTTTTTCTTCGTTTCCCATAATTCTGGGCTATTCCGAAAATTGCGGTATTATTGCTTTCGGTTGCACCAGATGTGAAATATACGCATTCCGGAGCGCACACAAGCGCTGAGGCAATTGCTTTTCGTGCTTCTGTTATTGCCTTTTCAGCATCTATGCCTTTTTTATGAAGGGAAGAGGGGTTCCCGTAATTTTCAACCATGCTTAAAAATGCGGCGGATACGGCAGGCTCACAAGGCTGTGTCGTTGCGGCATTGTCAAGATAAACGCTCATTAAAGCTTTTCAGTCCTTTCAGTCGGATATAATCAATTAATTATACTATATTGTGAATGATTTTTCCATAGTTTCAGAAAGATATTTGATGAAAAACAACACTTTTGTTGATTTTTTTATTTTGATGTACTATAATTAAAGTGAAAATATTATTTGAAAGGACTTCATATTTTATGGAACAGGATTTTAAGGAGCTTGCCGAGCGTATAAAGGGACTGCGCGATGCCTGCGGATATTCACAGGAACAGCTTGCACAGGAACTTGGCGTGGATATTGATGTTTATAAGGGATATGAAACCGACGGAAAAAACATTCCGATAAGCGTTATTTATGAAATCGCCAATAAATTCGGCGTGGATTTTACTGAAATAGTTACAGGAACAGGCGCAAAGCTTGATACATATCACGTCGTCAAAAGGGGAAAAGGACAGAGCGTCAGCCGCTATGAGGGGTACAGATTCAAGGATCTTGCATTCAGGTATTCACATAAAATTATGCAGCCTCTTCTGGTTACGCTTGACCCATCAGACGAGCCGGCAAAGCTAGTCACACACGCAGGCCAGGAATTCAACCTCGTGCTTAGCGGTACGGTTGCCGTCATATTTGACAATAAGGAGATTATCCTTAACGAGGGAGATTCTATTTATTTTAACCCGACACATCTTCATGGACAGAAGTGCGTCGGAGATACAAAGGCAAGATTTTTAACAGTTATTGCTGAATAATAAAGGAGATTTTAATAAATGCTGCTGGACAGGTTTTTACCCAGAATAGATTTTGATTCATACGAGGATTTCAAAAAGAATTACAAAGT
Source organism: Oscillospiraceae bacterium (assembly GCA_035352975.1). Classification (GTDB taxonomy): domain Bacteria; phylum Bacillota; class Clostridia; order Oscillospirales; family Ruminococcaceae; genus DAOPYP01. The sequence continues at coordinate 37,202 of DAOPYP010000005.1, forward strand.
AAATGTTCCTGAAAATTTCAATTTCGGGTTTGATATTGTTGACGAGTGGGCAAAGCAGGATAAGGAAAAAACTGCGCTCGTCTGGTGCAATGACAATAACGAGGAAAAGATTTTTACATTTGAGGATATCAGAAAGCTTTCAAATAAAGCCGCAAACTTTTTTACCGATATAGGAGTTAAAAAGGGCAGTGTCGTTATGCTCATTCTCAGGAGAAGGTGGGAATATTGGATATGTGCGACGGCTCTTCACAAAATAGGGGCAGTTCTTATACCGGGCTCTCTTCAGCTTACCAAAAAAGATATTGTATACCGTGTCAATGCGGCTCAGATACATACGATAATATGTGTTAATGATGATTTTGTGCTTAATCAGGTTGATGAATCATATCCCCAGTGTCCGTCGCTCAAAAACCGTATACTTGTTGTCGACAGACGTGAGGGCTGGCTTGATTTTGAGGATGAAATTGCAAAATATCCTGATACTTTTGAACGCCCGTCAGGTGAAAAAGCAACAAAATGGGATGATATCATGCTTGTTTATTTCACCTCGGGAACGACTGGTATGCCGAAAATGGTTCAGCATAATTTTTCATATCCTCTCGGGCATATAATCACCGCAAAATATTGGCAGCAGGTTCAGGAAAATAAGCTTCACATGAGCGTTTCCGACTCCGGCTGGGCAAAATTCGGCTGGGGGAAAATATACGGCCAGTGGATTTGCGGAGCGGTTATTTTCTGCTATGATATGGACAAGTTTGTTCCATTAAAGCTTCTTGAAAAAATTACTGAGTATAAGGTTACGACTTTCTGTGCGCCGCCGACGATGTTCCGATTCATGCTTCAGGAGGATGTGACAAAGTTTGACCTTTCGTGCATCAAGCACTGCTGTATAGCGGGAGAGCCTTTAAACCCTGAGGTATTCAAAAAGTGGTATAGTCTTACCGGATTAAAGCTTTGTGAGGGCTTCGGGCAGAGCGAATCACCTGTGCTTATTGCGAATTTCCAGTGGTTTGATCCTATACCCGGCTCAACAGGGAAGCCGTCGCCGACCTATAATATTCAGCTTATTGACAGTGAGGGAAATCTCTGTGAGGACGGAGATGAAGGCGCCATTGTCGTAATGGACATTGACAAGCAGTATCCTACGGGGCTTTTTACGGGATATTATCACGATGAAGAGCTTACTAAAAAAAATCTCGGCGGGAAATATTATGATACGGGCGATGTCGCCTGGCGTGACAGCAACGGGTATTATTGGTTTGTCGGAAGAAATGACGATGTTATAAAATGCTCCGGCTACCGCATAGGTCCGTTTGAGGTTGAAAGCGCAATGCTTGAACATCCGTCGGTTGTTGAATGTGCGATAACCGCCGCACCCGACCCGATAAGAGGACAGGTTGTAAAGGCAACTGTTGTTCTTGCAAAGGGATATACTCCGTCTGATGAGCTCACAAAAGAGCTTCAGAATTATGTAAAAAAAGTAACCGCACCGTATAAATATCCGAGAATTATTGAATACGTTGAGGAGCTTCCAAAAACCCTCGGCGGAAAAATAAAGCGTGCCCAGATAAGACATGACGATAATTCAAAAAAAGATTAAAAAATTAAAAAACAAGGTATCAAACGGAAAATGAGACCTTGTTTTTTATTTTTCAAGTAAATTAAACTGGCACGCAGATTTCGCAAAGCTGCTGCTCAATCATGGCAACGCTATATCTTTCCAGAATGGGGCGGGAACTGTCCATAGAGTGCCCAAGATTGGAAAGCTGAATAAAAATTTCGTTCCAAGCAGTTTGCATGGCTTCGGCGGTGTGGTCAATTGTGAAAACGACATATTTTCCATCGAGCAGAGTTGTTTCCTTAACCTCATTGCTGGTTACGGCATACGATTCAGGAAGAACGATACAGACATCATACCGGCATTTCTCGGGAGGTGTTACAGCAGGGTTGTCCTGCGCAATTCCGAAAATAACTGCGGATTTCGTGAACAGACCCTCCGCCTTTGCCCACTGCTTTAATTTTTCCATGAGTGCATAGTTTGCCGCACCATAGGGTGCGGTTTGGCGCATATATGCAACACGGGTTTGGGGTATTTTTTCAATTTTATAATTCATTGGTTCGCTCCTTTCGATTTATGTGTTGATGGTAACATGATATAAAATCTATTGCAATATACATTTTAAATGTTGTTAAATATGCACAATAAATCTCAATGTAATAGAGAAGAAATAATAATCACCAGTTTTATCGGCAGTTTTTATTTTCTGATTATATTAATATATAATTGTTGATTAATCCGGATAAAATATAGTATACTTAAAAAAAGGTGGTGTTATTTTTGTCTAAAAAGTTATTTTCATTTTTTATAACAATAATGATTTTAATAAATTTTTCGTCGTCGGTAGTTTTTTCCGAGCCGGCAGTTCCCAAAAGAATGCTCGTTCTCGGCGACTCAATCTCGACAGGCTACGGGCTTGAGGGGTACGCTGAAAATAAAGCAAACGGATATGCACAAAGGCTTAAAAGTGCTTTTAATATAAAGGATGCTGATTATCTTAACCTTGCGCGTGACGGGCTTGATTCATCGCAGCTTCTGGAATTCATTAAAAAGCCCGAAAATAAGGACTTATTTAAAAACTATGATTCTATTTTTATCACAATAGGCGGGAATGACATTTTAAACAGAATAGTCAGCGAAATAGACGATTTTTATAATTATCTTCCTGAAAGCTTGGACGGAGACATTGAAAGCGTTCTAGACAATCTTAAAAAATCGGCAGATAAAATGGCGGCACACCTTAACGAAGAAAAAGTCAAGCAGGGTTCTCAGAATCAG
>DAOPYP010000006.1:0-35287 GCA_035352975.1 Oscillospiraceae bacterium
CGTCGGTGGAGGAATAGGCACACCGCCCATGCTTCCTATTGCGGAAACTTTCGGGGAAAACTGCGTTTCAATAAACGGCTTTAGAAATGCCGCCGCCGTTATTCTTCAAGAGGATTTCAAAGCAACGGGTGCAAAAACAGTTCTTTGTACTGATGACGGCTCAGCGGGAAAAAAAGGCTTTGTCACAGAAGCACTTAAAGAAGAGATACTTTCTGAAAAGCCTGATGTGATTTTTGCATGCGGGCCTAATGCCATGATTAGGGCGATTGTGAGTATAGCAAATGAATACGACATTCCCTGTCAGGTTTCGCTTGAAGAGCGTATGGGCTGCGGGATAGGTGCTTGTCTTGTATGCGCCTGCCGTACAGTAAGAAATGGTGAGGAATATTATGCTCACGTCTGTCAGGACGGACCTGTATTTGATTCAAAAGAGGTGATTTTCTGATGGCTGATATGAGAATAAAGTTTGCGGGTGTTGAGTTTAAAAACCCTGTTGCCGTTGCTTCGGGAACATTCGGGTACGGAAGGGAGTATGAAAATTTCTTTCCACTTTCAAAGCTTGGCGGAATATCCACAAAAGGAACAACAGGAGAAAGACGAAACGGTAATCTCCCTCCGAGAATTGCGGAAACTCCCAGCGGAATGCTCAATTCGGTAGGGCTTCAGAATCCGGGAATAGATTTTTTTATAAAAAGAGAGCTTCCGAATCTCCTTGAAAAGGATACGGTAATTATTGCAAATATTGCAGGCTCTACTGCGGACGAATGTGTCGAAATATGCAGAAAGCTTGAAAATACTGACGTTAATATGATTGAGCTTAACATTTCCTGCCCCAATGTAAAACAAGGCGGTGCGGCATTCGGCGTTTCCTGTGAGGGGGCGGCGGGTATTACAAAAAAGGTTCGCGCCGCAACAACAAAACCATTGATGGTTAAGCTTTCGCCGAATGTTACGGACATTGCTTCAATCGCAAAGGCTGTTGAAGCCGAGGGCGCTGACGCCGTTTCATTGATCAACACAATTCTCGGAATGAAAATTGACATTAATACACGCCGCCCGATTTTAAGGAATAATGTCGGCGGGCTTTCGGGTGCGGCGGTTTTCCCTGTCGCAGTCAGAATGGTGTGGCAGGTTGCAAACGCGGTTAAAATTCCTGTTATGGGTATGGGCGGAATAACAACTTATGAGGATGCAATTGAAATGATGATGGCGGGGGCATCGGCTGTACAGGTTGGTGCGGCGCTTTTTAACAATCCTTATGCCGCCGTACAGATTATAGACGGAATGAATGAATGGCTTGATAAAAAAGGCATTAACAATGTCAGTGATATTATAGGAAAGGTTGAACCATGGTAACTACTGTTTATCTTATTCGTCATGCCGAGGCAATGGGGAATATATGCGGATTTTTTCAGGGACATACTGATTGTGAGGTTTCTTCCAAAGGAAAAATGCAGCTTGAGCTTCTAAGTGAAAGATTTAAGGACATAAAATTCGATATGATTTTTTCAAGTCCTTTAAAAAGAACAATTGAGACGGCGGAAGCGGTTAATTTATATCATAAGCTTCCGATAAATATGGAAAAAGGACTTATTGAAATAAACGGCGGGGTTTTTGAGGGTATGGATTGGGGCGAAATCCCTTTAAAGTATCCTGAGGAATATGATTCGTGGCAGAATCACCCCGAAAAATTTTCGGTTAAAGACGGCGACAGCATGGAGGACGTTTATAACCGCATTACACTGACTGTCACAAGGCTTGCCGCTAGAAATAGATTTAAGACGCTTGCTCTTATTTCGCACGGCTGTGCAATCAAGAACTTTCTCTGCTATGCAAATGAAATTCCGCTAAAAGACATTAATTCTCTTGAATGGTCGGATAATACGGCGGTTACAAAAATTGAATTCAATGAAAACCTTAAACCGACAATAATTTTTCAGAATGACATAAGCCATTTAAGCGACGATATGCAGACCTTGTCAAAACAGACATGGTGGAGAAATGAAGTACCGGTAAGATAAGATTTCGGAGGATATTAAATGAAAATAATGGCGGTTGACTTGGGCGATGTCAGAACGGGACTTTCCGTATGCGACCGTACGGAAATGCTTGCTTCTCCTGTCGGGGTAATTGAAGAAAGAAATTTTCAGAACCTTGTTATGAAAGTTTTCTATATGTCCCAGGAATATGACGTAAAGGAAATTATAGTCGGCCTCCCAAAAAATATGGACGGAACAGAGGGCGAGAGGGCAAATAAGTGCAGGACTTTTGCCGATGCGCTTTCAGAATTGACCGAGGTCCCCGTTAAGCTTTGGGATGAGCGCAGAACGACAATTACGGCGCATAATATTCTGAATGAAACCAATACAAGAGGTAAGAAGCGCAAAGAGGTTATCGACGCTGTTGCGGCGACGATTATTCTCGAAAGTTATCTGAAATTCAGAGAAAACGAAAGAGAAAAGGGAAATTAGTTTGCTAATCTTTAAGGATGTGACAAAATGATAAAGAATATTGAAAAGAAAGATTTACAGGAAGCGCTTGAACTTGTAAACAAAGTGTTTTCTGAATTTGTTGCGGTGGAATATTCGGAAAAAGGACAGAAAACATTCAGAGATTATCTTGACCATAAGTATGAGGAAACTGCCGCCGATTTAATGTCAGGGCACAAAAAAATGTGGGGATATTATTATGAAAATGAAATTGCAGGAGTAATTTCAACAAGAGATGTTTCCCATATTTCACTTCTTTTTGTCGATAAGAAATATCACAGAAAGGGTATTGCAAAGTCACTTTTTTCAGAGGTGCTGACAGAATTGAAGCAAAATCCCGATGTGAAGAAAATCACGGTAAACTCGTCACCTTATGCTGTTGAGGTTTATAAAAAGCTGGGATTTAGCCAGACAGGAGAAAAACAGAAAAAAGACGGAATCATCTTTGTTCCTATGGAATATATTATTTAATATCTTTTTCTCTTTTTGAAAAAAGTTCTTTTATTCCGACGATGAGAAGAAATCCTGCGAAAAGCTTTCCCAAAACGGGCGAGCCTATATGCTCTGCGGCATAGGTGCCAAGAATCGCACCAATAGAGCCTGTGACAATCGACGGGATAATATCTCTCCATTCGATAAGCTTGTTTTTTGAATGAAAAATCAGGGATGACAATGCAATAGGAATGAAAAACACAAGGTTTATTCCCTGTGCTTCTATCTGTGAAATTCCGCAGAAAACGGTAAGGAAGACAATAAGAATCATTCCTCCGCCAAGTCCCATAGATGCGGCAATTCCAGTTAAAAATGCGGCAATACAGCTGAAAACAGTGTTCAAAGCATTAACATCCTTATACTTGAAATAATTAAAATTATACCGAATATTCTTTTTAAAAGAGTATTCGGTATTTTTTTTAGAAAAAACACTCCGAAAAGTGTTCCGATAAGTCCGGGAATAATTAGCGGGAGAGCTGTTTTCCAGTCTATTGAGCCTTTTGCAGAATAAAAAAACGCACTTACAAGGCTTAAGGGGAGGGTAATTGCAATAGATGACGCGTGGCATTTTCTTTCTTCAAACCCTGCCTTATGGAGCATGGGCACGGCAAGAATTCCGCCGCCCGAGCCGAAAATCCCATTTATAAAGCCTGTTATGCTTCCGATAACCAGCGAATATGATTTTTTCATTTTTACTCCTTTTGCAGTTTTTAATATGTTGCGAAAAAAGCTTTAAAATATACAAAAAAACAGACCGGATAAATATCCGATCTGTAAAAATTTAAAATATAACCACCTTGACGCAGTATAGAACATAAAACCCGCACTAAGCAGGTGGGTAATGTCCTGTTTGCTTCGCGCTCCCTTCTTCCGCATGGCGGGAGGTCTGCAATTCACAGACAGAGAACAGATCCCTTTATAAATGTGTTGGATTATAAAATCTATACATCATCGTTCAAGGCAGAATGTTTTTGTTTTGTCTATGCTTAGAGTATATCACAGTTCTTTCAAAAAATCAAATAGAAATTTATGACAAATTATGATGATTACAGTCGCATTCGCCGCCGCATTCACAATCATCGTCTTCGCCGCATTCACAATCATCGCCGCAGCCGCACTCACAGCCGTCCTCGTCAAACATTGCTTCTATTCTTTCCATAAATATTTTGCCTATTTTATCAAATTCCTCATCGTCGTCAATAGAAACGAGAATTTCTTCCTCGCCGTCCTGCTGTGCTTTAAGGATTACAAGTTCGCCGTCGTCTTCGGCAATTTCCTGAGCTTCCTGATAATAAGGAACAAGAGCATAATAAGTGGTGTCGTCAACCTCTAAAGCGTCAAGCATTTCAAAGGTCTGTTCTTTTCCGTCCTCATCAACCAACGTATAAAGGTCAGGGGTAAAATCTAAAGTATCAGACATAAATACCTCCTATAATTAATTTATTTGAACCCAACATTATTATTTTACTATTTTAATATTATAATGTCAAGCACTTATTATTAAGTATATATTAAACAATTTATTTTATATTTTTTTAAAAAAACTATTGACAATGCACAAACGATATGATATATTATAAACAAGGAAAGAGAAAAGCATAAACCAAACAACAAGATTAAGAAAATGCAGAAATCTTTCCTCAAGAGTTACTTAAAGTGACAAATATAAATCGGAAAGAGGCGGGTCCAATGGAAAATGCAGATACAGAACAGTTAAAAAAGAATATTTTAATGAGTGGCTCGTTAGTAGCCGAATTGTAATTAATAATCAAGAGGAAGTTTAAAAATGACTTTATTGAGTCAATCTTCACATTAATAACGATTAGTTAATAAAAATTACAATTTATCCGACCACATCATATAGTCAGTACAAGATAGCTTATAATATTTTTGAAGAAAATACAGGCTGTCATTTTAAGCAGAATAAAATATTCTTTAATTAAAGTTTATGGTTCTATAACCAGGATTTAGACCGAGAGGCTTTAAATAAAAAGGCTACGACAAATATGATTAAAAGGTGATACCAATGTACAGTATCTGAATTTTACTGGGAACAAAATAAATTGTAAGGGTGATTACGATGTGGTAAATTAATATCACATAAAATCTGACAAAAGAAGTGATATTTATGAATGTACAATTTGGTACGCATAAAGGATTTGCAGTATTTAATCAGATAGGAGTGAGTCCTCCCGAAAATTAAGCAAAGTGATGAAAGTCACTGCGGATAATCCGCATTTCAATAACAGCACCTGAAATTTTAATTAGGTTTAATCAGGAAGAAGTGATCTATCATGGTAATTAACCAGAAATCCTTATTTCACGATATGAATATTTAATTAAAGTAAAAAGGGGTGAGTCCGAAAGGAACATCAGCTAAGCAATGAAAGTTGCTTAAAACAAAAAATAAAATGTCAGGAGTGAGTCCGGTGGCATAAAGCCAGACGAGATTATCTTGAATAATCAATAATAGCTGTAAAAAATTTATTTTAAGAAAGTGGTTATGATGAATAAATTCATTGGGCGCATTAAGCTTAAATAGTTTGGAGTGATACCACCAGTACAGTTATTCTGAATAAAATAATAAAGGGAACAGTTTTTAAACTGTTCCCTTTTAATTTTGCAACCCTATTGACCATGTCGGTTGGAGTATTAACATAACCCTCAGATTTTGAATAAACTATAATAGTTTACGAAAAATGACGCTTTGGGGGATTCGGGATGATTATTATTAATAGAACAAAAATGGATATTAACAGTATTTTAAATAAATATCATTATGATACTATGCAGCAAGATATAATAAATGCTCTTAATTCAAGCGAAACTGAATACAAATATGACTCGGTTAATCAGCTTAAATTTGAACTTATGCTTAGAAAAGAAATAGTCAAATCCGCAAATGAACTAAGTGAAAGCGGAATAGAATTTCAAGTTTTTGAAAAATCTAAATGTAATCCGAAATATTGGGATCGGCAAAACGATGGGGGATTTTTGCTTAAATCAGGAGTAACCCCCAGTGATGCAATTCGCGATATTTTTATAAATGCTTCATTATACGCTACTGAGTGTTCCACTGCGATAGTAATTATTTATTATAAAGCGCTTTTAAATGTATTCAAGAAAGAACGTTTCAATAAGATTTTTCCTAAAATACGTCTTAAAAACTGGCACTCTCTTGACAATCTGCTCAAAGAGGGCGGGACATTAAAAAAAGAGAATGATTATCTCCCTGGTGATAGAAGATATATTGAAAACCCAGATGTTGATCCAAAATTACCAGAATATCAGGGCGAAAATATAGTAGATATTGGGCATGGTTTATACTATGGGCATGGAGTAGGTGTCAGCAATTTAGAAACTATAATCAATGAGTTAAATAAATTTCGGATAAAACATTCGAAAAAATCAGCATTTTTAAAAGATTCAGCTGCACGGTTAAACTTTAAGAAGTTATCGGCGGTGTATTATAATTTATAATAATATAACAAAAAAATGTGCCTGAATCATTTACATAAGCCTTTAAGCGGCATTTGTAAATGGTTCGGCACAAATTATTTAATGTTATCCGAGTATAAGCTTTTCAGCGCTTGCAAGCTTTACGCATATACAAAAAAGCTCCATAGCAAGCTCAAGTTCATGAACTGGCGGATAGGTCGGTGCAATTCTTATATTTCTGTCACGGGGGTCAATCCCGTAGGGGAAGGTTGCTCCAGCACCTGTAAGAACAACTCCGGCTTCTTTACAAAGCTGTACGACTTTTTTTGCACAGCCGTCAAGGGTATCGACAGAAATAAAATATCCTCCGTTAGGCTTTTTCCACTCGAGTATTCCGAGAGGAGCAATTTCCTTTTCAAGCATTTCAAGCACAACGCTGAATTTCGGAGCAATAATCTTTGCGTGTTTTTTCATATGCTCGTTAATTCCGTTCATGTCTTTGAAATATTTTACATGTCTATGCTGATTGATTTTGTCAAATCCGATTGTCTGCATACCGACAATTTTTTTCATATGAGCGAGGTTTTCCTTACTCTGTCCCATGAATGCTATTCCAGCACCTGCAAATGTAACCTTTGAGGTTGAGCCAAAAATATAAACCATGTTTTCGGTTCCGTTTTTCTTGCATTCGTTCATTATATTCAAAAGCTTGTCGGGCGTATCGTTAAGATGATGAATGCAGTAAGCGTTGTCCCAGAAAATTCTGAAATCGGGAGCTTTAGGCTTTAATGCTGCAAAGCGTCTGACTGTTTCATCGGAATATGTTATTCCCTCGGGGTTTGAATACATTGGAACGCACCATATTCCTTTTATCGAAGCATCTTCTGAAACAAGCTTTTCAACTATGTCCATATCCGGACCGTTTTCGGTCATCGGAACGTTTATAAGTTCAATTCCAAGACTTTCGGTTACTCCGAAATGTCTGTCATAACCGGGGACGGGGGCAAGGAATTTTACCTTTTCTTCCTTTGCCCAAGGCTTTTCGCTGCCGACAGTGCCATAGAGCATTGCCCTTGCGACTGTATCGTACATAAGATTAAGGCTTGAGTTGCCGCCTATGAATATTTCATCTTCGGAAACCTCTATCATTTGGGAAAAAAGCTTTTTTGCCTCGGGAATTCCGTCAAGAAGTCCGTAATTGCGAACGTCAAGGCCATTTTCCGTATTCATATCCGAATTTTCGTCAAGAACATTCATCATCGGCATTGAAAGCGTAAGCTGGTCGGCTCCGGGCTTTCCTCTCGACATATCAAGCTTAAGATTTTTTGATTTAAATTCTTCGTATTTGCTCAAAGCCTGATTTCTGAATTTTTCAAGCTCTGTTTTTGACATTTCATTTAAACGCATAAAGCTTCCCCCGTTATTTACATAAAGTATATGACATAATATATTGTATACCATTATGCAATTTATTGCAAGTAGATTTTTTGATTTATGCAAGTGTGTAATCTGTTGCTATTCAACAAAAAGCCTGCCTATAATCTGATTAGATACAAGGCAGCCCTTTGGATTAAGTGAAATAGTGTTGTCTTTAATGCTAATAAGCCCTAAATTCTCTATCGGACGAGCTTTTTGAATAATTTTTTCAATAGAAATTCCGAAACGCTTTTCGCATTCCGATAAATCAAGACCTTTCATCAGACGAATTTTTAGCATCGCGTATTCTTCAAAAGTTCCTGAATTGTCGTCTGTTATGATTTCGGTTTGACAAATACTTTCATTAAATGCTTTCAGAGAACGAGGGACGCAGTATCTTTTCCCTTTAAAATAAGAATGAGCCGCCGGACCTATCCCGATATATTCTTCGCAGTTCCAGTAATGAAGATTGTGCCTGCTTTCAAAATCGCATTTTGAAAAGTTTGAAATTTCATATTGTTTAAAGCCCATTTGTGAAAGCCTGTCCACACAGGCAAGGTATAAATCCGAAACCGCATCATCGTCGGGGAGGACGGATATTATTTTCTCGTCATTGAACGGAGTATTTTCTTCAATTTTCAGCATATAAGCTGAAATATGCGTAAGTGGAAGAAATTGAACAATATCCAGCGTATTATACATAGAGGATAAATTCTGATGATTAATACCAAGCATAATATCAGCTGAAATATTACTAAACCCTGCTTTTTCAGCATTAATGACGGCAGCTTGAGCAGTTTCAGAATTGTGAAGTCTGCCCAGAGCCTTAAGTTCATTGTCATTAAAGCTTTGTATTCCGAAGGAAATACGGTTAAATCCGATTTCTTTAAGTGTATGAAGCTTTTCAACATTGACAAGGGACGGATTCACTTCAATGCTGATTTCGGAATTTAACAGAACAAAGCTGTCGGAAATGGATTCCATTATCCGTCCAAGCTTGTCGGACGTTAAAAGGGAGGGGGTGCCCCCTCCGAAATAAACGCTGTCGAGAGATATTTTTTCATCACGGTATTTTTGAATATTTCTTATAACCGCATTAACATATTGTATGGCATCTTCTTCATTATATTTTAGTGAATAAAAATCACAGTAAGGACATTTTTTTGCACAGAAAGGGACATGGATATAAAGCCCTATCGGATTAGTCAAGCTTCAACACCGCCATAAATGCCTCCTGAGGAACTTCAACCGTTCCTAACTGGCGCATACGTTTTTTACCCTCTTTTTGTTTTTCAAGGAGCTTTTTCTTTCGCGTAATATCTCCGCCGTAGCATTTTGCAAGAACGTCCTTGCGCATTGCCTTGATGGTTTCACGCGCTATTACCTTTCCGCCGATTGCCGCCTGAATAGGGACCTCAAAAAGCTGACGGGGAATATTATCTTTAAGATTTTCGGCAATTTTACGCCCTCTGTCATATGCCTTATCCGTATGAATAATAAAAGAAAGTGCGTCAACTATGTCGCCGTTAAGAAGTACATCAAGCTTTACAAGTTTGGAAGGGGCATAGCCTATCATTTCATAATCAAATGAAGCGTAGCCTCTTGTCCTTGATTTTAAAGCATCAAAAAAATCATATACGATTTCGTTTAAGGGAAGCTCATAATGAATATTAACTCTTGTTTCGTCAAGATATTTCATATCCTTAAAAATGCCTCGTCTGTCCTGACAAAGATCCATGATATTCCCTACAAATTCAGACGGAACAAGGATATGTGCATTTACCATAGGTTCTTCGGCAATGGAAATTGTTCCAGGGTCGGGATAGGCTGTCGGGTTGTCTATAAGGCGTACTTCTCCGTTTGTAAGAGTAACCTTATAAATAACGGACGGCGCCGTGGTTATCAGGTCGAGGTTATATTCACGTTCAAGTCGTTCCTGAATGATTTCCATGTGAAGAAGTCCTAAAAATCCACAGCGGAAGCCAAACCCTAGAGCAATGGATGTTTCAGGCTCAAAAGAAAGAGAAGCATCATTAAGCTGAAGCTTTTCAAGGGCATCACGCAGATCGCCGTAGCGCGCACCGTCAGCGGGATATATTCCCGAAAAGACCATAGGGTTAACCTTTTTGTATCCGGGAAGAGCCGCATCACAGGGATTTTCAGCATCGGTAACTGTATCTCCCACTTGAGTGTCACCTATGCTTTTTATTGAAGCGGCAATATATCCAACCTCGCCCGAATGAAGCTCACCGACACTGACAAGGTTTGTCGCGCCCATAAAGCCCGTTTCAACAACGGTAAATTCCGCACCTGTCGAGCAAAGCTTTATCGTCATGCCAGTTTTTACTGTTCCCTCTTTAACGCGGACATAAATAATAACGCCCTTGTATGCATCATAATAGCTGTCAAAAATAAGTGCCTTTAGCGGAGCATTGTCGTCGCCCACAGGCGCAGGAATATCTGCAATTACCTTTTCAAGAACCGACTGAATGTTTACTCCCGTTTTTGCGGAAATTCTCGGAGCGTCCATAGCGGGAATGCCGATAATATCTTCGATTTCCTTACAGACCATTTCGGGATTTGCGGACGGAAGATCGATCTTATTGACAACAGGAACAACCTCGAGGTTGTGCTCTATTGCAAGATATGTGTTAGCAAGAGTTTGTGCCTCAATTCCCTGAGAAGCGTCAACGACAAGAATTGCCCCCTCACAGGCAGCAAGGGAACGTGAAACCTCATAGTTGAAGTCAACGTGCCCGGGAGTGTCGATAAGGTTAAATATATAATTTTCACCGTTTTGTGCGTTATAGTTAAGCCTTACTGCGCGGGCTTTTATTGTAATTCCGCGCTCACGCTCAATATCCATATTATCTAAAAGCTGTTCTTCCATATCGCGTGCGGCGACGGTGGAAGTTAGTTCAAGAATTCTGTCTGCAAGAGTGGATTTACCATGGTCGATATGCGCAATGATACAAAAATTGCGTATATTTTCGTGTCCTGTCGGCAAGTTAATTCACCTCATAATTAATTTAGTTATATTTTATTATTATAACATAGTTATTATTTATTGTAAATTAGTTTCTCATGCAAATTATTGTTAAGATAAAATGAAAACACGCCCTGACTATTTACACAGGACGTGTTTTATATAAGTTATTGTTTATTCTTCTGAAGAATCCTGAAGAGCGGCATATCCTTCTTCGCCCGTACGAACCTTAATTACATTTTCAACATCGTATACGAAAATCTTACCGTCACCGATATGGCCTGTATAAAGCGCTTTTTTAGCTGTATTTATAACTGTTTTTACAGGAACCTTTGAAACAATTACTTCTACCTTGATCTTGGGAAGCAGTGTCATTTCAACAGGAACGCCACGATAGAATTCCGACGCACCCTTTTGCGTGCCGCAGCCTAAAACCTGAGTTACAGTAATACCTGTTACGCCTATTTCATTAAGGGCATTTTTAAGTTCTTCAAATTTGCTTTGCTTACAAACGATAGCAACCTTTGTGAGTTTAACATCACTTGCAACAGGAGATTCTGATGAAAGAATTTCAACTGGAACAGCTTTGTCAGCGGATACTGTGCCTTCGCTGCCTTCAGAAATTAAGCTTGCAGCAGCAGAATTTAACGATGCTCCGTTAATGCTTGGCATAAAGTCCGCATAAGAGGATTCAAGACCATGCTCTTCAATATCAAGACCAACAATTTCTTCATGTTTTGAAACTCTTAAGCCAACGGTTTTCTTTATTATAGTAAATATAATAACCATAGTAATAACTACCCACAATATTACTGCACCAACGCCGATAGCCTGAATGCCGAGCTGTTCAAATCCGCCGCCCGTGAAAAGTCCCTTGTATTTTGTTCCTGTACCGTCAGATAAAAGACCAACAAGTAAAGTACCGAGAAAACCATTTACTGCGTGAACACCTACTGCTCCTACCGGGTCATCGATTTTAGCAACTTTATCAATAAATTCAATACCGAATACTACTGCAAATCCAGCGATTACACCGATAATAGCGGCTGAAAGGGGAGATACTGTGTCACATCCTGCTGTGATAGCCACAAGACCTGCAAGTGAGCCGTTAAGTGTCATTGAAACGTCGGGCTTTTTATATCTTATCCATGTAATAGTCATTACTGCTATGCTTGCACAAGCTGCTGCGAGGTTTGTTGTAACGAAAATCTTACTTGCGCTTTCAATTGCTCCGCCTTCCATTGAAACGGTTGAACCGCCGTTAAATCCGAACCAGCAGAACCAAAGAATAAATACGCCGAGAGCGCCGAGCGTGAGGCTGTGTCCGGGAATAGCTTTGGGCTTTCCGTCCTTGCCATATTTTCCGATACGTGGACCTAAGATTTTAGCTCCTATAAGAGCGGCTACACCGCCGACCATATGTACAGCTGTTGAACCCGCAAAATCATGGAATCCAATTTGTGAGAGCCATCCGCCGCCCCATATCCAGTGGCCGGAAACAGGATAAACTACAAGGCTGATTGCCGCACTGTAAATACAGTATGATAAAAACTTTGTTCTTTCAGCCATTGCACCTGAAACGATAGTTGCCGCTGTTGCACAGAACACTGTCTGGAAAATGAAGAATGCGAAGAAAGGAACGCCTGAAGGAAGAATTCCTGAATAATCGCCTTTTGACATTATGTCAAAGTTACCGATAAATCCGTTGTTTGCTCCGAACATAATTCCGAAACCAATGAGCCAGAAAATCGGTGTGCCGATTGCAAAGTCCATAAGGTTTTTCATAATAATGTTGCCGGCATTTTTAGCTCTGGTGAAGCCTGTTTCTACCATTGCAAATCCAGCCTGCATGAAGAATACCAGTGCGGATGCAACCAGCACCCAAATCGTGTTTACTGCCGAAAATTCCATATAAATTCCTCCTATTTGATATTAATTTAGTCCCTGAGAATTAAATTAACTTATTTTATAATAAACATTTTTATTCATTGATCAGTAACCCCTTTGAAATTGATTAATAAATAAAAAAATCTTTTATGACACACGGTACCTGTAACCACAGACGCCATTGTCATAAAAGATTGTTTATTATAATGTATTTAAGAATTTATAAAACATATAAACTCTTTATGCTGTAATTATATCGCTTAACTTTCATATTGTCAATATGTAAAAATGCACAAATAAATTAAGCGGTACATTAATAATGTTTAGTTTAGTTGCCTTTGTGAACAAGCAATTGCAGTAAAATAGCTGATTGTTATAGTATTATTAATCCGTCAAACTTAATAAACAAAAGTGAATACCTGATTAATCTGCAATCAGATATTAATATAAAATGAAAGAAATATATAATTAACTTGCATTTTCGAGTAAATTTAGCTTATGTGGTGCTACTTTTCAGACAAATTATAAAAAATGAAATTTTGTTATAAATATGACAATCTTCACAATTTACAGTGACAATTGTCATAACTATTGAAAAACGTATTGACAAAAGACTGAAGTCGATGTATAGTTAGTTACATCAGTAATTAACTAACATGGTATATTACAATAATGAAAGTTAATAACGTAAAATGTAAGCTGCAGTTATTGCAGAGCATTTTTCTTTTACTGTATAATAATATTGTAAATCAATAATGAATGGAGTAATCTATATGAGCAAAAAAGGTAAAATAATTCTGACCGTTTCAATTATTGCCGTATTTTTAATTTGTTTAATTCCGGTGATTATTTTTGCTACATCAGGAAATAAGGACGTTAAAGTTTTAAGCAATATGACTTTGGAAAAGAAATCGATAACAAATACAATCAGCGCGAATGGTACTGTTGAAAGTGCGGACTCGCACAAAATCTACACAACACTTACATACCCGGTAAAAGACATTCCTGTTAAGCTTGGGGATACAGTAAAAAAAGGAGATACTCTTGCTATTCTTGACAGCAAGGATCTGGAAAAGCAGATAAAAATCAAGGAATCTTCGCTTGACGTGTCCAATACAAGTTCATATTACACTCTTAAAACAGCCGAAGATACGTATATGAACCTAAAAAATTCGGTTGATTCAGGTCTTAACGACAGTATGAACACTGCTCAGTCCAACTATGATACAGCCAAAAGTGCTCTTGAAGTTGCGCAGAAAAATTATGACGATAAAATCAAAGACATTAATTCAATGCGGGACAGTCAGCTTGTTGACCTTAATTTAAAGCTTGAACAGGCATATAACAGTGTAAAGGCACTTGAAGCAGAATATGAAAAGCAAAAAGAATCATTATCAAGTGATACAAGGGATTCAATTGCATCTGCTGAAAAAATGATAACAATTACTCGTAAAGATAAAAATGAAAATCCAACTCAGTCAAATAAAAATAGATATGACAATTATTATAAAGAGCTTACAAAGCTTCTTCCAGCTGATATTCTTCAGACAAGAACTTCTCTTGAATCAGCATATTTTAGCTATGATTCAACAACTCTTGCAATTGAAAGCAGAAAAAGAGCACTTGACACAGAACTTGAAAATACAGAAAACCAGCTTGATACCGCAAAGAGATCTTTTGAGTCAGCTAAGAAAGCTCTTGAATCAGGTAAAGTCAATGTAAATCAGCAGCTTGAAACAGCAAAGAACAATTATGAGCAGGCTCTTAAAAATGTTTCGAATGATCCTCAGGTTCTTGAACTTTCAAATATGAAATCAAATCTTCTTGACTGTACAATTACCTCACCAATTGACGGAACAGTTACTTCAATAGCTGCCGTTGAGGGTACTGTTTCACAGGGAGTTATCCTCACGGTTGACGATACTAACACATTAAAAATAAATGCAAATATCAAGGAATACGATATTAAATCTATTAAAAAAGGTATGAAAGTAATTATAACTTCAGATGCAACAGAAGATGAAGAATATCAGGGCGTTGTTTCAAACGTTGCTCCTGCCGGAGTAAAGGACCAGACAAACGGTCAGATTAATTTCCCTATTGAGGTTGAAGTGACTTCAAAGGATACAGGTCTTCTTATAGGGACTAACACAAAGCTCAAGATAATTTGTGAAGAAGTAAATGACGCTTTCGGCGTACCTTTCGGAACAGTAGTGACTACTCCCGATGGTAAAGACGTAGTATATGTTGCAAATAAATCCGGCTCAGATTATAAGCTTGAAGAGGTTCCTGTTGAAGTTGGACTTGAAACTGATCTCGAAATGCAGATTATTTCTGACAAGCTTACAGATGGTACTATACTTATCACAGATACTGATAATGTTAAGGACGGAGACATTATCACATTAAAGAAGAAATTCACCAAGGTTGAAAAGACCGAAAAGGAATAATGTTATGACAAATAAAACAATTATCGATATGCAGAGGATTGTCAAAGCGTTTTATATCGGTACGCCCAATCAGCTTGAGATCCTCCACGGAATAAGCTTTAAGGTTCTTGAAGGCGAATTTGTTTCGATAGTCGGCGCATCAGGCTCAGGAAAATCAACGCTTATGAATATAATAGGTGCGCTTGACCGACCTACTCTGGGACACTATTATCTTGACGGAGTATCTATCGGAAAATGTGACGACAAGGAGCTTTCACAGATAAGGAATAAAAAAATTGGATTTGTATTTCAAAACTTTAACCTTGTTTCAAGGACGTCGGCATTAAAAAATGTTGAGCTTCCCATGCTTTATGCGGGAATGACAAAGACACAGAGGACAGAACGAGCAAAAGAACTTCTTGAAATAGTTGAAATGTCCGATAGATTGTCACATATGCCGAACGAACTCTCGGGAGGGCAAAAGCAGCGTATCGCAATAGCAAGAGCAATGGCAAATGACCCATCGATTATTCTTGCCGACGAACCGACGGGAGCGCTCGACAGCACCACCGGACGTATGGTTATGGATCTTTTCCATAAGCTTAATAAGGAACAGGGCAAAACCATTATACTTATAACTCATAACCGTGAGCTTGCTGAGGAAACTGATCGTATTTTTACCATGAGCGACGGACTGATAATAAATGAATTTATTACAGACAGGAGGGCTGCTGAATGAATATCGGAGAAAATATAGCCCTTGCGTTTGCAAGTCTTAAATCAAATAAAATGCGTGCCTTTCTGACTATGCTCGGAATTATCATAGGAATAAGCTCGGTTATCATGATTACCACCCTCGGCGGAGTGCTTACAAACACAGTAAATAAAAGCTTTGCCGATATGGGTGCAACTAATGCGGTTCAGTTTTCAATTCAGTTTAAGGAAGATCAGGCAAATCAGTATTACACCAATGACGACCTTTTTACTGATGATATGATATATAATGTCGCCGAAAACTTTTCTGAGGATGTACACTATACATTAATTCAAAGTGATTCATTCGGCGGAACAGTTACTAAAAACAGAAAACAGTACAAAATTGATTTTACAGGTTTTAGTAAAGATGGCATACCGTCACAGAGCTCGCTGCATCTTCTCGAAGGTCGAAATTTAAGAGAAAATGATATAAAGGGCGAAAAGAATGTAATTATTATTACAGATAAACTTGCTAATCAAATTTTCCCCAATGGCGACGCAATAGGAAATACTATTGATGTAAAAATTAACGATACCGTTCAGACATTCAGCGTTATAGGAATACTTGAATTTAAACTCAGTAAGCTGAGCGCAGCAGCGGTAAGCGCTTCTGGTGAGGATATGTCGACGAATGTGATAATTCCGTATACTACCGCAAACAGAATTACCGGAAATACGGATAATATATCTTTTCAATTTTTATTGTATACATATACCGGTGTTGACCTGAATGATTTTGCTGACAGAGCAGTCGATTATATGAATCAGAGATATTATAAAAATAATCCAAAATGTGAAGTTACTTCATGGATTCCTCAGGATCAGATTGGCCAAATGAACAATATTCTTGATATCGTATCTCTTGTAATTACGATTATTGCCGGAATTTCTCTTCTTGTAGGCGGTATCGGCGTTATGAACATAATGCTTGTATCTGTTACCGAAAGAACGCGTGAAATCGGTGTAAGAAAAGCTCTTGGGGCGCCGAATTCCGCAATAAGAGTTCAATTTATCGTTGAATCGATGATAATTTGTCTTATCGGAGGAGTAATCGGAATAATTTTCGGACTTATTTTGGGCAACCTTATCGGGCTTATAGTAGGAGAGCTTGCTCCGCCTAATGTTGCCGCAATAATTATAGCAGTTCTTTTCTCAATGGCGATAGGCGTATTTTTCGGATACTACCCTGCAAACAAAGCTGCAAAGCTTGACCCGATTGAAGCATTAAGATACGAATAATAAATTAAGCCCTTCTGTTTTAAGATTAAAACAGAAGGGCTTTTAAGTATAGTCAATGTTTTTTTACAGCTTTTCATACCAATCAATTGTTTTTACTAAATTATCTTCATTCACACAGTCCTGATTATTTTTCATTTTGGCAGTCATTTCAGCTTCTTCCGAGGTTTTATCAGATTTTTTTTCAAGCATTTTTATCATGGATTTCATCATGAATTTATAAATTCCGCTTAGCTTGTTTATATCAAATCCGCCCTCAAGATAAAAAATCTTTTCTGGGGCGTAACTATATTTTGCGGATATGTCCTTTTCCGTTTTGTCAGAGGATTCTTTTCCCGCCATGCCGACGGGACATAAAGCGCATATTTTGAATTGTTTTGCCGCCTTGTCATAACCATTTACGTTCCCCGCCATAATCCAGCCCATAAAAATGATTTCATCGCCTGATGAAAGAGATGTCATTGATTCTTTTAAAGAATAAACAGGAAGATTTATTTTCTCACCTAAAATTTCCGCATATTTTTTTGTGTGCCCTGCCTTTGATTCATATACTATTGCTTTCATAAAAAATTCCTCCTAAAATATTTGTCGTAATATTTGTCATTTATATTTTAATACTCAGCGCTTCCCGTCGTTCTTGGGAAAGGGAGGACATCTCGGATATTTGACATACCTGTCACATACATGATTAAACGTTCAAAGCCCAGCCCAAAGCCTGCGTGTTTAGTTCCGCCGTATTTTCTCAAATCAAGATACCATGAATAATCGTTAGGAGAAAGCCCCATTTCTTCCATT
The DNA here is from genome assembly GCA_035352975.1 of Oscillospiraceae bacterium. Classification (GTDB taxonomy): domain Bacteria; phylum Bacillota; class Clostridia; order Oscillospirales; family Ruminococcaceae; genus DAOPYP01. The sequence continues at coordinate 17,925 of DAOPYP010000006.1, forward strand.
CTCTTTGTGAGTACGTCAAGCCGTTCTTCACGCTGACTCCCCCCGATAAGCTCGCCTATTCCCGGAACAAGAAGATCCACGGCGGCTACGGTTTTCCCGTCATCGTTCATGCGCATATAAAACGCCTTTATCTCTTTAGGATAATCCGTTACAAAAACGGGCTTTTTAAAGCACTGCTCTGTGAGATAGCGTTCATGCTCCGTCTGGAGATCACAGCCCCAATAAACTGGATACTGAAAATTATCCTTGTTTTCTTCAAGGAGCGTTATTGCCTCGGTATATGAAACACGCATAAAATCCGATTCTGAAACAGCTTTAAGCCTTGCCAAAAGGTTATCGTCATAAAACTGATTAAAGAATTCAAGCTCGTCGGTACATTCAGCCAATACAGCTTTTATCACGTATTTTAGCATATCCTCGGCAAGCTCCATATCGTCATAAAGGTCGGCGAAAGCAATTTCCGGCTCAATCATCCAAAATTCGGCGGCATGGCGTGGGGTATACGATTTTTCCGCACGGAATGTCGGCCCAAATGTGTAGATTTTTCCGAATGCCATAGCCATGCATTCGCCCTCAAGCTGTCCCGAAACGGTAAGAGCAGCTTTTTTGCTAAAGAAATCCTGTGAGTAATCAACATCTCCGCTTTCGTTACGGGGAGGAATTTTCATATCTAAACACGTTACCTGAAACATTTCCCCCGCGCCCTCACAGTCGCTTGCGGTTATAATCGGCGTGTGAGCATATACAAATCCGCTGTCATGAAAAAAACGGTGAATTGCCTGAGCGCATACGCTTCTCACACGAAAAACCGCCGAAAATGTATTTGTCCTCGGGCGAAGATGAGCTATTGAGCGTAAAAATTCAAGCGAATGTTTTTTCTTTTGGAGGGGATAGTCAGCCATAGATTCTCCGTCTATAATAATACTGTCCGCATTTATTTCAAAAGGCTGTTTTGCGTTTGGAGTAGGAACAATTTTACCTTTGACGGTAATTGCCGCCCCCACGTTAAGCTTTGATATTTCTTTAAAACTTTCGAGCCTGTCCTCGGCAATAATCTGAACGCTTTTATAACAGCTTCCGTCATTTATCGATATAAATGTGAGATTTTTTGATGCGCGGACCGACCTTATCCAACCGCATACGGTAATATCTTTATTTTCGTAATCGTTATAGTTTTCGCAGATTTCTTTCAGTACAATGCGTTTCAAAAATAGTTCCTTCTTTCTATAAGGTACAATATAAATTTGTTTCCCATGCGGGAATATAAAGCTGGTGCCTTAAATATAGCTTATATTTCGGGTTAATCTTTTTTATAAGGAGAGGAAGCTCGAAAATATCCTCGTTCCTGTGATATAGCGAAATCATAAGTCGCGGCGAATATTTTGATATGGTTTCTTTCGCTCCGATAATTGCTTGCTTTTCCGCTCCCTCAACGTCCATTTTTATTATTGTGCATGATTTTCCGCCAAGTATGCTGTCAACACTTCTTGCGGGGATTTCCGTTCCTTTTTCGGAAACTGCGGACTGACGTCCTGCCTTTGACGAAAATGCGATAACGGTATCGCTGTCCCATGCGGCGGCATTAAATGCTTCAATGTTATTATATCCCTCAGCTGCTTTCAAAAGCTTTCGGAAATTTTTTTTGTCAGGCTCAAGCGCAGTTATTTTCTGATATTTCCCGCCTGTCAGCTCAATAAATTCCAGAATGGTATCTCCGTTATATGCCCCGAGGTCAACATAATTTTCAATTGCGGAAAGACTGATTATATTTTCAAAAACCTCAGATTTAGGAGTTGTACAGGAATTAAGGTAAGAAATTTTTCCGCTTATTTTAAAATTTATTATATCTGAAAAAGTTTTTTTAGAAATGCCGTCCTCAAGCAGAGAATATACCTCTGAAATTTCTTTTTCATGCTCAAGACAGTATTCATAGGTGAAAAGACCATCACCCGAAACAGGGACATCAGGGGCAATAAGTATATGCTTTTTTGAAATTTCATTTATTTTCTGATAAAGCGACGGATAACCGGCGGCAAAGGCGAGAACAATTACAAAGTCATCAAGAATAGCTTCGATTTCAGTAAGTGAATGAACCTTATGCTCTTCAAAATAATGCCCTCTGACAAATTCGTCACTCGCAAAAAAGCCCGAAACGGGGATTTTGTATTTTTCCATTACGGACATGATTTTTAACGCGCCGTCACCCATTCCATATATAAAAACAGGGAGATTACAGGTTTTAAGATAATCCCAGCTGTTTTGTTTTTCGACAATAAAATCTAGCATATAAATTCTCCGATTAATTTAATTAATAATATTATATCATATTTTTGGTTCAAGTCAATTTTTAAAAAATAATTTGCTAAAAAAAGATAAATATAGTATACTGTTAAAACAGAATATTAAAGGCGGGGAAAAGCTTGATTTCTTTAAAATCAATTGATAAAAATGAAGTTTATAGGTATCTTGGATATAAGGATTCCATTCCCGACGAAAAAGTCTGTGAGATAATAGATGAATGTGAGCAGAAGCTGCTGAAAGAAATTTCACCAAGATACATTTACAGAGTATTTGACGCCGAAAAAGTCGGAGAACAAATAAAGCTTAAAAATGCACCTGATATTTTAAAGGGAAATGACATTAATCACCACCTTGAGGGCTGTGAGAAAATCGCCGTATTTGCGGCAACCCTTACAGAAAAAACCGATAAAATAATCCGTGCCGCTCAGATTAACGATATGCCATCCGCCGTGATTTTTGACCGTGTAGCAAATGCCGCAATCGAACAGGTCTGTGACGAAATTGAAAAAGAAGTAATGAAAAGCTTCCCTGAATATAATCAGACCTGGCGGTTTAGTCCGGGATACGGGGATTTCCCGCTTGAAATTCAAAGTGAACTTCTGAATTTAATTGATGCGCCGAAAAAAATCGGGCTGACTTTAACTGACAGTCTGTTGCTTATTCCGCAGAAATCTGTCACGGCAGTATTCGGAATCACGAAAAATAAAATAATAAAGAAAAAACAAAGCTGTAATATATGCAATTTAAGAGAAAGCTGTACTTTCAGAAAGGGAGGAACTCACTGTGGTTTTTAGTGAGCTTTTAAAAAAAAATTTTGTTATTTTAGATGGTGCAATGGGGACAATGCTCCAGAAAAGCGGTATGGAAATAGGCGAAATTCCTGAGCTTTTAGGTATAACAAATCCGGATATGATAATAGACATTCATAAAGCCTATATAAATGCAGGCGCTCAGATTATATATACAAACACTTTCGGTGCGAACAGACATAAGCTGAACGGACATTCCGTCAATGAAGTTATCAGTGCCGCAATAAAAAACGGAAAAAGTGCCGTGGCGGGGACGGATTGTCTTGTTGCACTTGACATAGGTCCGATAGGTCAGCTTCTTGAACCCACGGGAAAGCTTTCCTTTGAAGAGGCTTATGATATTTTTAAAGAACAGGTTATCGCGGGGAAAGATGCCGATCTTATTGTAATTGAAACAATGACAGACCTTTATGAAATAAAAGCCGCTCTTCTTGCCGCAAAGGAAAACAGCAGTCTTCCTGTTATGTGTACAATGACGTTTGAGGAGAATATGAGAACCTTTACGGGCTGCGGCGTTTCGTCAATGGCACTGACGCTTGAGGGACTTGGAGCAGATGCCATAGGAATCAACTGTTCTTTAGGACCGCGTGAGCTTTACCCTGTTGTAAAAGAGCTTTGCGGACTTACTTCTCTTCCCGTTGTCATAAAGCCAAATGCGGGGCTTCCCGATCCGCTGACAAACCTATATGATGTTACTCCCCATGAATTTGCGGAGCATATGCTTGAATTTTTAAAGCTCGGAGTGAAAATATTCGGCGGCTGCTGTGGGACAACTCCCGAATTTATCAGAGAGCTTTCTGACATTTTAAAAGACAAAAAGCCGCATGAACGTAAGTTTAATATCCTCCCCGCAGTATGCTCACCCGCAAATACGGTATTTATCGATCAGCCGAGAATTATTGGAGAAAGAATAAATCCGACAGGCAAGAAAGTATTTCAGCAGGCCTTAAAGGACGGGAATATAGATTATATCCTCAATCAGGCGATAGAACAGGTTCATGCGGGGGCGGATATTCTTGATGTCAACGTTGGACTGCCCGGTATTGACGAAAAAGCAATGATGATAAGGACGATAAAGGCAGTCCAGAGTGTGACGGATGTTCCTCTTCAGATAGACTCGACTGTTCCTGAGGTTCTTGAGGCGGCTTTAAGAGTTTATAACGGAAAACCTATTGTCAATTCCGTAAACGGAGAAGCCGAAACTATGGAAACCATTCTTCCGCTTGTTAAAAAGTATGGAGCGGCTGTAATCGGACTAACTCTCGATAAAAACGGGATTCCTCAAAAAGCCGAGGCACGTTTTGAAATTGCCGAAAAAATTATGGAAAAGGCGCTTTCATACGGAATAAAAAAGCAGGATATTTATATCGACTGTCTTTGCCTTACCGCCTCAACGGAGCAGGAGGCAGTGCTTGAAACCTTAAAGGCAGTAAGAATGGTAAAGGAAAAGCTTGGGCTTAAAACGATTCTCGGCGTTTCAAATATATCCTTCGGACTTCCGAACAGAGAGCTTATAAATCATAATTTCCTTACAATGGCGCTGACCTATGGACTTGACTTATGCATAATCAACCCGAATGTAGACTCAATGACGGGCGCGGTAAGGGCATTCAAGCTTTTGTCAAACATTGATAAGAATTCAATAGAGTATATCAATGCATACGGTGGGGAAAAGATTTCTCAGCCGATAAAAAAGGAAGCCGACATTGATATATTCTATGCGATAGAAAACGGACTTAAAAACGACGGCGCAAGAATAACAAAAGAGCTTCTTGAAACCCATGATACGATGGATATTATAAATAACATGCTTATTCCCGCACTTGACAAAGCGGGAAGCAGGTTTGAAAACGGAAAAATTTTTCTCCCCCAGCTTATTCTTTCGGCTGGAGTTGCACAAGCAGCATTCGAAGTAATAAAGGAAAAGCTTATAAAAGATAATGCCGCGCCTGTGAACAAAGGGAAAATTGTTATCGCAACTGTTAAAGGCGACATTCATGACATAGGTAAAAATATTGTAAAGGTTCTTCTTGAAAATTACGGCTATACCGTTATTGACTTGGGGCGCGATGTTGATTATCAGTGCGTTGTTGATGCCGTTAAGGAGAATAACGCAAAGCTTGTGGGACTTTCCGCACTTATGACAACCACTCTTAAAAGCATGGAAAATACAATAAACCTTATCCGTGAAAATGCGCTTGACTGCAAAATCATGGTGGGGGGAGCGGTTCTTACTCCCGATTATGCTTTAAAAATCGGAGCAGATTATTATGCTAAGGATGCAAAAGAATCCGTCGATATAGCAAAAAAGGTTTTGTCATAATATCAAAAGAATAATGTTTAAGCCGTCTTTTAAAGGCGGTTTTTTTATTTATTACATAAATTAAATGTATTAAATGCGGATTTTACATAACAATAAGTGTATCTGGCTATTTTACTTACATTTAACATTAACTCCGTTTTGGTTTTTACATTCGAGTTATATAATCATAATTGCAATAACGAAAAGGAGAAAAATATTATGAAAAAAATTATATCAATATTGACAGCGGCAATTTGCCTCACGACCTTGTTTGCAGGCTGCAGCAACACAGGAAACAGCTCTTCGGAAAAAACAACAGAATCAGGAACAACAGGAGCAGAAACTACAACAGCAGCAGAAAGCAAGTCCGATTTTGACACAAGCGAAATGATTAACGTAGTATCCAGAGAAGACGGTTCGGGAACACGTGGTGCATTTATCGAACTCGTAGGCGTTGAACAGAAAGACGCTGACGGAAAAAAAGTTGACCATACAACAGAAGAAGCAATGATAACAAACAGCACATCAGTTATGATGACAACAGTAGCAGGCGATGATTACGCTATCGGATACATCTCACTCGGCTCGCTTAATGACACTGTAAAGGCAGTTAAGGTTGACGGTGCTGAAGCAACTGCTGAAAACGTAAAGAGCGGTACTTATAAGGTTTCAAGACCTTTTAACATCGTAACAATGGGCAAAGAAAGCGACATAGCAAAGGATTTTATCGCATTCATTTTAAGCGCTGACGGACAGAAGGTTGTTGAAGACAATCACTATATCAGCACAGGAAACACTGGCGCATATAAATCAGCAGGACTTAAAGGAAAGCTTACAATTGCAGGTTCCTCTTCAGTTACTCCTGTAATGGAAAAATTAAAGGAAGCTTACAATGCACTTAACGCTGATATTATAATTGAAATTCAGCAGTCAGACTCAACAACAGGTGTTTCTTCAGCAATCGAAGGAGTATGCGACATCGGTATGGCTTCAAGAGAACTTAAAGACAGCGAAACCGAAAAGGGTGCAAAGGCAACAGTAATCGCAAAGGACGGAATTGCAATAATTGTAAATAAAAATAATACCTGCAATGAGCTTACAACAGAACAGATAAAGAATATTTATACAGGCGACACAACAGACTGGTCCTTCTTAAAATAATTAACATAAAATTTGAATCACACAGAATTAATGCCCTATTTATATAGATGGCATTAATTTTGTTAAGAGGATGTTGTTTTAAACTATGAATAAATTCAAAGAAAAGTTTATGAGCTTTGTATTCCTGTTCGCCGCTCTTGCCTCTATATTTTCAGTGGCGATGATTTGTTTTTTCTTATTTGCAAACGGTTTGCCGGCAATGAAAGAAATAGGTATAGGAAAATTCCTTTTGGGCACCGAATGGCGTCCTAAAAATGATATTTACGGAATCCTTCCAATGATAATAGGGAGTATCTACATTACGGCGGGTGCAATTATTATCGGCGTTCCCGTCGGAATTCTTACCGCAGTTTTTATGGCGAAATACTGCCCTAGAGGTTTATATAAAATTTTAAAGCCTGCCGTTGAGCTTCTGGCGGGAATTCCGTCTGTAATCTACGGTTTTTTCGGTCTGGTTATAATTGTTCCGTTTATTCGAGAGCATTTTCAAGGGAACGGTTTTAACATTGTTTCGGCCTCCGTACTTCTTGGAATTATGATATTGCCGACCATCGTAAATGTTACAGAATCATCTATAAGAGCGGTTCCCGACAGTTATTACGAGGGTGCGCTTGCGCTTGGTGCAACACATGAAAGAAGTATCTTTTTAGCCGTAATTCCTGCCGCAAAATCAGGAATATTTGCGGGAGTAATTCTTGGAATAGGCCGTGCAATCGGCGAAACAATGGCGGTTATAATGGTCGCCGGAAATCAGCCGAGAATACCGAACAGTATTTTTAAAGGAGTAAGAACCCTTACCGCAAATATAGTAACCGAAATGGGATATGCGGTTGACTTACACAGAGGCGCTCTTATTGCAACAGGCGTCGTACTCTTCGTGTTCATTCTTATTATCAATATTTCGTTTTCGCTTTTAAAGGGGAGAGGTGAAAAAATATGAACAATGATGAAACTAACGTAATTGACCCCAAAAAAATCATTGCTGTAAATACGCTTACATTTAAGCAGAAATTAATGTCATATTTTAAAAAACCACTTTCTTTGATAATATTGCTTTTAATATTGGCTGCGGCTGCAATAACCACCGTTTCGTTAATATTTATTGTTGTTTATATACTTATAAAGGGCGTTCCCAACATAAGTCTTGATTTATTTTCTCTTGAATATAATTCTGAAAATGTTTCTCTTCTCCCCGCTATGATAAATACAATTACAATGACATTTGTTTCTCTTTTGATTGCCGTTCCGTTCGGGATTTTTTCGGCTATATATCTTGTCGAATATGCAAAAAGAGGAAATAAGCTTGTCGGAATAATAAGAATAACTGCAGAAACGCTTTCGGGAATTCCTTCAATTGTGTACGGACTTTTCGGATATCTTCTTTTTGTTGTCGCACTCGGCTGGGGATATTCAATGCTTGCGGGAGCAATCACTCTTGCGATAATGATTCTTCCGCTTATTATGAGAACAACCGAAGAAGCGTTAAAAGCCGTTCCCGACAGCTTTAGAGAGGGGAGCTTCGGGCTTGGTGCTGGAAAGCTCAGAACAGTGTTCAAAATTGTTCTTCCGTCGGCTGTTCCCGGAATTATTGCGGGAGTAATCCTTGGAATAGGAAGAATAGTAGGAGAAACCGCCGCCCTGATATTTACCTCCGGAACGATGCCTGTTGTCCCTAATGACCTTATGTCATCGGGAAGAACGCTTTCCGTTCATATGTATGTTCTTGCGAGTGAGGGGCTTCATGTGGATAAATCCTATGCAACGGCAGTTGTGCTTTTAGTAATTGTAGTAGGGATAAATGCTTTTTCAAACATAATAGCCAAAAAAATAAGTAAAGGTAAAAGTTAATATGGAAAAAATGAATATCAGTAATGTTAATTTATATTACGGGAATTTTCAGGCACTTAAAAGTGTAAATCTCCAAGTAAATGAAAAAGAGATAACTGCATTTATAGGCCCTTCGGGCTGTGGAAAATCGACTCTTTTAAAGTCACTGAACAGAATGAATGACCTTGTGGAGGGCTGTAAAATCACGGGAGAAATTCTTCTTGACGGGAAAAATATTTACAATGAAATGGACATAAACCTTTTAAGGAAACGTGTGGGAATGGTATTTCAGAAGCCGAATCCTTTCCCTATGAGCGTTTATGACAATATTGCATTCGGACCGAGAACTCACGGCGTGCGTTCAAAGGTAAAGCTTGATAATCTTGTTGAACAGTCACTTCGCGATGCGGCAATATGGGACGAGGTTAAGGACAGACTGAAAAAATCTGCTCTTGGTCTATCGGGCGGACAGCAGCAGCGGCTTTGTATTGCAAGAGCGCTCGCTGTTCAGCCTGAAATTCTTCTGATGGACGAACCGACATCTGCTCTTGACCCAATATCAACTTCTAAAATTGAAGATCTTGCCATTGAGCTTAAAAAGGATTATACTATTGTCATAGTAACTCACAATATGCAGCAAGCAGTCAGAATTTCCGACAAAACAGCGTTTTTCCTTTTGGGGGAAATTGTCGAATACGGCGAAACGGAAAAAATATTTTCAATGCCTGCTGACAAGCGTACAGAGGATTATATTACGGGGAGGTTCGGATAAATGCGAAATAAGTTTGATGAACAGCTTGAAATTCTTAATGTCGAGCTGATAAAAATGGGAGCATTATGCGAAGAAGCTATTGCTTTTGCCGCTAAAAAATTATTTAACGAGGATAATATACCGGAAGACATAATTATCGAAGCAGATAAAAAAATCGACCAAATGGAAAGAATAATTGAAGCACTTTGCATTAAGCTGATTCTTCAGCAGCAGCCTGTCGCAAAGGATCTACGTATGATTTCTGCCGCAATGAAAATGATTTCCGATATGGAAAGAATAGGCGATCAGGCTTATGATATCGTAGATATAAGCAGATTTATTACAGATACGAATATTATCGGAAAAGTTCATATCGAGGATATGGCTCGTGCTACCATAAAAATGGTTACCGACAGCATAAATTCATTTGTAGATAAAGACCTTGAGCTTGCAAGAAAAGTCATTGCGGACGATGACGAGGTTGACATGCTTTTCAACAAGGTTAAAAGCGAAATCGTAGCATTCATTCAGACAAACAGCAATATGGGCGAGGAATGCCTTGATATGCTTATGATTGCAAAATATTTTGAGCGTATAGGCGACCATGCGACGAATATTGCCGAGTGGGTTGAGTATTCAATGACAGGAATATACAAAGGGGAATATCTATGATTTACGTTGTAGAAGACGATGCGAGTATAAGAGAGCTTGTTGTTTATACACTTCAAAGCACGGGCTTTGAAGTCAATGGCTTTGACAACGGGAATGATTTTTTAACCGCGGTTAAGGTTAAAATTCCGGAGCTTGTTTTGCTTGATATAATGCTCCCCGGACAGGATGGGATTTCTCTTTTAAAGCTGTTAAGGGCAAGCAGTACCACAAAAAAGCTTCCCGTCATAATGGTTACGGCAAAAGGCACGGAATATGACAAGGTTATAGGTCTTGACAGCGGGGCGGACGATTATGTTTCAAAGCCTTTCGGAATGATGGAGCTTGTTTCAAGAATAAAGGCTCTTTTAAGACGCACGAAAAGTCAAGATGACGAAAAGGGAAAGGTTTATTCTGTCGGGAATCTTTCGCTTGACACAAAAAAACATATTGTCAAGGCTGACGGAGCCGAGATTCTTCTAACCTTCAAAGAATTTGAGCTACTTTATATGCTTATGAAAAATGAAGAAAATGTACTTACGAGGGAACAGATTCTTTCAAGCATATGGAATTATGAATTTGACGGAGAAACAAGGACAGTTGACGTTCATGTAAGAACATTAAGACAAAAGCTCGGCGAATGCGGCAATATGATTGAAACCGTAAGAGGTGTCGGCTATCGCATAGGAGGGAACAGATGAAGCGAAGGGTATTTATAAATCTTCTTCTGGTTTCTGTTGTCACAATAATATTGACGGCAATAGTATTTACCGTGATTTCATTTAATCAGAACGGCGATCAGATGAAGTCTATTATCAAAAAGGAAGCAAAATATATTTCTTTAAGCTTGGATTCTGACTACGATAATTATTTTAAAGAGCTTAAAAGTATTGTTTCTGACCGAATTACTCTTATTGCGTCTGACGGAACGGTTTTGTTTGACTCACAGGCGGATGCTTCAAAGATGGAAAATCACTCGGATCGCCCAGAATTTATATTGGCAATGGAAGTCGGAACAGGCGAAAGCACAAGGCTTTCCGATACGCTTGACAAACAGACCGGATATTATGCGATAAAGCTTAATAACGGCTCTGTAATAAGGGTTGCATATACTATTGACAGTATTTATAAGGAAATGGTCGACAGTATCCCGATGATAATAATTCTGATTGTTCCTGTTTTATTTTTATGTATAATGATAGCAAAGCTGCAGACGGAATTTATCGTTAAGCCAATAAACGAAATCGATCTTGAAAATCCCGAACAGAATGTTGTTTACGATGAAATCACTCCGCTTTTATCAAGAATTGTTAAACAGAATGAATCAATCAGCGGGTATATTTCAACGCTTAACAAACAGCAGATTGAATTTTCCGCCATTACCGAAAATATGAATGAGGGACTTATTATTCTCGATGAGAAATCGACTGTGCTTTCTTTGAACAAAAGTGCGGTTGATATTCTGGGAATTTCTAAAAAAGACTGTAAGGGACAGAATATTCTGACCTTAAACAGAAGTGACGATTTTATAAAATCGGTTGAAAAAGCTCAGAACGGTGAACACGGAGAATGTAATTACAGCACGAACAATAAGGTTTATCTTATTATTTCAAGTCCCGTAAAATATAGCGAAAAAACCATCGGCGTTGTTATTATTATGGTTGATGTTACTGAAAAACAAGAGCGTGAGGCAATGCGCCGTGAATTTTCGGCGAATGTTTCTCATGAGCTTAAAACTCCGCTCACATCTATTTCGGGATATGCCGAAATTATGAAAAACGGACTTGTTAAGCCTCAGGATATTCAGCGCTTTTCAGAAAAAATTTATTCCGAATCAAGACGCCTTATCGACCTTATCGAAGATATTATCAAGCTTTCAAAGCTTGATGAGAAAAACAGCGATATTCAGAAAGAAAATGTCAGCCTTTATGCCCTTGCTGAAAACGTTAAAACAAGGCTTTCCTCTTTGGCGGAAAGTAAAAATGTTAAGATTGAACTAACGGGGAGTCATTGTGAAATATCCGGCATAAGTCATATTCTTGACGAAATGATTTTCAATCTTTGCGAGAATGCAATAAAGTATAACAAAGAAAACGGAAAAGTTGACATTACAATAAAAGAAACCGATTCAAATGTTTTGCTGACGGTGAGCGATACGGGAATAGGTATCCCAGAGGAAGCACAGGAAAGAGTGTTTGAGCGTTTTTATCGTGTTGATAAAAGTCATTCAAAAGAAACTGGAGGAACTGGCCTTGGCTTGTCGATTGTCAAGCATGGCGCGGCTTTCCATAATGCCGATATTGAAATGAAAAGTGCTGTAAATAAAGGCACACAGATTACAATTATCTTTAAAAAAACGACGGAAAGCATACTGTAAGATTCAGTTAAGCTGTTGAAGTGCAGAGTAAAAAAGTGATTTTGACTTAATATAATTAAGCGAGAAATGGTATCTGATTAAATAATCTGATACTTTTTCTTTTTTTATTGAAATATTAAATAAAATATAGTATAATATTTTTTGTGTTTTATTGATAAAACAGGGGGAGAGTATATTATGTTTAAAATTATGAAAAAAAAGGTGCTGAATGATTCCGTTGTTCAAATGGATTTTTTGGCTCCGTTTATTGCAAAAAAGGCGCAGCCCGGTCAGTTCGTAATTTTCAGAATTGACGAAAAGGGAGAAAGAATTCCGATAACGATAAATGATTATGACAGAGATAAGGGAACTGTCAGAATTATTTTTCAGCTTGTGGGGAAATCAACAATTCAGCTTTCAAAGATGAACGAGGGCGATGAAATCAGCGACCTTGTAGGCCCTTTGGGAATAGCTACTCACATTGAGCCTGACGCAAAAAGAGTTGCCGTAATAGGCGGAGGAGTAGGCTGTGCAATCGCATACCCTCAGGCAAAGGCTCTTCACGAAAAAGGCATTACGGTTGACGTTATTGCAGGCTTCAGGAACAAGGATATTGTAATTCTTGAAGAAGAATTCAAAAATGCCTGCGATAATTTAATTATCACAACTGACGACGGTTCATACGGCAAAAAAGGCTTTGTAACGGAGGCCTTAAAAGAGCTTATCGAATCGGGAAATAAATATGACGAAGTAATTGCGATCGGCCCTGTTCCCATGATGAAATTTGTGTGTGCTGTTACAAAGCCTTACGGAATAAAGACGATAGTTTCGCTTAATCCTGTTATGATTGACGGCACGGGAATGTGCGGCGGATGCCGCGTTAAAGTCGGCGGACAAATTAAATACGCTTGTGTTGACGGCCCTGATTTTGACGGACATATCGTGGACTTTGATGAACTTATGCTAAGAAATGGAACATATAAAGAAGACGAAGAAAACAGTAAGAACCACATCTGCCGTTTAACAGGAGGTGCTGAAAATGCCTAATATGATATTGACAAAAACACCTATGCCGGAACAGAATCCTCAAATCCGTGCAAGGAATTTTGATGAAGTTACCTTGGGATATACAAAAGAAATGGCAATGAAAGAGGCAGAGCGCTGCCTTAACTGCAAACACAAGCCGTGTGTTGCTGGATGTCCTGTTTCTGTACGTATTCCTGAATTTATTGAGGAAGTTGCAAAAGGAAATTTTGAAGCAGCATATGCTGTTATCACTTCAACAAACAGCCTCCCAGCCGTATGCGGACGAGTATGTCCTCAGGAAAATCAGTGCGAGGGCAAGTGCGTAAGAGGGATAAAGGGTGAGCCTGTTGCAATTGGAAGACTTGAGCGCTTTGTTGCTGATTATATGATGAAAAATGCAGATATAACTCCTAAAAAGCCTGAATTAAACGGACATAAAGTGGCAGTTGTCGGTGCTGGCCCTGCCGGACTTACCTGTGCGGGCGACCTTGCACGTTTAGGCTATGAGGTTACAGTTTTTGAAGCGTTTCACGTTGCGGGAGGAGTGCTTATGTACGGTATTCCCGAATTTCGTCTTCCTAAAGCGATTGTTCAGAAAGAAATAGATTCTTTAAAGGCTCTCGGCGTAAACATTATGACAAATATGGTAATCGGAAAGGTTCTATCGATTGACGAGCTTGTTAACGATATGGGCTTTGAGGCTGTATTTATTGGCTCAGGCGCAGGTCTTCCGAATTTCATGGGCATTGAGGGAGAAAATCTGGTCGGAGTTTATTCCGCCAATGAATTCCTCACAAGAATAAATCTTATGAAGGCTTATCTTGACGACTACGATACGCCGGTAAAAAGAAGCAAGGTTGTTGCGGTAGTCGGCGGAGGAAACGTTGCTATGGATGCCGCAAGAAGTGCTATGCGCCTTGGTGCAGATAAGGTCTATATTGTATACCGCCGTTCTATGGAGGAGCTTCCCGCAAGAAAAGAAGAAGTACATCACGCAATTGAAGAAGGAATTGAATTTCTTCTTTTGAATAATCCTATGAAAATACTTTCCGATGAAAGAGGACGTGTCCGCGCAATGGAATGCGTTAAAATGGAACTCGGCGAGGCGGATGCAGGCGGAAGACGCAGACCTGTCGAGATTAAAGGCTCAAATTATGAGCTCCCGGTTGATTCTGTCATTATGTCAATCGGAACATCACCTAATCCGCTGATAAGATCCACAACCCCCGGGCTTGAAGTGAATAAGCACGGCTGTCTTATCGTGAACGAGGATATGCTGACGACAAAAGAGGGCATTTATGCAGGCGGAGATGCCGTTACCGGTGCCGCAACCGTAATTCTTGCAATGGGTGCGGGGAAAACTGCCGCAAAAGCAATTGATGATTATATAAAATCAAAATAAATGGCTAATTGCAAATTATTTGTGAATGATATTGTATATTTCTGAAATTATGATATAATATTACTTATATAATTATAATTAGGAGGAAAATTAATGCCATATTTTTCACTGTTGCTTACTGCTGCTGCCGAGGGCGGACAGACTACTAACACCACATTGGCTATGATTCTACAGCTTGCTCCGCTTCTTTTGATATTTGTTGTTTTATATTTTATTATGATAAGACCTCAGAAGAAAAAGGAAAAACAAGCTCAGGAAATGAGAAACAATGTTCAAATCGGTGATGAGATAACTACTATCGGTGGAATTGTCGGAATAGTTGTCCGCAAGAGCGATGATTCTATTGTTCTCGAAACAGGCGGGGACAGAAGCAAAATTCGTGTAAAGAACTGGGCTATTCAGTCAAATGATACAGTTCATGACACAAAAGCAGAATAATTTAGTGAACTTATGAATATTTATGTATGGTAATACCGCTTTTTAGAGGGGGAAAGACCATGCATAGAAACACTAATAATTTAAGAGATTCAAAAGTATTCAATACAGCTATTTCGATTTTATCCGGCGGAGTTCTGACGGTGCTGTGCCTTTTGCTTTTTTCTTTTATAATGACAAAGGTTGACGCACCCGACGGACTTGTTTCTGCGATGTCCAGTATATCTTTATGTGTCGGCAGTTATTTTGCCGGGTTTCTTATTTCAAAGAGATACAGGAAAAATGGTCTTTTTACCGGGATTTTCTGCGGACTGATTATTTTTGCGATAACGTTTATAATCAGCATGATTTTTATGAAACTCGCTCTGACTATGGGTACTTTTTCAAAATTAATTATGATAATTGTATGCAGTTCAATCGGCGGAATAATCGGTGTAAATTCGAAAGTTCGATTTTAAGGTTTTTTTGTAACATTTTGCATTGATTTATTCTTATTGTTATGATATAATAAATTAAATTAAAATTGTTCATTAACGGAGGAGTATAAAAGTGAAACATATTAAAACAATTAACAAGGCTAACTTAAAGAAATCAGCTGAAAAGGGTGGCTGCGGCAAATGTCAGGCTTCATGTCAGTCTGCTTGCAAAACCTCATGTACAGTTGCAAATCAGAAGTGCGAAAACTTGAATAAGTAATTTATTATACTATTAATTGATAAGGGACAGCAATGTCCCTTTAATTTTTTACAGTAAAAGGGAGAAATCTAAATGATACATAAATACAAGCTTAACGGATACAACATAGTGCTTGACGTGAACAGCGGGGGAGTACATATTGTTGATGAGCTTACTTATGACCTCCTTGACAACATTGAACCGCCGTTTTCTGATAAATGTCCTGAAAATGTTATTGAAAAGCTTTCACGATTTTATTTGGCGGAGGATATTGAATCCTGCTATAACGAAATTGCTGAGCTTTATCAGAATAAAATATTATTTTCAGAAGACGACTATGAAAAGTTTTCAAAATATTCCGTTGCTGCTCCTGTTAAAGCAATGTGCCTTTTGATTTCACAGGATTGTAATCTGAGATGTGAATACTGCTTTGCTTCAACCGGTGATTACGGAAAAGGCAGAAAGCTTATGGATTTTGAAACCGCTAAGCTTGCTATTGATTTTCTTTTAGAAAAATCGGGAGACCGCGAAAATCTTGAGCTTGACTTTTTTGGCGGAGAACCTTTGATGAATTTTGATGTGGTAAAACAGGTTGTTGAATATGCCCGCTCAAAAGAAAAAGAATACAATAAAAATTTCAGATTTACTATAACAACAAACGGAATTCTTCTTGATGATGATAAAATTGACTTTATCAACAAGGAAATGTCGAATGTTGTACTTTCAGTTGACGGACGCAAGGAAGTCAACGACAGGGTAAGAAGATTTTCAAACGGCATGGGCTGTTATGACATGATAATGGACAAGTACAAAAAGCTTGTTGAAAAGCGTGGTGATAAGGATTATTATGTTAGGGGAACGTTCACAAAATACAACCTTGATTTTTCCGACGACGTTTTCAGTCTTAACGAACAGGGATTTACCCAGATTTCCGTGGAGCCGGTTGTATCCGATTTAAAAGAGCCGTATGCGCTGACGGAACGCGATCTTCCTAAGGTTTTCTGTGAATATGAAAAGCTTTCAAAGCGTTTAATTGAAAATGATAAAAACGGAAAGCATTTTAATTTCTTTCATTTTATGCTTGACCTTGATCAGGGACCTTGTGCGATAAAAAGGCTGAGAGGCTGTGGCTGCGGCAACGAATATGTTGCAATTGACCCGGATGGCGACATTTATCCCTGTCATCAGTTTGTCGGAATGGACAACTGGTTTATGGGCAATCTTCACGACAATACGTTTGATACCGAAATGAAGAAAAAATTTGCGGGTGCGCATATTTATTCTAAGCATGAATGCAGAAGCTGCTGGGCTAAATTTTATTGCAGCGGCGGATGCAATGCAAATAACTATTCATATTCGGGCGATATTTTAAGCGCACACAAGCTTTCCTGCGAGATGGAGAAAAAAAGGCTTGAATGTGCAATTATGCTTAAAGCTGTTCAGTCTGAAAATGAATCAGAATAATTAAATCTTAAATAACAAAAAGGGAACTGCACATTATGTGCGGTTCCCTTTAAATATTGTCGTATTTTATTTTCCGTAATATGCTTTCTTGTAAAGCTCTTCAAGCTCAGTAACCTTAGGAAGACGAGGATTTGCGGTTGTACACTGGTCCTCAAATGCCTTGAACGCAAGGTCAGGAATAGCATTTACATAAGTTTTTTCATCAA
>DAOPYP010000007.1:0-31612 GCA_035352975.1 Oscillospiraceae bacterium
GCAATTCCAGAAACTACTTGACGTCCGCCCATTCCGTCGTCAAGCTGTAAGCAGAGAAGCTTGTCGGATTTTTCTACCTTTTCACAAGCCTTTACAAGCGCAACTCTCAGCTCGACCTTTGCAAAATCGTCAATGGTGATTTCGTCGGCAAGCTTAATCTCCTCTTTAGGTTCTTCTTTTCCCTTAGGAGAATTTTTTTCAAGTAGTGCGTTAAGCTCGTCAATTTCCTTGTCAATATCAATTCTCGGGAAGAGAACATCTCCTCTTTTAACTGTTACATCAGCGGGGAGAACGCCTGATTCGCCGCATTTTTCCCATGTTACATCAGCGCTTTTTGCGCCTATCTGCTCCCATATTTTCGGCGCGGTAAAGGGCATTACGGGGTATAAAAGTGTTGAGGCTATGCGGATTGTGTCGAGAAGATTGTAAATAACCGTCGCAAGACGTGCTTTTTTAGCTTCGTCCTTAGCGAGAACCCACGGAGCATTTTCATCGATATATTTGTTTGCCTTGGAAATAACTTTGAAAATTTCCGTGAGTGCTGCGGAAAACTGACAGCTTTCAAATAAATCGCCGACAGTCTTTTTAAGAGAAACTGCCGCTGAAATAAGCTCGATATCGCTGTCTGCGGCTTCCCTTTCAGTCGGGAGATTTCCGCCGAAATATTTTTCTGCCATTGCAACCGTTCTCGAAAGAAGATTCCCGAGATCGTTTGCAAGGTCAGCATTAATCCTGTTTATCATCATTTCGTTTGAAAATGCACAGTCCGAGCCGAACGGCATTTCCCTTAAAAGATGGTATCTTAAAGCGTCAACGCCGTATCTTTCCGAAAGAATGAACGGGTCGATTACGTTGCCGCTTGATTTTGACATTTTTGCTCCGTTAAAGGTTATCCAGCCATGACCGTAGATTTTTTTCGGAACGGGGATATCCAGTGCCATAAGCATAGCCGGCCAGATTATTGAGTGAAACCGAACAATTTCCTTTGCCATCATATGAACGTCGGCGGGCCAGTATTTGTCCATGTCGTTGTATGCATCGTTTTTATAACCCAAAGCAGTAATATAGTTTGAAAGGGCGTCAATCCACACATAAACAATGTGCTTATCGTCAAAGGGAACAGGTATTCCCCATTTGAAGCTTGTTCTTGAAACACACAAATCCTCAAGTCCGGGCTTAATGAAATTGTTTATCATTTCGTTTACGCGGCTCGGCGGATTTAAGAAGTCTGTTTCGGTGAGGAGCTTTTCAATTCTTCCTCCGAATTCCGAGAGCTTAAAGAAATAAGCTTCTTCCTTAGCATCGATTACATCTCTTCCACAGTCGGGACATTTTCCGCCCACAAGCTGGCTTTCCGTCCAGAAGGATTCGCAAGGAGTACAGTATTTGCCCTCGTATGTTCCTTTATAGATAAAGCCCTTGTCATAAAGGTCTTTGAAGATTTTCTGAATGGATTCAACGTGATAGTAATCGGTTGTACGGATAAATCTGTCGTAGGAAATTCCGAGCGTGGACCAAAGCTTTTTGAAGTTTTCAACAATGTCGTCGACATATTTTTTCGGCGAAACCGAAAGCTCTTCGGCTTTTTTTTCGATTTTTTGACCGTGCTCGTCCGTACCTGTCAAAAACATTACATCAAATCCCTGCATTCGCTTTAGCCTGGCGAGTGCGTCGCAAGCCAAAGTGGTATAGCAATGTCCTATATGAGGATTGCCGGAAGGATAATAAATCGGGGTTGTAATGTAAAAGGGTTCTGACATAAATTTCTACCTCCTGCGGATAATCCGCTTTTGTTTATATTGAAACAGCCAAAGGCTGCCGCTTACAAAAAAAATGCAGGACCACAGCCCTGCAAATAAATCAGATAAAGGATATAAATATGTGTAGAACAAAAGAAAGGAGACAACAAAACGGATGTTATACCATAATAATAGAATATACGAATTCTAACATCAACCATATTATAACGCATTATAATTTATAAGTCAACAGTCCCAAGTGGTTTTAAAGCTATAAAATATAAAGATTGGACATTTGTACAAAAATATTGGATAAATAATGTGAAAAATTATGTAATATTAAAATTGCAATGACTTTCATACAATATTTTTCGCATATTTTAACAAATTAACAAAATAATTTTTATAGAAAATCGCCAAATCTCGTCTTAAGGTTCATATATTATACCACATAATTTTAGAAAAATCAAGCATAATAAATAAAATAGTCGTGACGGGGAAATCCGTCACGACTGCAAACCCCTTGCTTAAAATGTTTGTGCGATTATGCCGCTTCCGCAAGCCTGTTGTGCTTAAAAAATAAAGAAACACACCAGACGGCCGATACAGCAACAAGAATATAAAGTATTCTGCTGATTAACGCCGCTGAGCCGCCGAAAAGCCATGCGATTAAATCAAATTGAAAAAATCCCACAAGGCCCCAGTTCAGCCCGCCGATGATAATCAGCGCAAGAGCAATTCGGTCCAGCATAATTTTAAACCTCATTGTTTATTATTTTGCAAACCCCACAGGAATTAATTCCTGTAAAACGCTACGCGTTCTTTTTGTATTGTCCGCAAAAATAATCGAAATATACATTTATGCTATAAGTTCACTTTATCTGTTTCATAGCTGTTATTTTGAAAAGGTTCATCAAGCGTCATTTTCGGCGCTTCAAAAAGCTGAATAAGCTTTTCATAAAAATCCGTGGAAACTCTTAAATACTTCAGTTTTTCCGTGCGCTCATTCTTTTTGTTTTTGACATTATAATTGTTCAGGAAAAGAGAAATATAACATTCGGAAAAATTATAGCTGTGATAAAGCTTTAATTCAACATAATTGCTTGATGCTATGAAATATTTAGGTTTATTGTTAAGAATTACATACGGATTTGATTCAATTTCATATTTTTTAATTTCAAACCATTCAAAATTAAATTTCTTTTCCTTATATTCCTTTGCCCATTCGTCATCGCTTTCAATAAACGGGAATCTCGTTTTGTCATAAGCCGTAAATATAGCCACAGCCGCTATTATTATAATTTCACCTATCCAGACGATATAAAGAATGGGGCCGTTTACCGCGCTGCTCGAATGTCTACCTATCGACCACGTTCCGACGGAATTGATAAGCTTTATACCCTCCCACAGCAGTGACGGATCAGCAATCAGCTCGTTCACTCCCGTAACATATGATTCCGTAAGTTTTCTGCATACATAGAATATCCACTTGAAATATGTAAATGCAATCGTTCCCAAAGAAACAGAAATAATAGTTACAAGGGCATTTCTCATTTTCGTTCTTTCTATAATCACCTTGCACAAAAGTCCTATTACATAGCCGTAGCCCAATGTAAGAAGAATACACGCATATGCTATCGGACATATCTCGACAATAAAAAGATAAGGAATCGCTAAAATCGTACCAGCTAAAAATGTCCCCAGAAAAAGAAAAATTGCCCCCGAAATGCTAACCTGCCCCGAAGATTTATAATACAGCTCGCCCAAAAAATCCATATCCCTCAAAATTATATTCGTTTTATATTAACATATTTGTTACATTAAGTCAATATGTATAAATAGCCGCAGAGGATTTATATAAATAGCCGCAGAGGATTTATCTCTGCGGCTATTATCAGTCATCCCCATATATAAGCTCAAGCTGGAAAAGCTGAAGCTCTCTCGAACGCCAGAGATTTACTCTCGGAAGTTCAAACTGTGCTTCAAGAGTGAAAATCTCCTTTTCTTCAAAAAGCTTTGCCACGGTTTTATCATATTCCTCGATATTTGAAAATCTAAGACGAATGTATTTTTTCTTTGACTTTACTGCGGTATCCATTGCTTTTGTAAGAATTTTTATCCCCTCTTCACAGGTGTTCGCATAATAGCCATAATAAACGAAATAGTTTGCGTTCATAGATGTTGCCTGGGGAAGAGTATATAAGCTTTCGTCGATGTCAATATTTTCTCTCGAGTAGGAAAGCTGACTTGTCGGGAAAAGAAAATAATTATAAAGAATATAGTCATATCCCAGGAAAGCCTTTCCCGGCTCTGCATTCGGGTCGTCGGCGGTAAGGTCGATATTATACCACGCGCCGTCGATTTTAACCATGTTCCACATATGCTGGTCGCCTGACGATTCCCCGCCCGTAACCGTGCCGCAGGCGAAAAGGTTTTCTATCCCCGCTTTGTTGCAAAGCATCGCAAACGCCCTAGCATATCCCTCACAGACCGCTTCGCCCTTAACCATCGCGCCGTAGGGGGAAGCTATGAATTCGCCTGTCATCGTATAAACGCAGCCATAAATTATTCTGTCGTGAAAAAGCTTTATTTTGTCAACAGTTGACATTTGGGGAGTTATCATATTAAGAATTTCGTTAAGCTTTTTATCAACCTCGGCATTTATTCTGTTAACCGTGTCCGAATTATAGCTGTATGTGAGATATATCGTTTTAACGGTATCCTCTGTACGTGAAAGCTCATATTCATCCGTCAGATAATAAAGGTCATTTTCTTCGATATAAAGAATGTTGCATATTCTCTGAATCTGTTCTTTTGTGACGTTTCTTGACAAATTAACGCTTTGTTCAAAGTGCTTTGCCGCATTTACCAGCTCGTCATAAACCGCCTTTTCATCGGCGTTAAGCTGATAATATCCATATCTGCTCTTGCACACATCGGGGATTGAGGATTCTTTCAAAAATGCTTTTGGCGCCTCCGGCGTAACCATCGTTCCGGATGTTGAGGGTGTTGTCATAGAAGCTTTAGGAGATTCGGATATCGAATCCAAAGTTTGCTCCGCCCCCGATGTACTGCTGTTTCTATTCTGTTCGCAGGAGCAGAATAACAGTAACGCAGAAACGGCTATTGCAATAGCTGAAAAACGCTTTCTTATAACAAGCACCTCTTTTTTGTTGAAATATTTTTGCTTCAATTTTAAACGAAGCAGAAGGTTATTGCATTAACATCATCATCGCAAAGATAATAAAGTCTTGCATCTGACGAAGATTTTCCCAAATCCGCGAGTGCGAAATGATAAAGCTCAAAAATTTTCTGCTGATCGATAAGTTTTTGTTTAACAGCTTGATAAACGTTGCTGTCATTGCATTTTATTGAAACATACTTGGTTTCGCCCTTTAAAATCGATACAATTTGATTATACACTATGGTATCGGTCTGATCCACAGATGATATGAAATACCCATTTTTATAGAAATAATTCGCTTCCGTCCCGTTATATGCGGGGGGAATCGGGTTGTCGGTATAAATCTGTCTTTTGCCGGAAACGTCGCTTAACAGACAGTTGAAGTAATTATAAAGCGGATCCTTAAACTGAGCGTTATGGTCCTGATCGTCCCAAGTAAGGTCTGTATGATACCATTTGCCGTCGATAAGGTTCATGTTCCACATATGCTCTTCACCTGCAAATCCGACAACATTCGTACAGTCTATCCCCGCTTTTTTGCAGAGGTAGAGATATGAGTACGAATAGCCCTGACAGTGCGCTCTCCCCTCGACAAGTGCGCCGTACATTGTTGCGGAATATTTTGTCGAAAGGTCGTAGGTACAGCCTTTGATAATAGAATCATGCAGATATTTTGCAATGTCATACTGAGTCATTGTCGGGGTAATTCCCTTTAAAATCGCATTTGCCTTCTGGTCGACAGCATTTTGCATAGCCTGTGCCTGTGCCTGTGTTTCGGTATACGAAAGATAAAGCTCTGACACGGGATTCCCCATATAGCTGAACTGATAGGAAAGGTACTGACAGGTCGGTTCATTATAAATTATGTACGCATATGTTTCCTTTATTTCCTGAACCGACGGCTGATATCCGCTGAAAGCAACAGACGGAGCAAAATTCTTTATTGCCGTGACAATTTGGTTGTATATAACTTTTTTGTTTTCAGGAAGGTTGCGGTAAACATAATTGTCAGTTATCGGGGTAAGCTGTTTTGTCGGCTGAGCGGCTGCTGTTGTCTGAACAGTAGTGGTTATCGGTGCCGCAGTAGTAACGGGAGCCTGGGTAGTCTTAGGCTGAACCATCTGTGAGGCTGCCGTGGTAACTACGGTTTCCTTAGGCGGAGCAGGAGTGGTTACAGAAACGGTAACAGCTTCCTTAGGAACGGTAACAGGTACGGTTGTCGCTGCTGTCGTAGTCGTTGCCGCCGTCGTAGTTTCGGGAGTAACCGAAGTCGTTTCTTCCGACGCTGTCTGAGAAGAAACAGAAGTGGTTTCCAAAACCGCCTGACTTTTCGGCGTTATGTCAATTCTACAGCCTGAAGCGAAAGTAAGCATCAGACATAAAGCTACAGATATAATAAACGCCTTTTTAATAATAATCACCACTTTATTTTTAATAAAAATTTGACAAAAGAGGACGGCCAGATTTCTGTCCGCCCTCAAATGCCATGTTAATAATTCAACGTGATATGAATAGTCAGTACATTTTTGTCAAGAACCGGTGCTGTTGTAACCTTGCACTTATGCTTTGCAGTTTTGTTTGCTTCGTCGACATAGGTGTAAATAGCCTTATTCTTGATAAGCTCGTTATTTATGTCGTTAAGGATTTTCTCTGAAGAAACCTTTATCTGAACATAGCCGTTCTTTGAATCAGCAGCCTTCTTTATCTCACTCTTAATAAGAGAAAGAGCCTTATCCTTATCTTCCGCATAAAGTCCGTAATTGCGCTGATAATTTGCTTTTGTCGCATCACATTTAGGCGGAGCATAGAACTGATTGTCTACAAAATGAGTTTTGTTGTGAATTTCCTTATCCGTTACAAGGAAATAGTTATATTTGATATAATCAGCCGGGAACTGTCCGACAGGATCATCCCATGTTGTGTCAAGATTATACCAGTCGCCGTCGACCTTTATAATGTTCCATGCGTGGCTTGCCTGTTTGTCGTTTGTTCCCGTAATAAGCATATTTTCAATGCCGTTCTGGTCACAGAGATAACCCAGTGTCTTTGCATAGCCCTCGCACTGTACCTTGCCTTCAATAAGACCGCCGTAAATGGTCTGGGGATAATCCCCATCCTTTGTGAAAGTGTTGTTTAAAACGATATAATCGTGGAATACTTTTAATTTGTCAACGGTTGTAGCTCCGGCAGGAATTTTAGCTTTGATTTCTGCGGCTTTTTTATCGATAGAAGCCTGCATTTTCTTTGCGTCTTCCTGTGAACAGCGGTAATCAAGAACAATATTCTGTCTTGTTCCGTCGTATATTTCATATGTACCGCTCATCCAGAAAAGCTGTGCTTCCTGAAAATAAACCAAAGCAAAAATCTTGAAATATGTTTTTTGATCCAGCGGCTTATCAAAAACAACCGACGGTTCAAAGTTTGAAACGGCATTTACAAGAGCCTGATAATAGCTCTTTTCCTCAGCCGAAAGACTGCTGTAAGCATAACGAACCTTTGTGAAATTCTGAACGGCAGTGGTTGTTGTATCAGTGTTTTTAGGCGGAACATATTCGGTGGTTGTTCCTGTTGTGCCGTCGGGATTTTTTTCGGTTACAATAGCGCCGACTTCATCGGTAACCTTTTCTCCGTTTTCGTCCGTAACGACAACCGTTGCGTCAACGGCAGCGGAGCCGCTTGCCGAATCGTCGACTTTCTTGCCGCATGCAGTCATTATCATTGTAAATGACAAAATTACTGCTATAAAAATTGAAAGTTTTTTCATCTATGTATTTTTCCTTTCCGGGTTAATTCACTGCCGCTTAAAAACGGCAGTGAAAGCATTTTAAAATTAATATGTCAAATTAAACTGAATAATATAAAGCTTAGCATCGCTTCCGAGGCTTATTGACTTAATCTGAGTACAGCCTGCTGTTGCGTTTGTTGTTGATTTCATTGTTGAGAATTTTCCGCCGCTTACGATGCTCTTTGTTGCGGCGTCAAAGGTTGCCTTGTCTTTACACATAATCTGACAAGCCATAACCTTGTTCTTTGCGCAGTTAATCATCTGCTTTTGCATCATTGTTTCAGCTTCTGCAACGCTTGAAGCATACATCTTTGTCTGAACGAAATAGTTCATGTCCATTGAGTTTGCAACAGGAGGTGTAAAGTTTGTAACAGGGAAGTGTGAAAGATTATTTACGAGTATATCAGGTACGAGGAAGTAGCTGTATTTCATGAATGTAGGTGAAGAAACGCCTTCCGGATCGTCCCATGTGAGGTCGAAGTTATACCATTTGCCGCCTACAAGAACCTTGTTCCATGCGTGTGTAAGTCCATGAACGTTGTTTCCCGTCATACGTACGCTGTCAATTCCGACTTTGTTGCAGAAATATGTTACTGCCTTTGCATAGCCTTCGCACTGTGATGTTCCGTCAACAAGAGGACCGTAAGCGCATTTTGCGTATGTTCCGTCCTTTGAGAAGCCTGTGCGGGGAATAATGTAGTCGTGAAGAGCCTTTAATTTCTGATATTCTGTTGCATTAGCAGGGAATGTTGCAATAACCTTGTTTACAGCGGCATCAAGATTTTTCTGCATTGTTGCCTGTTGTTCGGGAGTAAATCTGTAGTCAAGAGTGATTGATTTCTGTCCGTCAGAGAATGTGTATCCTAAAGCCATAAACCAGAAAAGGTCAGCCTCCTGGAAGAATACGCTCTCATAAACCTTCTGAAGCTGTGCGCCCTTATATGTCTTTGTTATTTCAAGAGTTGTCTTACGCTCTTTAATTGCTTTTACCATTGCATCATAAAGCTCTTTTTCGTCAGCGCTGAGCTTGCTGTATACATATTTGCCTTTTCCGCTAGTATTTGTATTCTTGGTTGTAGCGGCTGTGGTTGTTGCTTTTGGTGCTGTTGTGGTTGCCTTTACTGTTGTGGTTGCCTTTGGAGCAGTTGTTGTCTTTGGTGCTGTTGTAGTTTTAGGAGCAGCTGTCGTAGTTGTTGCGGCTGTTGTGGTTGTTGCAGCTGTTGTGGTTGTTGCTTCGGTTGTTGTTGCTTCGGTTGTGGTTTCCTCTGCAGTTGTTGTGGTTTCTGCCATAGTTGCAGAATTGTCAATTTCCTTTGCACACGCTGTCAGCGATGATGCAACAAGGATGACAGACATTAACAATGCCAAAATTCGTGAAACAGATTTTTTCATTTGCTATTCTCCTTTTAATACAATTAATTAAATTTATTCTGAAAATTCCTCTTTTTTTGGCGGAAGAAAAGCTTTGATTTTAACTATGCGCTTATCTTCAACCGCCAGAACGGTGAATTTTACTTTCTCATATTCAACTGAGGGCGTTTCGTCTTCTTTCGGGATTCTCCCCAAAAGATCGATTATAAAGCCGCTCATTGTTTCATATTCATGGTCTTCGGGAAGAGTTATCCCGAGATGCTCAAGAGTATCCTCAGGCTCGGCGGTTCCGTCTATCATATAGGTTCCGTCGGAAACTCTGATAATATCCTCCGTTTCGTTGTCGTATTCGTCCTGAATATTGCCGACGATCGCTTCGAGAATATCTTCCATCGTGATTATCCCCGCCGTACCGCCGTATTCGTCAACAACAACAGCAAGCTGTCCTTTTACCGCACTTAATTTTTTAAAAGCTTCAAAAAGCTTACCCGTTTCGGGGAGGTAGATAACATCCCTCAAAAACTCTTTAAGATCGGCCTTGTCAGTGTGTTCCTGCCCGATAAGGAACAAAAGGTCTTTTACGTTGACAACCCCGACAATGCTGTCGATGTCATCTTCATAAACGGGTATTCGGGATTTCCCCGAATTAATCGCGACATAAACCATTTCGGATATTTTCGTGTTCAGTTCAACGGCAAAAAGCTCCGTTCGGTGAGTCATAACGTCGGAAACCTCAAGGTCGCCGAATTCAAAGATGTTGCTTATCATTTCGCGCTGTGTTTCTTCGATAACTCCGTTTTCGTTCCCAGCGTCAACCATCATCATAATTTCCTCTTCGGTGACAACGTCACGCTGTGCCGAATACGAAATTCCCCAAAGCTTTAAAATCAGATTTGAAACACCTGAAACCGCAAGCCTCAGCGGAGTGAGAATTATAATAAGTGCACGGACCGTTCCCATAATTTTAAGCGCAAAACCCTCGCTGTTTTTATTTGCTATTTTTCTGGGAATGCTTTCAGCCAAAACCGAAATTAAAATTACGGCAAAAATAACAATAATAAAAACCGACAGGGCAGGTGAAAGAAATTTCATCGCGCCGTAAGGCTCAGAGCCGAATGAAATAAGTTTTTCTAGCGGCTTCATATAAATCCATACCGCAAGAAGCGAAAGTATCATAGTCGATAAAACCTTGCTGAGAGTAAAGGTTGTTATAAACTGCGACGGCTTTTCAGTTAACTTAAACAAAGCGGCGTATTTTTTGTCATTCTGCATTAGCATTTTTATTTTTGAATCGCTTACCTCGGTTATTGCCGTTTCACAGGCGGTAAAAAAGCCTTTTATCAGAATTATTGCAAAAATTATTAAAGACCCGAGCAACAATCGGCTCCCGTCAGATTCCATGTACTGGTAATTCCCCCTCTGAAATTATGTAATCAATAGTAATAAATATGTCAAACATAAGTCTGACAGTGAAATTATACTATATCAAGAAATAAAAGTCAATAAAGAAATGCCCAAATTATTACATGATAGAGTACGTATTTTAGGGCTTTTTAAAATAAGTTACAATATTGGAATAATATTGTAAGCTGTTTGTAATACTATTTTGGGGTGAATAAGACCTTCCGCTTAATAAAAAAACATAAAAAACATATTATATTCTTTATACCTTTAATAAATATTTTATTTTTATCTGCTTTACATTTTAACACCATTGTGATAAAATATATCATTAAGGTTATAGTTATGTCTATAACATCTCACACAATATTTGAGGAGGACTTTAAAATGGCAAGAAAAATGAAAACCATGGATGGTAACAACGCTGCTGCATGGGCTGCATACCCGTTCACAGAAGTTGCCGCTATCTACCCTATTACGCCATCTTCCGTAATGGCTGAAGTTACAGATGTCTGGGCTTCTAAGGGACAAACAAATATCTTCGGACAGCCTGTAAAGGTAGCAGAAATGCAGTCTGAAGCAGGTGCGGCAGGCACCGTTCACGGATCTCTATCAGCTGGTGCTTTGACAACCACATATACCGCATCACAGGGACTTCTCCTGATGATCCCTAATATGTATAAGATTGCCGGCGAGCTTCTTCCTTGCGTAATTCACGTTTCCGCAAGATGTGTTGCTTCACACGCACTTAACATTTTCGGTGACCATTCAGACGTATATGCATGCCGTCAGACAGGCTTTGCAATGCTTTGTGCTTCAAACCCACAGGAAGTTATGGACCTCGGAACAGTTGCTCACCTTGCAACAATCAAGGGCCGCGTTCCTTTCCTTCATTTCTTTGACGGATTCAGAACATCACACGAAATTCAGAAGATTGAAACATGGGCAAAAGAAGACGTTGAAAAAATGGCTGACATGGATGCTATAAAGGCATTCAGAGACAGAGCTATCAATCCTGAACACCCTGTTCTCCGCGGAACAGCTCAGAACCCTGATATTTTCTTCCAGGCTCGTGAAGCATGTAACGAATACTACAACAAGCTTCCTGCTGTTGTTGAAGAATATATGGACAAGGTTAATAAGGAAATCGGCACAGATTACAAGCTTTTCAACTACTACGGTGCTCCTGATGCTGAACACATCATCATCGCAATGGGCTCTGTAAACGATACAATCGAAGAAACAATTGATTACCTCAACTCAAAGGGCGGAAAATTCGGTCTTGTTAAGGTTCGTCTTTACAGACCTTTCTGCGCTGACAAGCTTATTGAGGCTATTCCTGATTCAGTTAAGCAGATTTCTGTTCTTGACAGAACAAAGGAACCGGGCGCTTTGGGCGAACCTCTTTACCTCGACGTTATTGCTGCTCTCAAGGGTTCAAAATTTGATGCTGTAACAATTTCTTCAGGCAGATACGGACTTGGCTCAAAGGATACAACTCCTGCACAGGTTAAGGCTGTTTACTGGAACGCTTCATTCAAAGATGATTACAAGGCTAAGTTCACAATCGGCATTAACGATGACGTGACATTCCTTTCACTTTCATCTGCTGAAAAGCTTGACACTGCTCCTGCAGGAACAACAGCTTGTAAGTTCTGGGGACTCGGCGCTGACGGAACAGTTGGCGCAAACAAGAACTCCATCAAGATTATCGGTGACCATACAAACAAATACGCTCAGGCTTATTTTGCATATGACTCAAAGAAATCCGGCGGTGTAACTGTTTCTCACTTACGTTTCGGCGACGTTCCGATAAAGTCAACATACCTTATCAATATGGCTGACTTTGTTGCTTGTCATAACGAAGCTTATGTAACTAAGTACGACATGGTTTCTGACATCAAGCCGGGCGGAACATTCCTTCTTAACTGCCAGTGGGATGCTAAAGAACTTGACAAGCACCTCCCAGGTCAGACAAAGAAGCACATCGCTGAAAACAACATTAAGTTCTACACAATTGACGGTGTTTCAATCGGAAAGAAAATCGGTCTCGGAAACAGAATCAACACAATTCTCCAGGCTGCATTCTTCAAGCTTGCAAACATTATTCCGATAGATGAAGCAGTTAAGTATATGAAAGACGCCGCAACAGCTTCTTATTCAAAGAAGGGCGACGCTATCGTTAAGATGAACCATGACGCTATCGACGCAGGCGTAAACGGCATTGTTGAAATCAAGATTCCTGCTGCATGGGGCAAGGCTAAGGATTCCGAAATGGGAATGGCTCCCGCTACAGGCGACAACAAGGTTCTTGTTGATTTCGTAAACAACATTCAGATTCCTTGTAATGCACAGAAGGGCGACGAGCTTCCTGTTTCGACATTCGTTCACATGGCTGACGGAACATTCCCACAGGGCTCAGCTGCATTTGAAAAGCGCGGTATTGCTGTTGATATTCCTTGCTGGAACGGCGATAACTGTATTCAGTGTAACTTCTGTTCATACGTTTGTCCTCACGCAGTAATCCGTCCTGTTATCATGACAGATGCTGAGCTTAAAAAAGCTCCTAAGCTTGCACAGGAAAAGGCTAAGCCTGTTACCGGTATGGCTGGTTACAATTTCGTAATGACAATGTCTGCTCTCGACTGCACAGGCTGCGGATCATGTATCAACGTATGTCCCGGTAAGAAGGGTGCTAAAGCTCTTGCATTCATGCCTCTTGAAACACAGCTTGCTGAACAGGAAGTATTTAACTTCGCTCTTACTCTTGCTCCTAAGGCTGAGGTTGCTGAAAAGTTCAAGGAAACAACTGTTAAGGGCTCACAGTTCAAACAGCCTCTCCTCGAATTCTCAGGCGCTTGCGCAGGCTGCGGCGAAACACCTTACGCTAAGCTTGTAACACAGCTTTTCGGCGACAGAATGTATGTAGCAAACGCAACAGGATGTTCTTCAATCTGGGGCGGCTCCGCACCTTCAACTCCTTACACAACAAATAAGGACGGCAAGGGTCCTGCTTGGGCTAACTCACTCTTTGAAGACAACGCTGAATACGGCTACGGTATGTTCCTCGCACAGAACACAATCCGTCAGAGACAGGTTGCTAAGCTTCTTGAACTCCAGAAGACCGCTAAGAAGGCTGACGTTAAGGAAATAATCGAAGGCTACCTCTCAACATTAAACAACGGCGCACTCAACAGTGCAGCTACAGATAAGCTTATCGCTGCTCTTGAAGCTTGCAAGTGTGACGAAGGCAACGACATTCTCGCTTATAAGGATTACCTCAGAAAGAAATCCATGTGGATATTCGGCGGCGACGGATGGGCTTATGACATCGGATTCAGCGGACTTGACCACGTTATCGCTTCCGGCGAAGACGTAAACATCTTCGTATTCGATACAGAAGTTTACTCAAACACAGGCGGACAGTCCTCTAAGTCAACTCCTACCGGAGCTATCGCACAGTTTGCGGCAGCAGGTAAGGAAGTTAAGAAGAAGGACCTCGCCGGTATCGCAATGAGCTACGGCTATGTTTATGTAGCACACATCGCTCAGGGTGCTGACTACAACCAGACAATCAAGGCTATCACAGAGGCTGAAAGCTACAACGGACCTTCACTCGTAATTGCTTATGCTCCATGTATCAACCACGGTATCAAGGGCGGTATGTCAAATGCACAGAGCGAAGAGAAAAAGGCTGTTGAATCAGGCTACTGGCACCTCTTCAGATTCGACCCAAGACTTAAGGCTGAGGGCAAAAACCCATTCCAGCTTGATTCTAAGGCTCCTACCGCAGATTACAAGGACTTCATTATGAGCGAAGTACGTTACAGTGCTCTCGTTCGTCAGAATCCTGAAAGAGCAGA
Organism: Oscillospiraceae bacterium; assembly: GCA_035352975.1. Classification (GTDB taxonomy): domain Bacteria; phylum Bacillota; class Clostridia; order Oscillospirales; family Ruminococcaceae; genus DAOPYP01. The sequence continues at coordinate 14,344 of DAOPYP010000007.1, forward strand.
AAAACTCTTTAATTCTGCCGTTAAGAATGCTGCTGACAGATACGATTACCTCTGCAGACTTTCAAAGCTTTATGATACAGAAGCAAAATAAGGCTTAAATAAAATTAATCCGTCCTCTTTTTGAGGGCGGATTTTTATTTTGATATAGCATAAAAACATTAATTATACCCATTTTCGCAAATAAGCATACTAACTGACTCTATATTAGGATTACAGTTACCTACAAAACATTGTATTGTACGAATTGGTCCCCAGGGTATTCCCCACCATCCTCCAAGAGCTGTAATCAAATTGCTAATAACTGCGTCCCCAGAATCACAACCCCGAATCTTGAATGATGTAACTCTTACAAAAGTCATGACAAAAATGGACATACACCATTGATACTGTACCAATTCCGTTTCTGCTGAATATTTCACGCCCTCAAACTCAAGCGTTGCTCCTGATAATATTTCTCTGCCGTTTATTTGTAAGAATTTAGAAAATCTTTTCAATCTCTCTTTTTCGATATACCCAAATACTACCGAATAAATCCATGCCGCTATAACTAAAGAAACTATAAGTACCACTATAAATACGTCAATTGCCATAAAAATGCCTCTCTTTTACGTAATAAGTATTTTACTGTAAATAGTTTAACATAAATATTTACATATGTCAACATAGATAAGTTTATTACACCTTGCCCCTTTATAGTGTCATAAAAATGCCATGCAAGCATTTGAGGGAGGATTTTTTATGTAGATTCTACAATGTACATAAGTTTGGTATACACTGTTAAAATATAGTTGCAATTCGTTATATAAAGTAATATAATAAAAGTCAAAGCAACAATGACAATTTTAGGGGGACAATTAAATGAAAAAGCAAATAGTACGAAAAGTTTTATTGATATTATCGGGCGCAGTATTCGTGATGATACTGTCCCTTTTTATTATTCCGCCTAAAAAATTCAACCATAATTTTAATCAGCTTACTAATATGACTGTAAATATACAGATTTCACATGAGGACTATGTTAAATTTGACATTCCCGAAAAAGATTATAAAATGCTTTATACTAACATTAATAAACTTAATATTACAAGATTTTTTAGGTACCCTGACCACTCAAGCTCATATCAAAGAGATCCTTATGCAGATTTTTGTTTTGACTTTAATGGAGAAAAAGAATACGTTAGCTTTGGGTATGATGATAAATGTGTATTTTTCCCTAGCGATAGCGCATTTTGCGGAGATGAAGCGTATATGTATGGCTATGACAAAAAGATTTCGCCCCAATTAAAAGAATATATTGATAATATTTTAAGTACGTAAATAAACGCAAAAAAGCAGTCGTGGGGATAACTGTAGTGACCCCTAAAAGTTAGACTTAATATCGTAGCAGCAACGGCTGCTACGATATTTTTATGCGACATAGAATTGAAGCCTGTATTCAACAGGACTTAAAAAGCCGAGTTTTTGCTTTGTGCGTATATTGTTATAATATATTATGTAGCGTTCTATAGCTAATTTAAGTTCATCAAAACTATAATAAGTATGTCCATAATAAATTTCTTGTTTTAAAATTCCAAAGAAGTTTTCCATAACTGAGTTATCGTGGCAATTGCCTTTGCGTGACATGATTTGAAACATAAATTGTACAAAAAACAGTTTTCAAAAATATTTTTGAGAACTGTTTTTTAATCTAATTATTTTATTATTTATCTATTGTAACATTTCTATAAAGTCTTGGAGCTCTCCTTCTTTTACTCCAAATATTCGCTCAGCATTACATAAAAACGCCCTCAGCTTTACCGGATATTCTTCTGCCTCCCACATAAAAGTTTCACAATCAAACATCATATGTCCCATAAGCAATATTGATTCAATACATTCTTTCGGGAAATCAGTATGAATAATATTTTGTTTCTGCGCTTCTTTTACTGTATCCTCCAAAACTGATGTCATTTTTTTTAACATGGCTTTTCGATATAACTGTTCCAATTTAGCATTACTCACTTTATGAAGTTCCTCAGCTAATTTATCAGCTCCTTCAAATTCAGGAGCCTGAGCCATTATTGCCATTACAATACGGCGTAACAACGGGGCTGATGAGTCCTGTAAAATACGTTCTGCCCTGGCAGCACCTTCATACACAATATCCATAATAATTTCTTGAAGAACTTCCTCTTTTGAGGAAAAATAGTAATAAAAAGTCCCTTTAGCAATATCTACAATTTTTAAGATCTCATTGATTGAAGTCTGATCATATCCATTATGTATAAATAAACTTCTTGCAGTAACGAGAATTTCTTTTCTCCTTTCTTCTCCGTCTTTAATTGTTTTCATATATATTAACCTCGTTCCTAAGCATTTAATATTCCATATTATTTTTAATGAAATTATCTGCCACTGCTCGCTGTCGGAAACTGCATACCTTTCAACCAATTATCAAGTTCTGATAAACGGTCATCGCCTGTATTAAATTCCTTACAGCCAGCAACCTGACCATCCCTTATATAAAGGACTTTTTTAGCTTTTGCCGCTACTTTTGGATCATGTGTAACTATCATAATTGTCATACCGTCTTTGTTGAGATTTTTTAAAATATCTAAAACTTGATTTGTGGCTTCTGAGTTTAGCGCACCGGTGGGTTCGTCCAGAAAAAGGATTTGAGGGTTGTTAATCATAGCTCTGCAAATAGATGCTCTTTGCAGCTGACCTCCTGAAACTTCTTTAATATCACGATTTTTAATCCCTGTAATCTCCATATTTTTCATGAGGTCATTTGCTCGTTTTCTGATTTTTTCTGCGGATTCTTTCTTTGCTACAAGCCCAGGCAAGATAATATTATCAAAAATAGATAGGTTTTTCAGCATTTGTGCAGTCTGAAAAACAAAGCCCATCTTTAGCAGCCTGATTTCAGACAATTCATTCTCCTTAAGCTCGGTTATATTTACGCCGTCAAATATAACCTTGCCCTCACTTATTTTGTCCATTCCGCTGACACTATATAGCAGGGTTGACTTTCCGGATCCGGAAGAACCCATAACAGCAACAAAATCTTCCTTTTTAATTTCAAATGATATATTATTTAATACTTTTGTGTCCTTAAAGGATTTGCTAATTTGTTCAATCTTTATCATGGTCAAGCTCCTTATTCCATTATTTGATCTCTGATATGATAGGTTTTTATAATTTTGGTTCCAATAATCACCGTAATAATAACTACTAATAACTCTGCTGCCGGACAGAACAGATAAGTCCGGATTGGTTCAGTCAGAAGTTTTATTTTGGCTACGCCTACTGAAGAAAGCATACCGGCAAATATAACTTCCCCTAATGTATTGGCAAGAATGGTTCCCGTTACAATTGCCAATAACTGAATAATAAGAGTTCTGATTCCCAACTGAATTCGGATGTCCCGAGTTGAAAATCCAATCGCTTTCTTAATTGCAATCGCATTATGTTCTCTCGCTATAATAAGCCGCAAAAACATTACTGTAATTAATATAATTAAAAGTATTGAAATCACTACAGAGGCACTTTCTACAAGGCTCATATTATCAGCAATGCCGCTTAGTGTTTGAAAAACGAATTCATCAACAGGGGTTGTTTTGTTATTTGGCATGGCAGCCCTCATTTGATCAGTTTTCATATCAATATCGACACCATCACGAACATTCAGATAAATCATATAGCCTTCTATATCATTTGTATCAAAATCTATGGCTGCTTTTGCTGTTTTCCCTCCGTAAGTAATATCCTGATAAATACCGCAGACACTCAATACAAGTTCTTTTCCCTTATAATTAACCGTTATGGAATCGCCTACTTTTTTTCCAAGATTAACAGCATTCATATAAGAAAGAGCCATATCATTTTTTCCCTTAGGCGCATTTCCTTTTAGGTATTCTAGAGGGAAAACGGAATTGTCCCCATTTTGTACACGAATGTATTCGCTCTCACCGTCCGCATTTTTAGTCTGTACATAACCATTCTCGTAGACTGCATATTCAGCAATTTCCTGATCTCTTTCAAGATAATCCAGAGTTGCCTTGTTTTGTTCCGTTAAATTATCGTTATACTGTTCATCAATGCGAATATCGCTTTCCCCAATTCCCATATAAGTTAAAAAGGTTGAATCATGAATAGTATTGTTCATATTCATAGGAAGCAGAATTAAGAATGATGAAAATACGAATATTAAGAAAATTACAAAATACTCTTTCCACTTACATTTTAGTTCTCCCAAGGCAATTGTAAGGTTGCGGTGCTTAAATCCGCTTAAAGGAAGTGAATAATGACCCTCATTCTTTATTTTCTCTTCTCCTCGCATTAGCTCCATGACTGTGCTCTTTAAATTCTTTCGGATGATACAATGACAGCGAAGCATTACAAAAAGGCTAAGAAAAACTACTCCAACGAAAGGGAATATCCATTTCATCCACTGGCTGCTTCCGTATCCGCAATACCAGATTACCGTTTGGGAAAAGAAATCTCCAAAAGGAATGGAAATCAGATAGCCAATAACTGCTGCTGATATTGCAAGAATGGTGTATTTTGCTTGATATATTTTTTCAATTTCCTTTCCTGGGACTCCAATTGCTTTCATTTCTCCGATAGAATGATTTTCTTCTGCCATGGTAGCACGGATAATATACGAAAGACATAATACTGACATGGCAATCAGCAAAATACTGATCGCGATAATTACAATAGCTATTAATCCATAAGAAAAAGCATTGATCATAGTAAAAATCCCTGCTGTAACAGCAACTCCATTCGATGGCATTCCGGCATCCATATATGAATTTTTCAAAACCGTATCAGAGGCATTTTCTTTCAAGAGAAATTCAAAACAATATTCCCATTCACCCATATGAGAAGCCAATTCATTCTGATCGTTCTGACTTATCAGAAATCTTTTTGAATACGAAAGAGCGGAATTCATAGTAGAGTCACGGATTATAACAGATACCTTAAATTCTTTTTGATAATTACCATCTCGCAGTATTATTTTATCCCCTGCCTTTATATTTAGATCCTCCGCATAATAAACCGGCACTCCGATTTCCCCGTCTTTTACTACCGCAATTTCGTTATTTTGGTCAAGAAGATAATCAAAATTTTCATTTTGAGTAACAAAACCATTGTCCATAAGACATTTTTCTAACGACTCTCCATTATAGACAATATGCCCATTACTAATATTAAGCATCTTGATTACTAAAGCATCTTCTATGTAATCTTGTTTCTCAACAAAATTCTTAAACGCTTCTTCATCATATTCGCCCTTGTGCATCTGAACATATTCTGGGGGTACCGCGATCTTATTAAGACCATTTAATGAAGATAGCATAATTCCTATAACCCTAAGTCCACCCGCCATAAAAACAGCGGAAAGAATTAAAAATATCGCCAGAGCAGTTATTATAACGCTATTTCTTTTAAAGTCATTTCGTACGAAATTTAATAACAGCTTCATTTTTTTGCAGCTCCTCTTTAATAGTTTGATTGTTTCAGCTTATAGACCATCGGTCGATAGCGCCTCTAAAAATATGTACCGACTTTGGGTCGATACATATTTAATATATTTAACTATACATAATATAAATGTAATTGTCAAGTAATTTTAAATATAATTACAATAATTTCTCAAAAAAGCAAGACTCCGTTTTGGGTATTCCATAAGCTATTTGTGAAATAAAGCAATGTACAATAAAAATCCACCGACATAATCGGTGGATTTTTTCAATTAAACAGCATTACAATTTGTTACAGTATCTGTCGAAATAGCTGTAAAGCTTTGTGGAAAGTCCGATTTTCCCAGATGTGATGACTATTCGGCTTATTTCCGTGGCTTTTCCGCCGTACGAAATCACATCGTTTATATCCTCGCCTGAAAAGCCATCATAGCCGAGGTATGAATATTTGTACCCTCTCATTCCGAGATTGATACGATAGGAAAGCCCTGTCTGTGAATCGGCAAGCCACTGTCTGTCAAGCGGAAGGTATTTTTCCCTGACTATCCCCATTCCGACCGCCTCGGCATCTGTCAGATTAAAGGTGTACTGATCGTTTGCGTCCTTCATATGACAGGCGCTTATAATTTTTGAAAAGTCCGTTCCCGCGCTTTTCTCCGTAATTTTTTGCGGAGAAAAGGTGACGGCGGTGCTTTTCGTGAACCTTACACAGTTTGTTCCCGAAATAAACGGGCAGGAATTATACTGCTTTAAGCAAAGGTTTGTAAGAACCTCCCACACACTTGCGTGCTCCATAACGTAAATATAGTTTACAGTCTGTGAAAGATTTTCATGGGTAACGCCGGGGATAACCTTTTTCTGGTCAAGTATGACGTTGAGCGATGGGTTTGACAGAATTCCCTCGGGCAGCTCGTTGTTTAAAAGCATTGAGGTTTTTCCCCTTGACGTTATTGCTATAATCCGTACCCCGCCTGAAAAATAGGTATTCAGCGTGTCAACAATCCCTCGATGAAGGTGATGTCCGTTTACGACAAGCTCCGCCTCGGCGACATTGCTTATATCTCCGTCAAAAATAAACGATGCTTTAAGCGACGTATATGGGGTATAATACTCCTTTTCAAACCTTAATGTTATGTTTTTTGTCAGGGTGAAAAGAACCTGTCCTGACTTGTCATAAAGCAAAAGATTTATACTGTTATTCATTTTCTGTCACCCTTTCGGACGGATTTTCTGAAAAAAGCAAAAGTGTTATATTCCTTGCGGCGCTGTTATTATTTCCGTCAAAGGAATATTCCTTTAAAACGAGCGTGGGGAGGTTATTCCCGATAAAACTAAGAGCGAGCGGCGTTTTTTCCGAAATTAACGTTTCAAGGGTGGAAAGCTCCTTACCCGAAATCGTGGTAAGCGTTCCTTTAAGCGTAAGACAAAGCGGATAAACACCGCTGTCGCCGACTATAACCCCCTCGGAGGTCTGAATTTCTGAAAGTCCGCGCTTTCTCGAAAAAGAAAAATCTCTAACAGAAAGCGTTAAATTCTGAGCGAGGACAAGCGAGAGTGATTCCTTGTCGCATAAAAAGCTGTCGGAAAGCTTTCCGCTGATTTTAAATTCAAGCTCGTAACGAAGCCTTTGAAGTTTTTCGTCAAAAGAAAGGGTTTTAGCCTTGTATTCGGTGATGTTAAGCTTTGAGGAGGTAAGCTTGTCTATAATTTTCCGGGAAATATCAAGCATTTTTCCGCCGCTTGTGGGGAGTGCGGACAATACAGAAACTAAAACCGAACCGTTCCAGAAAACCCCCGAAACGTCCGATTGAAAATCTTTTATCCCCGTGACGATGATGTTTTTTTCCTTTGAGGAAACAAGCCCGTCGTCAAATTCGTCGTATACGGGGCATATGTCCTTTAATTCCTTTCCGATTTCCGCGGAAATATCAAAAAGCTCCATAAATTATGCCCCCTCAAAATAAAATTCCGTATCGTTTATATAATCCTTGCAAAGCGACTTTAAATAAGAATACACTTCTCTCGCGGCGGTAATAACGCCGTAGCTGTTATCAGACGAGGGGAGATTTCCGCTTTTTGTGAGGAATTCTCGTTCCCTCGATTTTTTTGCGGTAATATAAAGAACATTTGCCGCCGCCCCGCAAAGAGCCTGAATGCACGGCAGCTCCTCATATGACTTATCCTTTAAAATTGCCTTTGTCCTTAAAATTGCAGTTTCGACAAAGATGATGTTTTCCGACACGGACTCTCCCGAAAAAGCCTCAAAATAAGGCGCCGCTGATTCAAAATTCATATAAAATCCTCCTTAAAGCTTATAGCAGGAAAGGTCAGGGATTCCCTTTTCTAAAAGCTGTATTCCGTCTGAAATTCCGCTTAAAAATTCATTACGGATATTCTCCTTTTCGTTCCCGAAACGCTTTGTAACCCCCGCATTCACCTGAGCCGGAACGGAAACGAAGCTCCATTCATAAGCGTCAGAAATGTCGTCAAGAATGACAAAACAAAGCTTTCCGTTATAGCTCTTCGACTTTTTGTGTGAGCAGGGCTTTTTTGAAATATCCGAGCCGCATATTGAACAGGTTTTCCGTCCCGCCGAACAGGATACGGAAATTTCTTTTTTTATTCCGCCGTCGATTTCCTTTATCAGATCCTCATTTTTTGACGTCCTTATCATATAAGCGTTCGCTTTTAAACAGGTGTAAGGTTCGTTGTCAGCGGTAAGACGGCTTTCGTCGGTGATAAGCTCCGTTTCAAAAATTCTTGCGGTCTGGGTATTTTCCTTTGTGTTGTGCTCAAAAATCCCCGTTTTCCCGATAAAAAGCTCCTTTAAGCTTTTTAATGCATTTAGTGAGAACTTTTCAAAATCCCTGTCAACCTCATTGTCGCAGAGAATTACCGAAAAAATATAAACCTCGTCAAGGGTGTGTGTACGTCTGGTGAAGCTGTTAAGCTTTTCAAGAAGCGTGTTTTCTTCCATTGTTTTTCCTCCTTCAAAATAACACGTTACCGTGCCGAAGAAATTACGGCACGGCGGCGTATCGGATTTTTATCCTATTGTGAGAACTCTTGTAGCCTCGGGAATAATTTTTGCAAAGCCTGTTGTCACGGAAACTGCCGTGCGGTCAATCTGTCTGTCGATAAGTCTGTCGTTTTCGAGAATGATGTCGGTTGCGTTAATCATTTCGAGAGCGCACTTTTTGTCAAGACCGATAATTTTTGTATCGGCAACCGCTGTCGATTTCACGAGGTTTGAGCCGAACGGAGTTTTAACCGCTCCCGTTGACATAAAGTCAGCGCAGGCATATTTCATCTGCTCAAAGGAAAGGATTTTAGCCATTGACGCTGGCGATGCGATGATTGTCGTCATGTCGTAATCCTGGAATTTACCCCAGAATGTGACAAGCTCGGAATAATTGAATTCTGTACCTGTCATTGTGTCGGCGGTAACGCCTGTTGTGAGAACGCCGACCGCCTGTGAAAGAACGGCATTAGAAAGGTTTGCACCGATTGAGCGGAGAGTTACCGCAAAAACGTCTAATCTCTGCTGACGGACAGCCTCATAGGTTGTGTTGATGATTCGGCCGTATTTGTTCATAGTAACAAGACTGCTACCGAGTGAAATTGATGTTTCGGGGAGAGCTGCTCCCTGTGCGGTTGCTGTGGAATACGGCTTATTTTCTTCGGCTACAACGGAAAGCCCGCGGTAGTCGGCGCCGTTTGTTTTTGTCTGTGCGGCTATAATTTCACCGAGCACGGAATTTTCCATACCCTGTCTTATCGCACGCTTAACGAATTCGGGGAAAAGAACAGCCGATTCGGTTGTTTCAAAGAATTTTTCAACCATATCGGAATTTACTCCGCTAATCTTGATGTCAAAACGCTTTAACTGACGTTCAAAAGCATCAAGACCGTAAAGCTCTGTTCCCGAATATGCGCTGTCGGGGTCAAGCTCGGAAAGTGCCTGTGTGAAGGATTTTCCGGAAAGATTATAAAGACCTTTTTCAAGTTTTACTGTGTTGTACATAATTTTTTCTCCTTTTAATTTTGATTTTTAATTTTTTCTTCAATTTCTGCCGCCTGTGCATTTTTAAGCCGTGCATCGGCAAGCTCCGCTTCGTCCTGAAGATTGATATTTTCCCACTCAACAGTTATTGACGCGTCGCTCCCTTTAAGCCTTAAGAACGCCGAGCAGATTTTTACTATCGTCGGAGTTAAAAGGCGACGGTAATATTCAAGCTCGGACGTTAGAATATCTGACTGCTGGGCGGACATTCTCTCGGTCGTGCTCCACGAAAGCCCGAGTAAAAACGGCGGAATGGAAAGCTTTGCGATTATCTGTTCAAGAAGCTGTTTTACCGGAATATTTGTGTCGATCACCTGATTGTCCGCCCCGATTGTCTTTATTTCGACATCACCGACGGCAACAAAATCCCTTATCTGTCCGCATTTTGACGCCTGCATTCCCTCGGACCATTCCTTTGCTATCTGTGCGGCACGTTCCTTGGCGAATGCCCTGTCGCCGCTGTCCTGTGGCTTATAGGTTACGGCATAGCGCACGTTCCCCACTCTGTCAAAGTTCTGACCTATGCTTTCATAAATTCTCATCAGTATTGAGCTTAAATAGGGAAGTCCCTTGAGAATTGAAGCTCCGTAGACCTTTTCGGGCTGAGGATTAAGCGCTGAAAAAAGAATAAGCTGGGGGTTTTTAACTAAGGTAAGGACGTTGTTCCCCGAACGTCTGTAAAATTCCGTTTCGACGGGAGTTGTCCCTCGTCTTGCCTCGATATGCTTTAAGGAAACGTTATAAATCCCCGCAATCTCCATACTTTCGGTATCGACAAGAATTTCCCCCGCCGCACTTCCGTACGTCAGAAGGCTGTCAAGATAACAGTCGATAAAGCTTGAAAGCGAATGTGACGACGGTCCTGACTTCACACTTGAAACAAATTCGTCAAGCTCGTCCTGAATACTTTCGTCCGATGAAATTACGCGGAAGCCGCCTGTTAAACGGACCGTCTTGTATATCGCCGCATCAATAACGGGAACGGCGTTCCTTAAAGCCTCGTAAAGCCCGAATTCCGCTCTCTCTGGAGGAATTTCGCCGAAAAGCTTCATTCCGTCACTGACAATTCTCGGGGTGTTCACCGCCGCTCCCGACGGAGCTTCCGTTTGCTTTTGAAAAAATTTTGGTATTTTCACTGATTCACCTCTTTTCAAATTTTGAGGAGGGATTAAAGACTTACCTTTTGAGCGATACAACAAAAAAGCTGTCGGCGCTGTCGTCCGTTATCGTGTTGACAAGATAGCGTATTTCGTCCATTGCGTGGTCGTTTTCTTTAAGCGGACTGTCACAGCCGTTTTTTTCGTCCCAGGCATAAAGCCCGAATTCCCTTATCGCGTCGACGCATTTTTCGCTGAACATCAGCTTTTTTTGCCTTAAAGCCTCGCTCACCCGCCTTATTCCGCTTAAAACGCTGTTGTCGGCGGGGATAACCCTGAACCTTTCGTGGCGCCTTATACATTCCATAAAGCTTGCGGCAGAGGGGTCCGCTATGACACATTCAATGTCATAACCGCTGCATAGCTTCACAAGTCCGTCATAATGCTCCTCGTCGGTTAAAAGCTGTCCCTTTTCGCGTGAGGAATAGTAATATTCGTCAATGCGGTACCACGTCCCGCCCGAATATCCCCACAAGCCGAAAGACGACGGATTAACAGTCCCATAATCGCAGGAAACGACATAGCGTGAGCATTTTGGCTCGTCCTCCTTTTTAAAAACGTGTTCGCTTTCTTTGAACATCGGATAGACAAGTCCCGTCGCCGCCATCCATTTTCCTAACACAAAGCGGTCGTAGAAAATCCCCGAATAAAGCGTTTTATAGCGGTTTTTGATTTTTTCGGAGAGTGATGGATTGTCATCCATAGTGAAATGAAGACAAAGGACGTTCTTTTCCTCTGATTTTAAAATCCACTCCTTATAAAACCAATGGTTGGGGCTTTCGGGATTACAGTTGAACCACAGCTTTGAATTCTTTTGTGAGCATCGTGCAAGAGCCTGTTCAACGAACGACCTCGGCATAAGCGCCGCCTCGTCAAGAAAAACTCCGTTTAAGGTCATGCCCTGAATGAGTGCGGCGGAGGACTCGTCCTTTCCCCCGAAAAGATAAAAACGGTTTTTGCGCCCCCCGAAAACAACGTCGAGGAAATTTAACGACGTTTTTTCCGAGCATTTGAACCCCCAGCTTTTCCATACGGGGAGCATGGGAATAATAATGTTTCTTCTAACTGAGGTTATGGTTTTCCCACATACCGCAAACGCTCCGTCATCACATTCCGACATTGCCCAGAGGATAAAACCTAATGCCATTGAAACGGTTTTCCCGCTTCTTACCGCGCCGTCACAAATTATCCCGTCAAAGCGTGCGGTGTTTTTGTCCGCCCACCAGAGCATTGAAAGCTTCTGCTTTTGTGAAAACGGCTTAAATTCCATCGTCTTCACCCTTGACTGACGATATTCCCTGAGAGAGTGCCGAGAAAAAGCTTTGTGCACCGTTTGACTTCTTTTCATTCTCCTCGATCTCAAAGAGGAGCTTTAACGCCTCAAGCTTGTTTAAAAGCTTTAATTCCGTGCCGCCGCCCTTTGCCCTTTTAATTTCGCTTATCGAGAAAAAATCTCCTTTTTCGCAAGGCTCGTCGGTCATAACGGAATTTACCGCTTCCACGGGATTTGAAAAGATTATCCGCCTTAACGCCGCGGCGGCACTGCTTTCCCCTTTTCCGAAAAGAATTTTACGCTGTTTTCTTATCTGCCTTAACGCTTCGGGCTTCTGAAGAATTTTAACGCCCTCATAAAATGCGTTTTCTTTTTCAAAGCCTGCATTAACCGCGCTGTCTAGAACTGATGAAATCTCCGCGAAATAACAGCAGAAAAGAAATTCCTTTTCGGTAAGATTCTGCCTTTTTATTGAATATCACTCCTTTTTTCGTCTTCGGCGGTTTTTCGCGCCGCCCCTCCTCACTAACAGTTCCGTTTTGATGAAAATTTGCATTAAAACGTGCAAATTAAAAAAAAAATATTTTAAATTTCCGTAATATTTTAAAAAAATTGTTGTGCAAAGGCACAATATTTTTCTGATATTATCTCTTTAAAGCGCGATTTTCTTCCTAAGCCAACGGATTTAACGGCTTTCGAACGAATTTTAGGGAATATCAAAGCGCAATTTTTTGTATATAATAGCAATTGAATTTGCAGTTTTTTTCCTATATAATTAAATCGTTGGCAATATAATTTTTGCCGCAATAAAATATGTATTTCAATTATTCAATTTAAGATAAGGCGGTATGATGACAATGGTAGATACAATTACTAAGCAGGAACTGCAGGAATTATTCTTAAAAAATCTTATGGACACAGCGAGTGTAACCCCGTCGGATGCTTCGGACAAACAGATTTACAACGCACTTTCTTCAGTGGTGGTTGCATATCTGAAAAAGAAGAGACGTGCCTTTATGAATGACGCCCATTCTAAGGGAAGAAAGCAAGTTTATTACCTCAGCATGGAATTCCTTATGGGACGTTCGCTTAAAACAAGCCTTTTTAATCTTGAAATCGTCGGCAAGGTTGACGAAATGCTTAAAGAGTACGACATAAGCCTTGATAAAATATATGAATACGAGCCGGACGCCGGCTTAGGAAACGGCGGTTTAGGCCGTCTTGCAGCATGCTATCTTGACGGACTTGCAACAGAAAGCTATCCCGCAATGGGCTATTCAATCTGTTATGAATACGGTATCTTCAAACAGAAAATCGAGGACGGCTGGCAGACCGAGCTTCCCGACAACTGGCTTCCCGGAGGAGGAGTATGGCTTGTCCCAAAACACGACAAGGCTATCGAGGTTCACTTTGACGGTGAGCTGAGCGAATACTGGGACAATCAGTACCATTACATTTCACACAAAAACTACAATACCGTTATGGCTGTCCCCGTTGATATGTACGTTTCGGGCTATGACAGCGAGGGCGTTTCCGTTTTAAGATTATGGCAGGCAAAATGTCCGTCCTTTGACATGGCTATGTTCAATCAGGGCGATTACGCAAGAGCCTTGGGACAGAACAACGTCGCACAGGCAATTTCAAAGGTTTTATACCCTAATGACAACCATCTTGAGGGAAAATCTCTCCGTTTAAGACAGCAGTATTTCCTGTGCTCCGCTTCAATCGGCGACATTGTTAATCATCATATGGCGGTTTACGGAACTCTCGACAATCTCCACGAAAAGGTTGCTATTCATATAAACGATACTCACCCGACTCTTGCTATCCCTGAGCTTATGCGCGTTCTTCTTGACGACTGCGGATACAGCTGGAAAAAAGCATGGCACATAGTTAAGAACACCTTTGCATATACTAATCACACCGTTATGGCTGAGGCTCTCGAAAAATGGGATATTAAGCTTTTGGAGCAGGTCGTTCCAAGAATATGCTCGATTATTGTCGAAATTAACAACCGCTACTGCTCTGAGCTTATGGAAAGATGCGAGGACGGTTCAAAGGTTTCGAGAATGTCAATCGTACAGAACAATACCGTTCATATGGCTAATTTATGTATCGCCGCTTCACACAGCGTAAACGGCGTTTCAAAGCTTCATTCCGAAATTATCAAGCACGAGGTTTTCAACGACCAGTACAACGACACGCCGCATAAATTCAAGAACGTAACGAACGGAATAGCATACAGAAGATGGCTTTATCAGTCAAACCCCGGACTTACACAGCTTTTAAAGGATACGATAGGTGACAAGTTCCTTAAAAATGCGTCAGAATTAAAGAAGCTCTGCGTTTTTGAAAACGATAAGTCTGTCCTTGAACGCCTTTCAAAAATCAAGAAGGAAAACAAGGAAAACTTCGCAAAATTCATTAAAACAACAACAGGCGCAGTTATCAATACCGACGGAATTTTTGACGTTCAGGTTAAGCGTCTTCATGAATACAAGCGTCAGCATCTCAATGTTTTGAACATTATTTCCGAATACAATTATCTTCTCGACAATCCTGATGCCGATTTTGTTCCTAAGACATATATTTTTGCGGCTAAGGCTGCACCCGGATATTATCTTGCAAAACAGATTATCAAGATGATTTGGAGCATTTCTCAGGAAATAAACAAGAATCCAAAAATCAAGGAAAAGCTTTCGGTTTATTTCCTTGAAGATTACAAGGTTACACTTTCCGAGCTTTTAATGCCTGCCGCTGAAATTTCAGAACAGATTTCTCTTGCGGGAACAGAAGCTTCCGGTACGGGAAATATGAAGCTTATGCTTAACGGTGCTGTAACTCTCGGAACTCTTGACGGCGCAAATGTCGAGATTAAAGAACAGGTCGGCGACGAAAACATCATCACCTTCGGCATGACAAAGGACGACGTTATAACCAGAAAGTCAAACGGATACGTTCCTGAAACATACTTTAAGACAAACAATATTATCCGCGCCGCAATAGAAAGAATGTACTGCGGAATAAACGGCTGTGCATTTGAAGAGGTCGCAAACTCTCTCCGCTATAACGACCCGTACATGGTTCTTGCAGACTTTGACTCTTATCAGCAGGCACAAAGATATGCTTCACAGTGCTATAAGGATGCTGAAAAGTGGAACAAAATGTCGCTTGAAAACATTGCGGGCGCAGGACTTTTCTCGGCTGACCGTGCTGTTGAGGATTATGCGCGCGACATATGGCATCTTCTCAGATAATAACGTATTAAGGAGAGCACTTATATGGCTGAGGTTTACAACAGCTGGAATCAAACGTATAAATCGCCTTTCGGCGCGATTGTCAGAGGACAAAGCTGCCGTTTTACCGTCAGAATTCCGAGAAATGTCTTTCACGATCTTCCGCCTATTCTCGTAATTTTCAGAACAGGCTATAAGGAAAGATTTTTCGCCATGAACGAAACCGCCTCGACTGACGAATACGTTGAATATTCGTCGGAATATATCCCGACAAACGTGGGAATTCACTATTATTATTTCACGCTTGTCTGCGGCGGAACGAGAAAGTTTATTAAAAAACAAGGCTCTCATTTAGGAATTATCGGGGAGGGCGAGTTATTTCAGCTCACCGTTTCAAGTGAGCAGTATAAAACCCCTGATGTATTCAAGGGCGGGGTTATGTATCAGATTTTCCCCGACAGATTCTGTAAAAGCGGAATAAAGCACAACAATATCCCCGAGGACAGAGTAATTCGTGACGACTGGGGCGGAACCCCCGAATACCGTCCCGACAAAAGCGGTCACGTATGGAACAATGATTATTTCTGCGGCGACCTTGAGGGAATAAAGTCAAAGCTTCCCTATTTAAAGGAACTCGGCGTAACCTGCATATACCTCAATCCTATATTTGAGGCGCATGAAAATCACCGCTACAATACCGCTGACTATATGAAAATTGACCCGCTTCTCGGAACAAACAGCGACTTTAAATTTCTTTGCGCCGAGGCTAAAAAGCTCGGGATAGGTGTTATCCTTGACGGCGTTTTCAACCATACAGGCGCTGACAGCGTATATTTCAACAAATTCGGAAGATATGAAAACGAGGGTGCATTTCAGTCAAAGGAAAGCCCATATTATTCATGGTACGAATTTATTGACTATCCGAATAAATACGAATCGTGGTGGGGGATTGACACTCTCCCTAACGTGAACGAAAATAACCTTGACTATACAGATTTTATCTGCAGCGAGGGCGGAGTTTTGTCCTATTGGCTTACAATGGGCGCTTCGGGCTTCAGACTTGACGTTGCGGACGAGCTTCCCGACGAATTCCTAGACAATATCAGAAAAACCGTAAAATCAAAGGGGAAAGACAAAATCGTTATCGGCGAAGTCTGGGAAGATGCTTCAAACAAAGTCAGCTACGGAATAAAACGCCGTTATCTTTTGGGCGACCAGCTTGACGGAACTATGAATTATCCTTTCCGAAACGCTATTCTCGATTATATAAAGGGCGCAATTAACGAGCGTATTTTTGAAGAACGTATTATGGTTATTCTCGAAAATTATCCGAAGCAGTCCATGGACGTAATGATGAATCTTCTTTCGTCGCATGACGCAGAGCGTGCTATAAACGTTCTCGGCGGAGAAAGCTGTCATGGAAAAGACAAGGCGTGGCAGGCACAGCACAAACTTTCGCCGTATGAATACGACCTCGGCAAAAAGCGGCTTAAATGTGCGATGGTTCTTCAGTTTTTCCTCCCCGGAATACCGAGTATTTATTACGGCGACGAGGCAGGGCTTCAAGGTGACAACGATCCGTTCAACCGAAGCTGTTACCCGTGGGGAAGTGAAGATGCCGACCTTATCGAATTCGTAAAGGCTCTCACCGATTTAAGAACAAACTATCCTCAATTTAAAGACGGCGATTTTAAATTCCTTTACAGCGATGCGGAAATCATATCCTTTACACGTTTTAAAGATGACAAATATATTATGATAACGCTTAACAAAAGCTGTTATGAAAGAAAAATATCATCAGATAACTATATCGTTAAGGATTTTAAAAATCCCGAAGTTGTCCGCGGAAATGTTACTGACAATTATCTTGTTTTGGACGCATATGATTATGCGGTTGTTACCGCAGAGAAATAAAATATTTAATTTGAACATTTTGGGGGGCTTTGCTGTCGCCCCCGAACCCCTTCGCAGCAACATCTGTATTTTAATTCTAATATCAATTCAATCAGCCGGAATAACTTCCGGCTGATTTTTTTGTTTTAAATACAATTTTGCTAAAAATGTACGCCATA
>DAOPYP010000008.1:0-30035 GCA_035352975.1 Oscillospiraceae bacterium
CGGGGACAGGGGATTTTTTCCTTATGCTTTCGCAGTTGAATACCGACGGTGCCCAAACCTCGTCAACAAGCGAAAATGCACCGCACCATTCGTCGGGAAAATCGGGAAGTTCCCACAGCCATATCCCGATATTATATCTTTTATCAGACATATCCGACGGGAGTGATAACTGTAAAGGCGGCATCTGTTCGGGGTTTATGTGATAAAGATTTATTGAATACTCAGGGGATTTTTTAATTCTATGCTCCCACGACATATCGTTATGATTAAACGGATTCCCGACCTTTGTGTCAATAATAAGGAACGGCATTCCCGATTTTTCTATTGCCTTTGCGATAAGCCGTCCGCCCTGTCCTAAGCCCATCTGTGCCCTTATATATGCGACATAATTTATCCCGAACGGATAAAAATCTTTTTCAAACGGCTTTTTTAATGTATTCTCATTATATGCCGAATGAATGAGCTTCGCTTTCAGCTTTTTTGCGGTATTAAGCGGAAGTATTTTCAAAATAACGGGCTTTAGCCTGTCGCCCGAAGTGCATATAAAATTAACAATGCTTTTTTTAAGATTCATAGCTTTCCTCTTCATGCTTTATACATATTAAAAATCAGTATAGCACATTAATCAGTTATATACAATTGTCAGTTTTCAGAAATATTTACGGTTTATCCGCCGAATAATGCTTTTTATATGTTAAAAGCTACTATTATTCATTTCACTCATCATAAAAGATTGATTTTTGCAAATAATATGCTATAATATAATGTTGTTGAATATAATATACATTTATTTTTCTTATATAAGGAAGTGCTTCTAATGTCAACTATTGCCGTTATCCTTGCAGGCGGAAGCGGAACGCGTTTCTGGCCGATGAGCCGTATCGATCTTCCAAAGCAGGTCCTCAACATAAGCGGAAACGACGTTATGATTAACGAAACAATCAAACGCTGTGAGGACATAATCCCTTTTGAAAACAACTTTATCGTAACCGCTCAAAGCCAGCTTGAAAAGGTTGACGACGTTATGCTGAAGGACGTTCCCCGCGAAAATATTCTTACCGAGCCGTCACAGAGAAACACCGCTCCGTGCATACTCTATGCCGCACTTAAGCTCCAGAAAATCTATGGTGACGGAGTAATGTGCGTATTCCCGTCCGACCAGTACATCACCGACGGTGCGGAATTTTCAAGAATAATCAGAAAAGCGGTTAATCTTGCCGAAAAATCGGACAAGCTTATCACCCTCGGAATTAAGCCGACTTTCCCGTCAACGGGCTATGGGTATATAAATTTTGACAATACCACCGAAATATCGGGAGCATTCCCGGTAAACGAATTTGTCGAAAAGCCAAGCTATGACAAGGCCTCACAGTATGTCAAAAGCGGAACATACCTTTGGAACAGCGGAATTTTCATATGGAAGATTTCCACCATCATAGACAACTTCAAGCGCTATCTCCCGAGAATATACGATAAAATGCTTGTCTGGGCGGAATCAATAGGCACACCCGACGAAGCAAAGCTTTTAAATGAAATATATCCGACATTACAGAAAATATCCATAGACTTCGGAATTATGGAACGTTCTGACGAGGTTTTGGTTTTCCCCGCCGATATGGGCTGGAACGATGTTGGCAGCTGGGATGCACTCGGCGCTATATTCCCTCCCGATGAGAACGGAAATATCATAAGAGCTTCCGAAAGCATTCTTTTAGACAGCACAGACTGTACGGTATACAGCGAAAAACAGCTTGTCACGACAATCGGGCTTAACAATATGATTGTTGTTTCAACGGGCGATGCACTTTTAGTCTGCCCTAAAAACAAGGCGCAGGACGTAAAGAGAATTGTTGACGAGCTGCATTTAAGAGAAATGAATAAATATTTATAATATCTGAAATAAGGAGTAACATTATGAAAAACGCACTGATTACAGGAATTACAGGACAGGACGGCTCTTATCTCGCCGAGCTACTTCTCGAAAAGGGATACAAGGTTTACGGACTTAAAAGACGTACCTCAGACCTGAACTACGGCAACGTATCCCATCTTATCAACGACATTGAATTTATTTATGCGGATATGACAGACATTCCGTCGCTTATTACAGCAGTTAAAAAATCACAGCCTGATGAGGTTTATAATCTTGCCGCTCAGAGCTTTGTTCAGACCTCATGGGAACAGCCTATTCTTACGGGAGAGGTTGACGGTATGGGCGTAACAAACATTCTCGAGGCACTCAAGATGGTTAAGCCCGAGTCTCATTTCTATCAGGCTTCAACCTCTGAAATGTTCGGAAAGGTTCAGGCTATTCCTCAGTGCGAAACAACCCCGTTCTATCCGAGAAGTCCTTACGGTGTTGCAAAGCTTTATGCTCACTGGATAACAACAAACTACCGTGAAAGCTATGATATGTTTGCTTGCTCAGGTATCCTTTTCAACCACGAAAGCCCAAGAAGAGGACTTGAATTCGTAACAAGAAAGGTATCTATGGCTGTTGCAAGAATAAAGAACGGCTTACAGAACGACTTGTTCCTCGGCAACCTTGATTCAAAGCGTGACTGGGGCTTTGCAGGCGACTATGTAAAGGCTATGTGGCTTATGCTTCAGCAGGAAACTCCTGACGATTACGTTATCGCAACAGGCGAAACACATACAATCCGTGAAATGTGTGAGGTTGCGTTCAACTATGCAGGTCTTAATTATGAGGATTATGTAAAGATTGACCCTCGTTTCTTCCGCCCCGCTGAGGTTGAAATTCTTCTCGGCGACCCGACAAAGGCTAAAAAAGCACTCGGCTGGGAGCTTTCAGTATCCTTTAAGCAGCTTATTGAAATGATGGTTCAGTCCGACCTTGATAAAATTTCAGCAGCAAAATAAAATAAAAAGGTGTCATAAGCTATGAATGTACTTGTCATCGGCGCGGGCGGCTTTGTGGGGCATTATCTCCTTGACGCTCTTTTAAAAACCAATGATAATATTTTTGCGACAAAGCTAGCGTCGGAAAAAATAAATTCCGACGGCTTTAAAATCTATGACCTTGATATTACTGATGCAGAGGCGGTTTCTTCTCTTTTTGAGGAGGTCCGCCCCGACTGCGTTTATCACCTTGCCGCGCAAAGCTCCGCCGCACTGTCGTGGAAAAAGCCTCAGCTGACTATGAACATCAACGTTATCGGCATGCTGAATATTCTTGAAACAATCCGTGCGCTCGGACTTAAAACAAGACTTCTTCTTGTCGGATCTGGTGAGGAATACGGGTATGTAAGACCGGAGGATATTCCGATAAAGGAAGATACCCCTGTTCACCCCGCTAACATTTACGCCGTTAGCAAGCTGACACAGAACCTTATCGGCGGGCTTTATGTCAAGGCATATGATATGGACATAATCTCCGTCCGTGCGTTCAATCATATCGGACCTATGCAGGCTCCCGCTTTTGTTGCATCGGACTTTTCAAAGCAGGCTGCCGATATTGAAAAGAAACTTAAAGCGCCCGAAATTCATGTCGGGAATTTAGAGGCAATAAGAGATTTCACCGATGTCCGCGACGTCGTGAGGGCGTATATTCTCATAATGTCAAAAGGAATAAAGGGGAAAACCTATAACGTCGGCGGCGGTACTGTATGTAAAATATCCGAACTTCTGAACAGACTTTTAAGTCTTTCCGATGTGAAAATAGACGTTATCGTCGACAAAGATAAGCTAAGACCGCTGGATGCTCCCGAAATTTCCGCCGATATCTCTCTTTTAAAGGCGGATACAAACTGGGAACCCGAATATCCCCTCGACCGAACCTTAAAGGAAATGCTCGACTACTGGCGTTCACATTGATTTTTCATTACATTTAAAGGAATATAAAAATGTTTAAACAGCTCAAAGAAGTTTTTGTTTATAAAGAAATGCTTGTTTCGTCCGTCAAAAAGGATCTGCGGTCTCGTTACCGCGGGTCGTTTCTCGGATTTTTATGGACATTTGTCAATCCGCTTATGCAGCTTATAATTTATTCGATAGTGTTTCCTTTCCTTTTAAAAATGCAGGAGGAAAACTATTCGATGTTCGTTTTCGTCGGACTTCTCCCTTGGATATATTTCACGTCATCTCTCCAGATTTCGACGACCTGTATTGTGGGCAACGGCAATCTTGTAAAGAAAATTTATTTCCCGAGAATGATTTTGCCGATAGGCGTTTCGACGACAGGCATTATGAATTACATTTTCGGGCTTATCATAGTTTTCCCTGCACTTATTATTACGGGCGTGAAAATAACTCCCTACGTTCTTTTCCTCCCCGTTGTCATGCTTGTGAATTACCTTTTTACGACGGGCTTTTGCCTTGCGCTTTCATCGCTTTATGTTTTTTTCAGAGATTTAGAGCATATCGTCGGAATTGTCACAATGGCGTGGTTTTATCTTACCCCTGTTGTATACAACCTTAAAATCTTCCCCGAATATGCGCAAAGACTGCTCCTTTTAAACCCTATGACGCAGTTCGTGAACGCATACCGAAACGTACTTATGTACGGAAAACTTCCGTCATTCACGGGATTTTCCTGTCTGACACTCCTTTCCGTTGCTGTATTTTTCTTTGGGGCATTAATTTTCAGCAGACTTCAGCGAACTTTTGCGGAGGAGATATAATGATTATAAAAGGGCTAAAATTCGGAATGATACTCCAGCTTTCGATAGGTCCTTTATGCCTTATGGTTTTCACGACCGCAAACAATTCCGGAATTTTACCCGCTCTTATTCTGGTGAGTTCAATCGCAATTGTTGATGGTTTATATATTGCGCTGGCTATTCTGGGTGTAACGTCAATTCTAAACAATATTAAAATTCAAAACGCCGTAAAGCTAATCGGCAGTCTTATCCTCTTTGTTTTCGGCATAGACATTCTGCTGAGCGTTTTTAATATTTCTCTGATACCCACTTTATTTTCAGCTGATATAAATACATCAAATATATTTTTAAAAGGAATAATACTTACAGCGTCCAATCCTTTGACAATATTATTCTGGGGCGGAGTTTTTTCTGAAAAGGCTCTTGACAATAAGCTTAACAAAAATCAGCTTATTTTGTTCGGTCTTGGCTGTGTATTGTCAACCGTAATATTTTTATCCTTTACGGCACTTGCCGGAAACGTACTCGGAGTTTTTCTCCCCGATATCGTCCTGAAAATCTTAAACATTCTTGTCGGAGCAATTATCATTGCATTCGGAATAAGAATGCTGTTAAAAATAAATAAAGCCTGAATTTATAAATATATTCGAGGGTGATAAATATTAACAATTCTGATCAAAATCGTCCCGTTGCCCTTTCCGCAAAAAATGTCGGAAAGCATTTTAAAATATACAAAGACAAGCCTATGACCTTAAAGGACCGTATGCTTTCGTTCGTGAAGAAGTCCTATGACGAATTCTGGGCGATAAAGGACGTTACCCTTGACATTTATAAGGGCGAGGCGGTCGGACTTATCGGGCATAACGGCTGCGGAAAGTCCACGCTTTTAAAGCTTTTCACAAGGATTATCTATCCCGAAAAGGGCGAAATTATCGTCAACGGAAAAGTTTCAAGCCTTTTAGAGCTTGGTGCGGGCTTTCACCCTGATTTCACGGGGAGAGAGAATATATACACAAACGCTTCAATTTTCGGGCTTAAAAAATCCGAAATCGATAAAATTTCCGAAGATATTATAAGATTTTCCGAGCTTGGGGAATTTATCGACAATCCCGTAAGAACCTATTCGTCGGGAATGTATATGCGGCTTGCGTTTTCTGTTGCGATACACGTTAATCCCGAAATACTTTTGATTGACGAAATTCTTGCCGTCGGCGACTCGAATTTCCAGAAAAAATGCCTTGACAAGATAACCGAATTCAAGAAAAACGGCGTAACGATAGTCATTGTCAGCCACGACCTCGGCACGATTGAGAGAATTTGTGACAAGGCAGTATGGCTTGACGGCGGAGTAATAAAGGCACAGGGCGCACCTAAAAAGGTTGTCAACGCTTATCTTGCGCAGATGGCAGAAAATCAGAACGACAAGGTATTCAGAGAAATTGACATTGTCGGTTCGGACGACGACATTAAGCTTGAAACAGAGGCAAAAGAAGAAAAATCCGAAGAGAAAAGCCGCTGGGGCAACAAAAATATCGAAATAGCCTCGGTAAGACTTCTTGACAAAAACGGTGCGGAACGAAGCGTTTTTGACGTTGAGGCGGCGATGGATATTGAAATTTCCTTTAAGCTTAATAAGCCCGTCGATGAAGTAGGATTTGGCATAGGGATTTTCGGAACAGACGGAATTCAGCGGTATGGAACAAATACTTTCATAGACGATTTCCCGCTTGATATTGACAAAAACGGAAAAATCATATTCTCGATAGACCGTTTAGGACTTATTGAGGGCAGCTATTGGCTTGATGCCGCCGCGCACGACAGAATGGGAACTCCGTATGATTATATTCTTAAATCGGCGGAATTTTATACAGCTTCAAATATTAAGGATGTCGGAATGACAAGGTTCCCGCACGAATGGAAAATCCAATTTTAAAATATCAGGGGTGCAGATATGTCTGAACAAAAAGTAATCTTCAATCTTGACGATGTCAATATCACCGACATTATGTCACAGATTCACGAAAATATGAAACAGCGCGGATATGACGTCGAGGAGCTTAAAAAGCTTTCAAACGGAATAAGAATTCCACAGAGTATAGGTACGGATGCAGGCGGCTTTGACGGTTCTGTCGCTTATGTCAATATGTCGGCACAGGTGCAGTATTGGTGGCAGATTCCCGCACAGGGCGGATTAAAGGGAAAAATACGCGTATTCGTAAACAAGGTGATGAGAAAGCTCACATTCTTTTATATGAAGCACGTTATTGACCAGCAGAATATTTTCAATATGTATACTGCGAATGCTTTTACGTCCATGCAGGATATAGTCAGAAAGCTTGAAACAGATAACGAGGAGCTTAATTTAAAGCTTTCGGCACTTTATAATCAGAATGCAGCGCTTTCCGCAAAAGTCGAGAAAATAAATATTGAATGTCT
Organism: Oscillospiraceae bacterium; assembly: GCA_035352975.1. Taxonomy (GTDB): domain Bacteria; phylum Bacillota; class Clostridia; order Oscillospirales; family Ruminococcaceae; genus DAOPYP01. The sequence continues at coordinate 7,056 of DAOPYP010000008.1, forward strand.
TGAAAAGGCAAAGGAATATGAGCAGAAGATAAAAGAAATTGAGCCGCTTTATGCTCAAAGGCAAAACGAAATAAATTCGCTTTATACCGCGATAGGTGCAAGACTTTCGAGGATGTCTTCCGCAAAAGCTCCTGAAAATGTTCAGATTGAGGCTTCAAAAGAGCTTTCGCCGGATATTATTCCCGATACCGACACGCCGCACAGCTTTGATTATTTCCTTTTTGAAAGCAAATACCGCGGTACTACTGATGAAATAAAAGCTCGTCAGGCTCATTACCTCGAATATTTCAAGGGACAGGAAAATATCCTTGATTTAGGCTGCGGAAGAGGGGAATTCCTTGAGCTTCTCAAAGAGAATGGAATAAAATCCGAGGGTATTGACATGCTACCCGAAAATATAGCATTATGCAAGGAAAAAAATCTTGACGTTAAGCTTGGCGACGGAATTGCATATCTTTCGTCACTCCCCGACAATTCTCTCGGCGGAATTTTCTCTGCTCAGGTTATTGAGCATATCTCAAATGAACAGCTTGTCGAGCTTATCCGCCTTTCAAGGAAAAAGCTCAAGGACGGTGCAAAGCTTGTCCTTGAAACGCTTAACCCGCAATGTCTTATGATTTATGCCGAAAGCTTTTATATGGACCCGTCACACACAAAGCCTGTTCACCCTTATGTCGTGAAGTTTATCGCCGAATGCGAGGGCTTTGTAAAGAACGAGCTTATTTATATGACACCATCAGATGAAAAGATGCTTTTGCCTGTTGATGAAAATGAAAAATCAAATTCTTCCTTCAGGACAATAAACAGTCTGCTTTTCGGGAACAGAGAATATGCACTTATTGCTGAAAAATAGGAGCGATTATGAAAAAATCCAGAGTAATTCAGCTTACGCCGACACTTTCATACGGCGACGCTGTCAGTAACGACGTTTTTGCAATGCAGGAAGTTCTGACAAAAATGGAATATGAAAATTATATCGTCGCCTCGAACATAGCGAAAAAGGTTCAGGGGCGTGCGATAAGCTTTAAAAAATTCGTTTCAAAGCCGGATGATATTTTCATTTATCATATGTCGATAGGGAACGAGCTTTCTCAGTATGTTATTTCGGCTAAGGCAAAGCGAAAAATCATGGTTTATCACAACATCACACCGTGTGAATTTTTTGAGGGGAATTCCGTTTTAAGCACGCCCTGCCGTCAGGGGAGAAACGAGCTTAAAAAGCTTTCGGAATGTACCGATTTTGCGCTTTGTGACAGTGATTACAATAAAGAAGAGCTTGACGAGCTTGGGTATAAAAGCACCGCCGTTCTCCCGATAGTTTTTGACAAGACGGAATACCTTTCGACCGAGCCGTCGGAAAAAATACTCGAAAAATACAACGGCGACGGCTATGTGAATATTCTCTTCGTGGGGAGAATTGCCCCGAACAAAAAGCAGGAGGATATTATTCAGAGCTTTCACCTTTATCACAAATATATAAACCCGAAATCACGGCTTTTCCTTGTCGGCGCGGTTGTTACAACCGAGAGATATATGGGAGGAATCAAAGAATATATCGCCGATAACGGTATTGACGGCGTTTATTTTTCAGGGCATGTCACTTTCCCGGAAATTCTCTCGTACTATAAGCTTGCCGATGTTTTTTTGTGTGAAAGCGAGCATGAGGGCTTTTGTGTTCCGCTTTTGGAGGCGATGACCTTTGACGTTCCGATAATCGCTTATGCGTCAACGGCAATTCCCTATACAATGGGCGAAAGCGGCGTGCTTTTCACCGAAAAGGATCACAAAATCGTTGCGGAGCTTATAGATACGGTAGTAACTAATTCTTCCCTTAAAGATAAAATCATAAAAAAACAGCGTGAACGCCTTGATTATTTTAATATTGAAAAAACAAAAACACTTTTTGAAGAGCTTATAAAGCCGTGGCTTGATTAGGAGAACAGAATGAAAAAGAAATTATGCTTTGTTGTTCAGCGATACGGCGTTGAAATTAACGGCGGCGCTGAGGCATATACGAGAATTTATGCTGAAAAGCTTGCGAAAATTTATGACGTGACGGCAGTTTCAACCTGCGCACTTGATTATCAGGAATGGAATAACCATTACGACGAGGGAATGACCGAAATTAACGGCGTTAAGGTATATCGCTTTAAGGTCGATTATCAGCGGGACAATTCTACATTCGGCGACATTACCGCAAAAATGTTCAATAACCCGAATCACACAAAGGAACAGGCTTATGACTGGGTAAAGGCTCAGGGGCCGGTAAGCTCGGGGCTTGTGAAGTTCATTGAGGAAAATAAAGATAATTACGACCTTTTCCTTTTCTTCACTTATCTTTATTATCCGTCGGTTTTCGGAATTGAATCGGTTAAGGACAAGGCTGTGCTTGTTCCGTTTTGTCACGATGAGCCGCCAGTATATTTAAAATGCTTTGACGACCTTTTCAATGCACCGAAAGCGATAATTTACAACACCGAAGAGGAAGAGGAATTTGTCCACAAGCGCTTTGACAACGCCGAAATTCCGTCTGTTTTAACGGGAATAGGTCTTGATATTCCGCCGATTGACACCCTCCCCGACGGGAGAAAGCGCTTTAACCTCAATAAACCTTTTATACTTTATATGGGACGTATCGACCCCGCGAAAGGCTGCTCAGAGCTTTTTGAATATTTCCTTGACTATAAGAAAAAGCATAACGACGGTCTTCAGCTTGTACTTATGGGGAACGAGCTTATCCCCGTGCCTAAGCATAAAGACATAATCTCTCTCGGCTTTGTTTCTGAGGAAGAAAAATATGCGGTATTAAGGGAATGTGATGCGCTTGTTCTGCCCTCTCATTTTGAAAGCTTATCAATAGTTGTGCTTGAAGCCTTTGCTTTTGAAAAGCCTGTCCTCGTGAGCGGTCATTGTGCCGTTTTAAAAGGACACTGCACAAAGAGCAATGCCGGACTTTATTTTTACGGCTGTGAGGATTTTAATGAATGCCTTTCTCTTCTTAATTCAAGTAAATCCCTCCGTGATGCAATGGGCAAAAAAGGGCTTTCTTATGTGAACAGCCGTTATCAGTGGGATATTATTTTAAAGAGGCTGACAGCTTTTATTGACGAATTGTAAGCAGTTAATCTCTTAACTGAAAAATTAATTTTATAAATGAAGCGAAAATTATTGCAGTATTTTTAGCCCTCCGCAGCATATTGCTGCGGAGGGTTATTTGGTATTTTATTTTTTAGATCACCGACGGCGTATTTTAAATTAGCTTATATTGACGTAAGGCATATTTAGGTATATATTAAAATAAATGGAATTTTTATATGAGGTGATTTTATTGATTAAAAGAAAATGTTCTCAGTGTGGAAAAGAGTTTTTTCTTTCAGACTCGGAAATTGATTTTTATAATAAAAAGAATTTAACCCTTCCTAAACGGTGCAAGGAATGCAGAAACGCGAATAAACAGAGTAATAGCGATACATACAGCGGCGGGCAAGCTGATACTGAACCTAAGAACATAATAATTTCAAAAGGGATTGGCGCTTTAATAATTTTTGCAGTGCTGGCTGTATTTATACTAATAATCGGCACATCTCAGAATTTAAAGCTTAATGAAATATTTTTTTCAGAGTCATCTTATTCTGATACTATTTCTTCATCAGACACTCAAAGTATTGATAAAGCAGTTAAATTCACTTTCAGAAATGAACAGGCACTTAATGAGCATTATCAAAAGCACGGAATAGCTATGGGTTTTTCTTCCGCACAAGAATATGAAGAGGCGGCTGGCAATGTAGTAACTTCTTCGGATAGTCTTCACAAAACGGAAAAAGAGGACGGGGACGATATATATTATAATGAAAGCACAAATGAATTTGTAATCATTTCCACTGACGGATACATACGCACTTACTTTTATCCCGATGATGGAAAAGAATATTTTGACAGGCAATAGCTTATATAATATGAAGCGGGATCTCTTTGGGTGATATTAGTATTCAACGGCGTATCTCACATTAGGTATATATTTATATGAAAAGGGGGATGGATTTGAAAAAGAAAATTATAGTAATAGCAAGTGCGGCTATTATAATCATTGGTATTTTATCCGTAGTAATTATTAATGCCTTTAACCAATATCGAAAAAACATATATTGTCCAATTGAAATGACATATTATTGCAAACAGATTTATTCATCGTTAAGTAATAAATTTGGTGAGATTGATCAATATGGAAATAGTTATTTTTTTGTCAGCTATTCCAAAAAAACTAATAAACTTGGGATAAGTGCGGATATTACTAGGTATTTGCAATCTGATAAGATTATGTTGGAAATAGAAAATATGCTTAATACACCTTATTGGATAGCTAAAAAATGTTCTGTAACACTATACATTTCTCCCAGATATGATCTTAGTTTTTATGAATATTGGGAGTATACAACAGCATTTAAAAACGGCAAATATAAATTTACATATTTGCATATTGAATATCCTCATTCATTTTTAGAAAGAAGCGTTAAGTCGCCATTTATTGAAAATGTGAATTTTACTTATGCAATAGATAAATATAAGGAGTATACACCAGATTTTTCAATATTAAAAAATTTTCCTGATATTAAAGAACTAAAAATCAGGAAAACAGACGGAGATATTGATGGGAATTGTAATATTACACCTGAAGAATATGATGAAATTAAATCTTATCTTCCAAAAGAATGCAAAATTACGCAATACACCATAACAGAATACACCATAAATGACGAATAATAAAACAGATATATTCCTATTAACATTTTCCTCATAAGATTAATATAATGAATTATCGTGTTATATTATTTTTATGAAAGGAGAGATTTATTCGCATTGAATAAATCATATATAAATTATGTATACAGAAGATTTTAAAAGCATGGTTGCAAGGTACAGAAATGAAATGGTGAGGTACGCTTCGACATCAGCATATCAAGATTCTGCTTCTTCAAAGCCCCCCGCCGTTGTTCCTGCCGTTGTCCCGGCAATGTCGGCACAAAGAGCAGTGTCAAACCCCGGCGGCAAAAAAATGGTCGGATATTATACAGGCTATTCGGCTTATTCGGGATATACGCTTGACAGAATTCCCGCCTCTAAATTAACCGAGCTTAATTATGCTTTCGCAAAAATTGACGATAGCTTAAGGGTTGCAATGTCCGACCCTAATATTGACCTTAAAAATTTTGAAAAGCTAAGGGAACTAAAAAATAAATATCCGAATTTTAAAACCCTTATTTCAATAGGCGGCTGGGATTATTCAAAGCTGTTTTCAGATGCCGCACTTACCGCCCAGAACCGAGAGAACTTTGCACAAAGCGCACTGGATTTTATACTTAAACACGGCTTTGACGGCGTAGACTTAGACTGGGAATACCCTGTTGCGGGCGGAGTAGGCGGAATAATTCAGCGCCCAGTGGATAAACAAAACTTCACACTTCTCCTTAAAGCGATAAGAGATAAGCTGGACGCACAATCGGCAAAGGATTCAAAGAAATATTACCTCACTATTGCGGGAGCACCGACATTAGCTTATCTTAACAATATCGAGCCGCTAAAGGTTGCAGAACTTGTAGACTATATATTTATAATGGCATACGACCTCCACGGTCCGTGGGATGAATACTCTGACTTCAATGCACCTTTGTTTAACCCCGAAGGAAGATCTCCTCAATATAAGGCAAGTGTAAATGACGGCGTTATGGCATATCTTAACAAGGGGATTTCTCCCTCAAAGCTTGTTCTCGGAATGCCCTTGTACGGTTATATCTATAACGTGACAAGTTCCGCAAACAACGGACTTTACAGCCCGTTCACATCGGCAAAGTCAATCAGCTTTGACAATGTAGTTTCAAAGCATCTCGGAAAGCCGGGATACCGTGATTTCTTTGAGGTCACAGCAAAGGTTCCGTATATTTACGGCAACAGCCAGTTTATCTCCTATGACGACAGAGTTTCAATTGCCGAAAAAGCAAAGTATGCCGTTTCAAAAAATCTGGACGGCGTGGGATTCTGGGAGCTTTCACAAAACCGCGGCGGCGAGCTTGTGTCTGCGGCGTACGACGAATTGTATTAATATAAATCCGCTTTTAGCATTTCGTAATAACAATAAGGGTACCGTCCATTTTTGGCTCGGTACCCTTATTTTAGTTCTTTAACGTCTTAAAAGGCGTTTTATTCCTCATCATCTGAAATACTGACTTTCAGAATTATTTTTTCAATTTTCTGTTCATCGAGATTTTTTACGGTGACAGTAAAAATCCCGTAAGTTATCGTGTCGTTTTCTTCGGGGATTTCGCCGAAAAGCTCCATGACCCAGCCGCCGACCGTCGTGCTGCTGCTTTCTATCATAAGCGGCGAAAGCCCGATTTTTTCAAGCATATCGCTTATTGAAAGCTCACCGGAAATTTCATAGGTATCTGCTCCTGTTTTAAGCACCGACACGGTTACTTCGTCATTTTCGTCATAAATTTCACCGACAAGCTCTTCAATAATGTCCTCAAGCGTTACAATTCCCATCGTTCCGCCGTACTGATCCAGAATAACCGCCATGTGCTGCTTAGTTTTCTGCATTTCGTGCATGACCTCGGAAATAGGGACAAATTCCGGAATATAAAGGGGCGGCTGAATGATGTCCTTTATGTTTTCACCGCCGCGCACAAGCATTCTGAAAAAATCCTTCTCGTTTATTATCCCGATAATGTTATCGAGATTTTTTTCATAAACGGGAAGCCTAGTGTACATTTCATCGGCAAAAACTATTTTAATTTCTTCAATTGATTCGTTTATTTCTATTCCGACAACATTAACGCGCGGAACAATAATCTGATTTACTTCTATTTCGTCAAATTCAAGAGCACTTTTGACAAGATTGCTTTCCTGTTCTTCGAGAACGCCCTGTTCCTCACTCTCGTCAATGATATATTTAAGCTCGTCCTCGGTAACATTCGGCTGATTATCCGGTGATTTTATAAGGAAAGATGCAAGCTTTTTTATCTGAATAAATAACCATGTGATCGGGGAAAGAATAATAATGAAAATTCTAAGCATTCCCGAAAAAGCAAGACAAACCCTTTCAGCATTTTCCTTAGCTATTGACTTCGGAAGAATTTCGCCGAAAATAAGCACCGCAACCGTCATTATCCCCGTCGCGATTCCTATACCCTTATCGCCAAAAATTCGGGTAAAAATTACTGTCCCTATTGAAGCGGAAGCAATATTTACAAGATTGTTTCCTATTAATATTGCGGTAAGTGTCTTGTCAAAACCGTCGGATATTTTTAAAGCAAGCTTTGCTTTTTTGTCCCCCTGCTGAGCATAATTTTTAAGTCTTATTCTGTTAACGGATGAAAAAGCCATTTCGCATGCGGATAAAAATCCCGATATCAAAAGCAAGACGGCAATCAAAAAAATGTCCATAAATCCTCCTTAAAATCTGAAAACAGTATACCATAATTATTTTGTTTATACAAGGCATAACGTGCGGAAGTTTCTATTTATATATAATAAAAAAGTTACAGCATCGCAACCTTTGTAAATTCTGTTGTACTAGCGGTCAAAACGCACTGTGAGTATATGTAGATAATCACGAATTTGATTGCAATCTATTGTCAAAGCTAACAAAAACGAGTATTATATGCTAATGTAGTTAAAAAGCATGAATTCGGAGGGTAATATGAATACCACAATAATTTCTTTAAGCGTCAGCAATCTTTCCGATTACGATGACGAACAGAGAATTGTCAATTTTTTTGAGGGCAAGGATTTTATCAATAAAGTTACAGTAAATATTGCTGACAGAAACATTATCGTTTCCGGCGACAATATTACAAAAGAAAGTGTCGCTATACTTCTCAGCGAAATTGGTTTTGAGGTTGCGTAATGAAGGGATTTTGCAAATGGCTTATAAAAATGTGGACAAAATACAAAAGTATTATCCTTTATTGTATTTTCGGCGGTTTGACAACCTTAACCGACTTTATTGTGTATTTAACCTGTACACGTATTTTTCACCTTGATGAACAAATAGCAACATGGTCCGCATGGTTTTTCGCCGTTTTGTTTGCTTTTTTTACAAACAGGAAATGGGTATTCAACGCGGATAAGACAAGCAAGCGTGGATTTTTATATCAGCTTGTTTCTTTTTTTGGCTCAAGAGTAGCCTCGGGGCTTTTAAATTCGGCAATGATATTTATATTCTTCACGAAACTTGGAATAAACGACATCGTTGTTAAAATTTTTACATCGGTAATTGTTGTTATTCTCAATTATATTTTAAGCAAGCTTATAGTTTTCAGAAAAAAGAAAACTGAAGATTAAAATTACAGACTTTCATTTTGTTCTGTTTTGTCTAAAATAACGATTGTTATTTTATTGACAACATAAACGATTTAATATATACTATTATAAAAGCAACGGTGCATTTTGTACCGCTGCTTATTTTTTTATTCGGGAGGAATTTTTATGAATTATATTGAAAAAAATCTTGTTCCGTATTTTCAGCCTATCATTTCAATCGACAGCGGCGAAATTTACGGCTATGAAATTCTGGGGCGCTATTTTAAAGACAACTCGGCCGAATCTCTGGGCGGATTTTTCTCGGATAAATCCGTTTCCTGTTCGGAAGCGCTTGAGGTCGACAGAATTATACGCCACAAAGGACTTGAAGAATTCGGTGAAAACTCAATGGACGGTCAGTATATTTTTATAAACATGAGGCTTGATTGGCTTGCCGAGTATTCAAAAAATCCCGAGGATATGCCCACTATAAAATGGGCGGATAAATACGGGATTGATTATAAAAATATAGTGATCGAGCTTTTAGAGGACGATTTTAACGACTCTTATGACAAATACATTCTTCCGCTTTCATATTATAAAAGCCTCGGGATAAGAATTGCGATTGACGATTACGGTGCAAAAAGCAGCAGCATACAGCGAATTGCCGACGTCTGTCCCGACATCGTGAAAATTGATATGGGACTTGTTCATAAAAGCGAACAGTCTTATCAATACCGCAATTATTTAAAGCATATAACTAATTTCTGCGACAATCTCGGTATTGAAGTGGTTTATGAGGGAATAGAAACCAAGGATCAGCTTTTAAATTGCATGAATTCACAGGGACGATTTTATCAGGGCTTTCTTCTTTCAAAGCCTTTGCCGAAAATTAAGAATGCCACATTTTCAAAAAATGAATTTAAAAGCTGCTCATATAAAGTCATAATCGACGCACAGCTTTCAAAGGACAAAAGCGAAAAGCTTAAATGCGCCCTTGACGAAATTACCGATTATTGTATCGAACAGAAAATATTTGAGTTTGACAGAAGCGCCCTCGACGATTTTTTTGTCAGCCTCGCCGACGGAATGCCGTCATATGTTCAGAGAATTTATCTTTGCAACAAATACGGTTTCCAGATTTCCTCAAACATTGAATACGGTGAAGAAAGCATTGAGCTTGTCGACAATTTCAATAAAAACTGGGCTTGGCGCGGATATTTCAAAAATGCCCTGAGAATGATAACAAACAGCCAGCCGAGCTTCATCACAAAAGCCTACCGCGATATTTCCACGAAAGAGCATATCTATACATACGCCAGAAAGCTTGACAGCCAGACTTATCTTTTTGCAGATATATGCAGAAGTGAAATATAAAATAATAAAGCATAGCAGGGGTTAACTGCCCTTGCTATGCTTTTAAACTATTCATTATGACACGCCTTTAATATGCTGTGCAACCTTTACATCCTCTTTGCTTATGTGGTTTATAAGCCAGCCGGCAATCGTCGTGTTAATTTTTGCAACCATAGCCATTGTCGGACCTTCTTTATCCAGCTGTGCGACAATATCGTCAACAACCTTTATAAAGCCGTCGTGGTATTTTTTATGATTTTGATAGTCGGGGTATCTGCTTTTAATCTGAAGCTTTTCCTCGTCCGAAAAATGCGTTTTTGTATAGTCCGAAAGGAATTTGCTTGTCGTCTGTATCTGCTGGCGGCCTTTCCCTGTTGAGCATGCCTCAAGTAAATCGTTAATTGCACCTATAAGCTGTTTGTGCTGTGTATCAATAGTAGTATTCCCCGTTTCGTACTGTGTTTTCCATGGATAAGCCATAATAATTCCCCTTTCGATAATAATTTACTTTATTGTATCATTTCCTTATTAACAAATTATTTATAATAAGTTAATTAACTACTAATTTAGTATATTTTAATAAAAAAATAATTATATTGTCAATTATAACAATCTTTACGAGGCATTTCAATAATTATATTTACGTTTCTACAAAAAAAACTTTTTTTAATTAAAAATATTGACTTTTCAAATAAACACTATATAATTTATTATTGTTAGCAAAGAGGCTATGCACAGTTGAGTGCATGGCCTCTTTTTTTGTGCGGCAGCTGCATGAAACCCAAATCAGTTATTAGGAGGATAAATTATGTCTGTCAATACAGGTGATACTGCTTTTATGCTTATTTCTTCTGCTCTCGTATTTTTTATGACGCCTGGACTTGCTTTATTCTACGGCGGAATGGTAAAGCGCAAAAATGTTCTTAACACTATTCTTTCTTCGTTTGTTTTATGCGGAATTGCCGCACTTTTATGGGTTCTTGTCGGATACAGCCTCTCTTTCGGGAAGGATATAGGCGGAGTAATCGGCGACCTCAGGTGGTTTTTTTTAAACGGCGTCGGAGCTGATCCTAACGGAGATTATGCCCCGACAATACCTCATCTTCTTTTTGCGGCGTATCAGATGATGTTTGCCGTTATTACGCCCGCACTTATTACTGGCGCCGTTGCCGAAAGAATGAAATTCTCTTCACTCGTTATTTTTGTAACCATCTGGTCGCTTGTTATTTATTATCCTCTTGCTCATATGGTATGGGGAACGGGCGGTCTTTTAAGAGCACTCGGCGCTGTTGACTTTGCGGGCGGAAACGTTGTACATATCAGCTCTGGCGTGTCCGCTTTGGTTCTTTCGCTGTTCTTGGGGAAGCGCCGCGGCCTGGGGATAATTTCACATCAGCCGCATAACATCCCGCTTGTATTTATCGGTGCCGCCGTTCTCTGGTTCGGCTGGTTCGGCTTTAATGCGGGAAGTGCTCTTTCGTCAACATATCTCGCCGTTCACGCATTTATGACAACAAATACTTCCGCCGCATGTGCGCTTATTTCATGGATGATAATTGAAAAAATCGTTCACGGAAAGCCTACTCTTCTCGGCGCATCAACTGGTGCGGTAATCGGTCTTGTTGCAATCACTCCGGGTGCGGGCTTTGTTCCGATATGGGCGTCAATTATAATCGGTGCTGTTGTCAGCCCGCTTTGTTTCTTCTTTGTTTCCTTCGTCAAAACAAAATTCGGCTATGACGATGCTCTCGATGCTTTTGGATGTCACGGGATCGGCGGAATCTGGGGCGGAATTGCAACAGGTCTTTTCGCACAATCCTCAATAAACTCCGCAGCTCAGTGGGATGGTCTTGTGTTCGGTGAAACAAGGCTGTTTATCGCTCAGCTTGAAAGCATAGGCATTACCATTCTCTATGCGGGTGTGGGGACACTTGCTATTGCGTTTGTTATTAATCTTATATTCAAGCTCCGCGTTTCGCCTAAGGAAGAAACCGATGGACTTGACCGTTCACAGCACAGCGAATCGGCATATCCGTCATTCACCGGAATGGACTAAGTCGTAAGGGGGACTAAAGATGAAAAAAATAGAAGCAATTATCCGTCCGAATTTGATTGAAGATTTAAAGGAAGCGCTTTATAAAATCAACGTCGAGGGCATTACAATAAGTCAGGTTATGGGCTGCGGAAAACAATTCGGCTGGAAAGAATATTACCGCGGAAATGAAATATTAATGAATACCCTTCCGAAAATAAAGGTCGAAATCGTCGTTGACGACGATAGGGCTGAAAGCATTATTGAAACAATATGCGCCGTTAATCAGACAGGCGAAATAGGTGACGGGAAAATATTCGTATATAATGTCGAAGAATGTATAAAAATCCGAACCGGCGAAAAAGGCGAAGCTGCACTTTAATTTTTCGAACACAATAAAATCAAGCTCCGGACTAAGGCAATTGACCTTAATCCGGAGCTTTGTTCTTTATTTTTTTATTTCTTATCAATTTCAAGGATGGTATTCAAAAGAACGTCCGCGCCTTTAAGACAGGCTTCTGTTGAAGTATATTCCTTTTCACAGTGGCTGTGTCTTTTTTCGCTCGGAACAAAAATCATTGTGGTCGGAACACAGTCGGCTAAGAACTGTGCATCGTGACCGGGACCGCTGTACATTCTTTTGCTCTTATAGCCCAGCTCGACAGCAGCTTTTTCAACATTGTCAATGTATTCGGGGTAATATTTAACAGTTTTTCTTGACCATGCTTCTTTATAGGACGCCTCGCATTTTTCAACGACAGAAGGAATTTTCCCGATGATTACAAGAACTTGTTTAATTCGCTAAGAGGATAACCTCATGTCTTGAATTTTATAAAAAAGCGGATATAATTAATAATGTAAACAAATCAGGAAAAATCCTCGGAGAAGAGCTTGAAAAGCTTAAGGAAAAGCATGCCTGTGTCGGTGATGTACGCTATATCGGATTGTTTTCGGCAATAGAGATTGTTAAGGACAAGACGACAAAAGCGCCGATTGTCGAATACGGCGGCGACCCTAAGGGAATAATGAAGTCGATAATCTCAAGGCTTTCAAAGCTTGGATTTATGACATATTCCCACGAAAACATGATTCTTATTGCTCCGCCGCTTATCATTACGGAGGAGCAGATTAAAGAAGAGCTTTTAAAGGTTGACAAAGTTCTTTCAGAGGTTGATAAGGAGATTTAACAATGACCAGCTATTTTATGCCCACAAAAATCATTTCGGGGAAAGACTGTATTAAAGCCAATGCTGCGCTTTTCAAAAGCTTCGGCAAAAAGGCACTTATCGTGACGGGAACGCATTCCGCAAAGCTGAACGGCTCGGAGGCTGACATAATTTCCGCATTAAAGGAAAACGGACAGGAATGGTGTATTTACGACAAAGTTACGGCAAATCCGACAATAGACTGCTGTTATGACGGCGCAGAATTTTCAAAGTCGGAAAATGTCGATTTTATCGTTGCAATCGGCGGCGGCTCGCCGATGGATGCCGCAAAGGCAATTGCGCTTTTGTCAAAACAAGATATTCCAAAGGAGAATTTGTTTTCAGGGGGATATTCCGATGACGTTCTCCCCATGATATTCGTTCCAACAACGGCGGGAACAGGCTCTGAGGTTACGCCGTATTCTATCCTCACAAACGACAAATTAAAGACAAAGACAAGCATTGCCTCACCGCATTTCTTCCCTAAAATTGCATTTCTCGATGCCGCATACACAAAAAGCCTTTCGCCGAAAACAGCGGTAAATACAGCGATTGATGCTTTTTCTCATGCTGCCGAGGGAATTCTTTCGGTAAAGGCAGGCTTTGTGAGCGATGCTGTCGCAGTAGAAAGTCTTCGCCGTGTTTCATCCTGCTTTGATTCACTTTGTTCAGGCACTCTCTCTGATGAGGAGCGTGAAAATCTCCTTGAGGCCTCGACTTTAGCTGGAATGGTTATCGCAAATACCGGAACAACCGCCGTTCACGCAATGGGGTATCCGCTCACATATTTCAGGCATATTGATCACGGCCGCGCAAACGGGCTTGTCTTAGGGGGATTTTTAAAGCTTATTGAGAAATCCGCACCCGAAAAAATCACTATGATTTTAAACGCCTGCAAAATGAAATCGACGGACGAATTGTGTAAAAAGCTTTCCGATTTACTCGGAGAAAAAGAAAATCTCAGCGATGAGGAAATCAAGGAGTTCAGCGAAATTTCCTCAAAGGCGAAAAACATTCACAATTGTATTGTCATCGTCGACAAAAACGACATCACAGAGCTTTTCAAAAAAAGCTTCAATTAAATAAACAAGGGTACCGAACATTTTAAGCTCGGTACCCTTTTTACTGCTGTATCTTTCTTATATATCGCCTAAAAGTTTTTATCCTTCGGCTTTTATCATATAAACATCTGCCTGGGCGGTTTCAATATCATACGACACTTCAACACTTTCGCCTTTGGCATTTAATGCGCAAAAGTAAATTCTACCTATGTCGGTAGTTTCCTGAGCATCGGTTGTATAGCCGTTAGCTTTAAGAGTTTTGATATATTCAATCACATCTTCCTTTTTAACATAATCAAAATATACCGTGAGATAAGTGTCGCTGTCGTTTATAACGTTATAGATTTTTCCGTTAAGCTCGGGAACGTCGCTGATAAAATTCGGTACCCACGGCATAAGGTCCGTCATGTCGGCATCAGCAGGAATGCCCGTAACATCAGCCGCAGTATGCGCAGAGGTTGTGTCATCGCCGCTTTCATCGGTTATTGTGGCTCCTTTTGGCATATAAACAAATGCCGCTTCCTTAGCTGTCAGATTGTATGAAAATGTTACCGAATTATTTGAAGCATCCTGCCCTAAGAAATATAGTCCGTCAATGTCTTCTGTGTCCAATGCGGCTTTATATCCCTTTTCTTTAAGGTCTGAAATGAATTTCTTTGCGGTGTCAAGCTCCATTTCTGAAAATACAACCGAATATCCGCCCTCGACATTATCCTTTGCAACGTAAATGATTTTTCCATCGGGACTGTCAATGACGTCCTTAAGCTCCTTTGGCCATTCAAGGGTTTGCCCTTCACCGGTTACTGCTTCAGCCGATACGTCGCTGTTTGATACTGAAATTTTAGACTCAGATGATCCATTATTATTTCCGCATGCGCAAAGAAGCGAAAGTGAAAGCACAGCCAATGCAATGGCGATTTTTTTTGATTTCATATATCTTCCTCCTCAAATAAAAAATACGATATCACTAATTAATGATAACGTATTTTTTGAAATTTCATAGTTAAAAAATTGATATATTCAGTAGAAATATTGCTCTGATAAACAGTGCTTCGTATCTCTTCAATAATCCAATATTAGAGCAATGCTCCTTTTAAATAGCAATTTCTATTTTTTATTTTGTGTTAGGGCAATAATAACCGATGGCATTACTATCTGTAAAAATATTAGAAAGCTTTTTTATTTGAGTTTCCTTATCCGGTATATTAATTTCATCTTTATCAATTTTATTATTACTAAAAAGTGTATACTTTATTTTTTTGTTTTCAATAATAACAGCCCAATAAGTAATTCTTTTTTCGCTTAAATCATAGCCAGTTATTGTAAAATCGTCTTTAATATTTTCGAATAAAATATAATTATCTGCGCATTGATAAACATATTTTGCCTTGGAATTGAGGGCTTCAAGCCGTGAGTAAGCTGTTAACCCAACCATACCGTTGAGTGCATTCAAAAGGATTAGAGCTATTATAATAATAAGAATTAAAACAATGATTATTCTTTTTAAAATCTTTTTGTTAGCTTTTTTGTCTAAAGTATTATCACTCATTATACTTTTCCTCTCAATGCCATTATTTGATGTATTATATCATATAAACAGTATAAACACAACCGTTATTTGCTAATAATTCCCTCAAAATTATTTGGGAATTATTTTAACACAAATTGAACTGTCGAGATAAACACAAACTTGTTGAGGTAACGATATTTTTACTTTGAATATTTCTTTCTGTATTCGCTCGGCGACATTCCCGTAATTTTTCTGAACGCCTTAGCCATGCTCCCGTTATAATCTGCCCCGCATCTTGAAAACGCCTCCGAAACCGAAATTTTCGAATTTATTAGCTGTTCTCTGATTTTTTTGATTTTACAGTCCATATAAAATTCATGCGGAGTAATCTCACAGTGCTTTTTAAAAAGTCTTGAAAAATATGAAGAGGAAAAGCCCGAATTTTTCGCAACATCCAAAAGAACAAATTTTTCATGGCAATGATTTAAAATATATTCCTTTGCCTTTGAAATTTCATTTTTCCCCGAATAGCTGTATTTAGTTATCATCATAACCACGATATATTTCAGGCTCAGGTCTTCATTTTTTACCGAAAACGCCGTTATATCCTGATACATAGCCTCAATATCGGAATCGACAATATTGTGCATTTCATTTATATATTCAAGAGGTGCTTTTATATTTTTTAAAAAGATGCTTTCCCCCGAAAAGGCTTTAATAATTGCCTCGTTTATTCCGCCGATTTCCATCATTTTATCTTTGAAAATATTATAATGCCCTTGAATTTTCTGCGGGTCGGGAATATGAAATTCCTTTATAAAGGCGCGGTTTATAAAAACAGATGTACCGTCGGGCGTATAAATGTGAATGGGGTAGGGGAATTCGTCGATAATCCTTAAGACTTCACTCTCGGATAAAATCCCGGACAAAAGAACAGCGCTGTTCTCTAAATCACATTGCTGACCGTTCACTTTTGTCACCTCTTATGATTAAATTTACACTATTTATCTTAGCCTGAATTTACCTATTTCGGCTCTCAGCATATTAGCCTGACCGGAAAGCTCCTCGCTTATTGCCGCACTTTCTTCTGCCGTTGCGGAATTCGCCTGAACGACGTCAGAAATCTGTCCGACACCGATATTTATTTGCTCGATTGAAGAAGCCTGTGCAGTTGACGACTGTGCAATTTCCTCCATCGTTCCCGAAACAAGATTAGTTTTCTCACCGACTTCGGCTAACGCCGCCGCAGTCTTTTCGGCTATTTCGGAACCTGTCCTGACAAGGTTTATGGAATTCTCAATAAGCGCAGTTGTCTGTTTTGCCGCCTCGGCGCTTTTTGAAGCAAGATTTCGCACTTCCTCCGCAACGACGGCAAAGCCTTTTCCCGCCGCCCCCGCTCTCGCCGCCTCGACAGCCGCATTAAGCGCAAGAATATTTGTCTGGAACGCTATATCGTCGATAACCTTTATTATCTTTGAAATTTCGTTTGACGAATGCTCAATATCGCTCATTGCCGAAAGCATTCTGTTCATCTGCTCGTTGCTTTCGAGAACGCCGCTCTCCGCCTCTCCGACATAAGCTTTTGCAAGCGAAACATTTTCGGAATTGTCGTTTGCCTGTTTATGTACCTCTGAAATTGTTGCGGAAAGTTCTTCTATCGCCGCCGCCTGCTCAGCCGCACCCGAGGACAGCACCTGTGCGCCGCCTGAAACCTGTCCCGAGCCGATTTTAACCTGCTCCGTAGCCTTTGTTATTGAAGAAAGTGCGGCGTTAAGCTCATCAGAAATTTTGATTATAGATTCCTCGATAGGTCTGAAATCGCCGTAATATTCGACCCCTGACGCAGCCGCAAGATTAAATGCAGCCATTTCGGACAGAACATAGGAAATATCATCGGTAATACTTTTCATATTTGAGGACATTTTATGATACGCCCTTGAAAGGTTGCCTATTTCGTCATTTTTGTCAAGATATTCGGAAGAAAGGTTGACGTTAAAATTGCCCTCCGAAAGATTTATCGCCGTGCTTTCAAGCTCCTTAATAGGGCGGACAATCATTTTATTGACAAGAATATTAATCAGAACAAAATAAACCGCGCACGATAAAAGCATTCCCCCCAGAAGTATGGGAAGATAATTCATCATGCTTTTTTTAACGGAATCCGCACTTATGTCAAGCCCCAGAACACCGGCAATCTGACCGTTTGAGTCATAAATCGGGGCAAATGCGGAAATAAGGTCGCCCCATTCGCCGTTTGAATATATTTCGGAGTAGACCGGTTTTCCTTCGGAAAGAGCAGCTGCAGGTTCACTTCCGTATGTGTCTTTAGAATCAGTATCGTTAAGTTTGGAGGCAGTTTCTTCGCCGAAAATACCTTCAGCGATATATTTATAATTTTCGCCCGCATCTGTCATTATATAAATGTATGTAAGGCCTGTTTCTTCCTTGACCTTGCTTAAATAATCTCTGAAGCCGTCGTAATTTTCGTCCTTTTCGCCCGTTTTGTCATATTTTTTCACAAGGTCTCCGTCGATATTTACGCTGACTGTACTTGCAATGCCGAGCGCCTTTTCTCCAGTATATTCTGTGAGGCTGTTTTTATAGCTTATGTACATAAAAAAGCCTATCATAAGTGAACATAGTATTGATACAACAAGTACAGAAACCGACATTTTTGTTTTTATTGCCATGATTTTCATAAAATATCCTCAATTTATGTTAATTTGTTGTCAAGTTAATATTTCAGTTAAATTATATCATAATAATTTGATAAAATTGCTAATTTTCTGTGAACAATGCGCTTTCCTGACAAAATTCATCATATGTTTTAATTGCTGACACAAAGCAGCCTGCTACATAATTCTGGTTGATTTTTTCATTATATAGTGGTATGATTATGAAAATAACTTTTTTATGAGGTGACAAAATGGGCTACGGTACGGAAAAAGACCCGGTATTTTCAGATAAGCTTTATAAAAGAGGCTCTGCGGTTTTTATTATCAGTTCCCTTTTATATATGACATTGTTTGTAATATGGATGATAATGGTAAGTAACGATTGGGAAATACTTATCGGAGAAAAAATTCTCAACCATTTCTTTATAATATTTTTATTTCTTATGCTCACATTAATTGGCATAATTATAAACCTTGTTGCCTGCAAGAGAAATAAAAGTAAATACACCTCACAATTTATTGCATTGATTATTATTTCTTCAATAATGCTAATAGGCACTGCCGCTTTTTCAATATCATCAATCCCCATCAGTTCATCCTATGAGGATGTTAATCTCCCGAACGATAAAAATGTAACACTGATATGGGAGGAGCATTCTTATGGTGAATATTTATATGTATGTGATGTACATGGGGTTTTTGCTAAAAAAGTAGCAATGGCAGCCATTCTCGACCATAACTATGATTATAAATTTGATTACGATGAAAGCGATGATACATATTCTGTCACAACTTATCATGAAAACTCTAACGGACAAATAATTCCGTCGACAGATAAATTTAAGCTTAAATGACACAAAGCCGCCTGTTCCGTAAAAAACGGAGCAGGCGGATTTTAATATTTTAAGGAATATGAAAAAATCTTTTAAACCACAATAAACGCAAGTATCGTGAATATTGCAATTGTCACGACCGTGTTAAGCGAAAGCGTTGTCGAAATATAATCCGCCTCGCTCTCGACATTTGCATAAAGCGGAATAATAAACGGTGCGGGGAGAGAGAACATCAGAATCATCGCCATTAAAAGTGTTTTGTTAAACGGGATAATAAGGAACACTATTCCCGCGCATACAGCTAAAAGCGCGCCCATAACGACTAATCTCAAAATAATTGTTTTAAGCACAGGCTTTATAAGCTTTACCTTAAGCGAAAGCTCATAGCCGATAATTATAAGTATTACCGCGGCAGTCGGGGTGGTTATGAAATCCAGAACGGAGCGGAATATTGCCGAAAAGGGACTGCTGTTTATTAGCTTACCCAGCCCGAAAATTCCAAAAATCATACCGAAGATTGCGCCCAGAAATGCGGGGTTTGTGAACATATTCACCGTTATGCCTTTTAAGGTCGGCTTCCCGCCCGTTTCTGAGGTTAGTGCGGCGAGATAAATTGTATAGACAAAAATTGTCTGTCCAATATCGACTGAGGCGAAGTAATGGCGGTTTTCCGCCCCGCATAAAAGCGTGAACAACGCATATCCGAGCATTCCCGCCTCATAACCCGAAATCAGATAGGGCATAAGCTTATGATTTTCCCCGACAAAGCGCCGTGTTAAATAGCCTAAGCCTAATGCAAGAACATTCGCTAAATAAATCACGAAAAGAAGAAGTACAGATTTAAGGCTGTATTCGACGCTGTAAAAAGCCAGAAAAAGCACGACGGGAATGGTTATTCTCGATATTACCGCCTTAAGCCCGTCAAGCCCGCTCTTGTCGATGATTTTTGTTTTCCTTGCCAGACTTCCTATTCCTATCATCACGAGAACAGGAAGCACCATTTCAGCAACTGAAAGTAATTTGTTCATAAGCCTCCGTTATTGTTGAATTGTTTATCAAAGCGTAATTTCAAGCTTGTCGCTGTCTTTTAGAATGTATTTTACCGTGTCGTTTATATAAGTTCTTTCGGGGAGGCATATCAGCACCGTTCCGTCATTATTTATCGGATAGGGTGCTCCGTGCCAGGTTCCGGGCTTTAATACGACCATTGTTCCGCGGGGAAGAATGAACGCCTCAAGCTTGTCGGTTTCAACCTGTCCGCCGTTCGCGGGGCCGACATGAATAACCATGTCATCGTCAAGCGGAAGCATTGCCTCATAGCCCTTTGAATGATACTCGACGTCCTCTATGATAAGAGGGCGTTTTCCTGTTTTAAGCGAGCCGAAAGCGGGGGCGGAGCAGTCTGTAAACGGCATTGTCACCATATCTCTGCTGAAAGCGCAGGGGTATTCGCCGAGCGCATAAGCATTTTCAGGTGAGGAAATATCCGCAATAAAGCCGTAAGGGAGAAAGTCAGATACATTAATCGGTTTTGCATTTAAAGTTTTCATTTTTACCTCCGTACCGTTATTTCAGCATTTCAGGCTTATCGACAACATACTTGTCGTCCTCCATAGAGGGGCCGAGTGAGAATGCGCATAAAACAGGCTTGTCAGAGATATTTATTAAATAGTGTGCCTCGTTAGGCTCAACGTGAATGAATTTCCCCGGTGTGAGCGTGTGGGGGGTTCCGTCAACATAAACCTCAACCGTCCCCTCAAGACAGTAAAAGTTTTCTTCCATAACCTTATGGATATGCGGGTCAAAATCTTCGCCCGCCTTTAAGCGTACAAGTCCGAAATTAATACGCGGTCCTCTTATCAAATATTTAGGGCCGCTGTCACCGAAGCGGTATTCATAATCCTTTTCATCAATTAAAAACATGGTATATTCCTTATCTGCCGCTGCGTCAGCGTGTTAAAACGGGGGGATTCACGCAGAATATTTTCCCTCCGTCTGAAATTCTTAAAGTCCCGGGGCAATCCACATATTCCCCGTAATTTTTTTGTCGGAAAGAAGAAGCTGCGCTTCATAAACCTTACGCCATTTTTCGTAAAGCTCGTCATAAATTTTCTTGTTTTCAAAGTTCGGCTGATATTCTCTTTCGATTTTTGCAATTCGGGAAACTGCCGAGACCGCGTCCTTATAAACTCCGACGGCTGTTCCGGCAAGGACGGCAGCGCCGAGTGCGGTTGCCTCCTTAACCTTGGGCACCGCAACGGGAAGCCCTAAAACGTTGGATAATATCTGGCACCATAGCGGGCTTTTTGAGGCGCCCGATGCAAAAATAATGCGCTCGGGCATATTCCCCGTAACTTCTTTAACCAGCTCAATGTTTCCGCGGGTGATAAGACAGCTGTTCTCCATTATTGCCCTGTAAAAGGTATAACGGTTGAATTTTTCAGCGTCAAGCGAAAAATTTGTGAAGGTCGGGGCGGCGTGCTTCCAGCAGATATAGTTCATGATGTCGGAAAAAGTGCACATCATTCCGTAGCATCCGGCAGGGATTTTTTCCGCCTCTTTGTCAAGAAGATAATATGGGTCCTTGTTAAGCTTTTCCCCCTCAGCCTTTTCAAGCTGACAGAAGGCGTCGCGGTACCATCTCATAATAAGCCCGGGGTAAAATGCAAGCGCTTCGTACTGCCACAGTCCGGGAAGTGCGTGACAGTTCACTCTTACACGGCAGTCCTTGTCGGTAAGGGGCGAATCGGTATTGAATTCATACTGCCAGAAGCTCCCGCCGAATACGGCGGCTTGTCCTTTTTCAGTTACGCCCACGCCGATACAGCCAAGCTGTGCGTCGCCGCCGCCCGCAACTATCGGTGTTCCCTCAAAAAGTCCGGTTTCTGCGGCGCATTCGGCGTTCACCTTAGCGGCAACAGTTCCGCTTTCGGCGACGGGCGGGAATATATCAGCCTTAAGTCCGCATTTTTCGGCAATTTCAGGACTCCAGCCACGTTTTTCAAGATTGAATATGCCTGTTGTGCAGGCGTTGCTCGGCTCGGAAACAAGCGTTCCCGAAAGCTTATAGATAAGCCAGTCGTTGAACATCGAAACCGTCGATACCTTTTCATATACGTTTGGGAGCTTGTTTTTAACCCACAAAATGCGGGGGAGAGCACCGAGAGCAAAGGTTTGTCCCGATTCGGCGTAAATTTCACGCTCAAGCTCTGCCGATTTGTTTATAAGCTCGGCAACCTCGTCGCCCGCTCTTGCGTCAACGTTTGCACAAGCCCAGATTTCCTTTTTATCCTCACCGTAAAGCACAATTCCCTCACGCATACAGGTCGTGGATATTGCCGCAATTTCGGAGGAATCAATGTTTGTTTCCTTTAAAACCGAGCGTATGCAGTTTGAGGCAAGCTCCCAGTTATAAACCCAGTCAAAGTCCATCGAGCCGGGATAGCGCGGGTCGGATTTATGCTCCCATTCCTTCTGCGAACAGCCGAGCTGATTTCCGTCAAGGTCAAAAAGAACCGCTCTTACGCTTCCCGTTCCCGCATCTATCGCCATAAGATATTTTTTCATTTGTATTTCCTCCCTGTTAAAGAATAATGTTACATAATAATAGTGTGTCGATTTTTGTCATAAGAGGCTATGCTGAAATTAATTTTTAATTTTCAATAACGCCCTTGCCGTTTCCTCATCGGTGATAAGCGTATTTATGATATTCGTTTTTAAAGCGGCATTTATTGCACAGCGCTTTTCATATCCGCCCGCAACGCCGACTACGTTTTTAAATTCCTTTAAGCTTTCAAGGGAGGTGCTTATAAGCTTTTCATGAACAGGCGCTTCAACCTGATTTCCGTTCCGGTCGATAAAGTGTCCGATAACGTCGCCGACTGCGCCGCTTTTTTCGAGGACGACAAGATCCGCCGATGTGAGCTTCCCTTCCTTTACGACGGTTGCATTCTCGTCAAGACAGCCTATTCCGACAATCGTCATATCGGCAAGTCTGTTCATGCTTAAAA